>JAITKB010000051.1 GCA_031278605.1 Tannerellaceae bacterium
GTACCTCCGCATCCATGTCACAACACTCAGTGTTGCATTTAAACGAAGGATTTATTGTTACACTTTTTTGAGGGAAAAAATGGAAGGGAAAATGGAGGGAAAAATAAGGGAGAAAATGAAGGGGATTTATGCTTATTTTTGTCCTGCTTATTTTTCGCTTTATCCTCTTTCGGATTGTGGGCGATAAATAAAATGGAGGTGTGAGAAGCTAATCTGAAAAACTTTAAAATAAGTCACATGAAAAGTAAATTGATCGCATGTTTTGCACTAATTGGATGTATAATGTCCGGTTGTGTTTCCGGTGGCAGGCTGTCTGAGCCTTGGCAATCGGGCGCTATTGAAACAGGTACGTATCGTTATTTGTTTGCTGAAGCAGGGTATTCTGAAGAAGATATTGAGAATAGGCTGAAAGGCTTGTTTTATGATTTGTTTGAAGGTCCGGATAAGGTGTATTTTGAAGTGGAGGATTCCCTTGCCTATATTTCCGACCTTAAAAACCATGATGTGAGAACGGAAGGGATGTCGTACGGATTGATGATCGCTGTTCAGTTTGACCGTAAAGATATTTTTGATCGCTTGTGGAGGTGGGGTGTGAAATATATGCAGCATCAGGAAGGGCCGTATGAAGGGTATTTTGCCTGGAGTTGTAAGACCGACGGCACCCGCAATGCACAAGGCCCGGCCTCGGATGGAGAATTGTATTATGTAACAGCGCTGATTTTTGCCTCCAACCGCTGGGGAAATACCTCCGGCATCAATTATTTGCAAGAGGCGCAACGCATTCTTGATCTTGCCGCATCTAAAGATGGAACAGAAGGTGTGACTACCCTTATAAATATGGATCATAAACTGATAACATTTGTTCCTGAAACATGGGGATATACATTTACCGATCCTTCCTATCATGTCCCGGCCTTTTATGAGGTGTGGGCGCGGTGGGCAAACGACGGACGTTCCGATTTCTGGAGAGAATGCGCTGAAAAAAGCCGGCAATACCTGCATACTTGTGTCCATCCGGAAACGGGTTTGACGCCGGATTATTCGGAGTTTGACGGTAGGCCGAAAGACCGGGGATGGATTATCGGCAAATCCTTTCGCTTCGACTCCTGGAGGGTGCCGATGAATATCGCACTGGATTATTCCTGGGCGTGTGCCGATAAGCAATGGCAACAGGAATATGGGCATACGATACAGAATTTCCTTTATGGACAAGGGCTGACTACGTTTGTCGACCAATACAATGTCGATGGTTCGCCGGTGGAAGAAATCTTGGGCGCCGGCGAACATAAGGCGTTACGTCACTCTTTGGGGTTAGTGGCTTCTTCGGCTGCGGTGTCTTTGGTTTGTTCGCATGATAAGCGCAAGGAATTTATCGACCATTTCTGGAACAGCAAAAATGCGCCTTACGAAGACGGGTATTTTGATGCCTACTACGATGGCTTGTTGCAGTTGTTTGCCTTTATGCACCTGAGTGGCAATTACCGGATTATTCAGCCTTTGTAGCTGAACATATCCGGCAGGTTTACCAAATAAAGGCATCCCGTAGCGCGGGTAACGGCGGTGTAAAGCCAACGGTAAAATTCTTCACCGAGTATGTCTTCCTTGATGTAGCCGATATCGAGGAAGACATTTTTCCATTGTCCGCCCTGGGCTTTGTGGCAGGTTACGGCGTAGGCGTATTTTACCTGTACAACGTTGTAGTAAGGGTCGACCTTCATCTTTTTCATCCGTTCGGCTTTGGTTGTTATATGGGCATAGTCTTCCAATACGGCATGGAATAATTTGTCGTTTAACTGGGGGGACAAGGCAGAGGTTTCGCTTTGCAGGGTATCAAGCAATATTTTGATGTCGCTTTCCATCTCGTAGTCGGGGAAACGGACGCAGACATCGGCAAAGCGGAACCCGTAGAATTCGGTTATTTTCTTCACACGCAGCACTTCTATGATTTCTCCGTTGGCGATAAAGTCCATTTCCTGGTTGTCGGCTGTCCAATAATAATTATTTCGGGCAACCATCAGGCGGTCGCCCGATGATAATTCTTCTTCCCGGTAAAGGATGCGATTGCGGATCCCAAGGTTGTAGACATTGGCTTGTTTGTTTGATCGGACAACGATCATGGTTTCTTCTATTCCGTCTCGCATGTAAGTTGTTGTTATTTCTTCCAACAGTTCGTCTCCCTGTATTTTCTTTAGATCGGCAACCCCTTTCAGACGGAATTTGGGGAAGATATGGGTAGTCTGCATCCGAAGCGCTTCGCGCAGGTGGGTGGCGTTGAGTAAAATGCCGGAATCTTCGCTTTGCCGTACGATTTGCGTGAGCCTGACTTCTTTCACCCGGAGGTTGTATCCTCTGAGTATTTCCGGGTTGAGCGCCGGGCTTTCTGCTTGCATAACCGGGGGAAGTTGTGCCTCGTCTCCCATTAGGAGCAACCGGCAGTTTTCCCCCTCGTATACGTAATGGATAAGGTCGTCGAGCAGACGTCCGGAGCCAAACAGGTATGAATCGCCGGTTTGGTTGGCTATCATGGACGCTTCGTCTACAATAAATAAGGTGTCTTTATGCGGATTCCCGGCCGTGACGAATCCGGCAGCTTCGTCGGAGAAGCTTTTTTGCCGGTATATTTTCTTATGAATTGTAAAAGCTTTATGTCCGGCATACAGGGAGAATACTTTTGCCGCCCGTCCGGTGGGAGCCAGCAGGACGGTTTTTTGATGCAGCTGGCTTAAGGCCTTTACCAGGGCGCCTATCAGGGATGTTTTTCCTGTTCCTGCATATCCTTTCAGCAACAAAAGCGCATCGGGATTACACCCCGGAAGCAGAAAGCCGGAGATTGTGTGCAAGGCAATAAGCTGTTCTTGCGTAGGATTGTAGGGGAAGTGTTGCAAAATAACCTCTTCCAGATAGCTATTTATCATGACTTGTGATAATTTATTTAGATAAAGATAGTGTATTAAAGATTCTTTTTTAAATTTGCCGGACGAAATAAATTAAAAATAATAAGATACACCATGAAAGTTACATTGAGAATTTTACTTGTGATTGCAGTTATTCTGTTGGCATATATGTGCTACGCAAGTCTTATGATTCCCGTCAGATTTGATGTGGAAAAAGATCTCCGGGAAAAAGCGATTATCGCTCGTCTGATAGATATTCGTAAAGCCCAGATTGAGTATAAGAACATTCATAAAGAGCATGCCGCCGATTTTGATTTGCTGGCTAAGTTTTTGAATGAAGAAAAGTTGCCGTTTCTGGTGAAGGAAGGCGTTCTGACCGATGAACAATTGGAAGCCGGTATGACGGAACAGGAAGCCGTAAAGAAAGGAATTATCAGACGTGACACGATGTGGGTAACAGCAAAAGACACGCTGTTTGGAAGCGACTTCAATGCGGAAGACTTACGCAATGTGCCGGGTGCGGGCATTCAGTTCAGCATGGATACGGCAACGATTATCTCCAGTTCGGGATATGTTATCAAGGTGTTTGAAGCCGGAGTGAAATACAGCGATTATTTGGGCGACCTCAACAAGCAAGAGTTGTTTAACCTGAATGAAGTAGCTATCAAGCAAAACAAATATCCGGGCTTACGGGTGGGTTCCCTGACCGAAATCAACAACAACGCAGGTAACTGGGAGAATTTATAAAATTGAAGACGCCAGGGTATGACGATCAGTGTTCCTGATACGTTGACAACCGACTCCTCGGGAAAATACATGATGTCCATCCGGCTATGGTCGGGTGGATTTCTTTTTTCCGCATATAATCCGTCGGAGGATCAAAGTTTCTTTTTCAGGGAGGTGAACTTTGACCCTGCCGTACCTTATTTGACTTCCTTGAAAGAACTTTTTTTTACGAACGAATGTCTGACCTGGACGTATAGGCGTTCTTGTGTGCTTTGCGTGTCGCAGCAATATACATTGGCGCCCTGCGAATGGATCCGGGAGAACCAACGGGCGTTGTTTTTGTCGTTTAATTTCTCGTCGCCGGAGAAACGCTGCCTGAATAACCGGGTAGAGGATGAACCCACGGAACTTATTTTCGGATTGAGCGAAGAGGTCTACGAGTTTTGCGCCCGTTCGCTGATTAATCCGGTTTTCATGCATCATGTGACCTCGCAGCTGGTCATGCTGAAAAAGCAAAGCCGAAAGGGGCCGTCGAATCAGATGTTTGTGGTGTTGCATCACAAGATGGCGGATATTTCCTGTTTTTCAAGTGCCGGGCTTTTGTTTGTCAATTCGTTTGACATTGAACACTTGAGCGACCTTCTCTACTATATATTATATGTATGGAAGCAGATGGGGTGGGATCAGTTGAACGACGCGGTTTTTCTGGCCGGGGAGCCGGGTTTGTGCAACCGCCTCAACCATGCTCTGCAAACCTATATTCGCCACATCGGGCGGATGGAAATACCGGCCAAAGCCTATTTGTTGGGGGGCGACATCCTGCAGGCTCCCATGGATTTGATCCTGTTGTCGGTATGCGAATAATCAGCGGCAAATACGGAAGACGCCGCTTTCGGGTGCCTTCTTCTTTCGGCGCCCGACCGACGACCGATTTCGCAAAGGAAAATCTGTTCAATGTCCTGGCCAATCTGACGGACTGGGAAGGGAAGAAGGCTTTGGACCTTTTTGCCGGCACGGGCAGCATTTCGTTTGAACTGCTTTCGCGCGGATGCTCCGAGGTCACGGCCGTGGAAGACAACCGGGTACATGCCGCCTTTATTGCCAAGGTAGCCGGGGAGTTGAGAAGCGGAGGTTTGCGCCTGATTCGGGGCGATGTGTTTCGTTACCTGGCCTCGGTGGGTTGCCAAGGTTTCGATTTTGTTTTTGCCGACCCGCCTTATGGTTTGAAGGAATTGCCGGCGATTCCGCCCCTTCTTCTGGGGGGGGATTGCCTAAGGGCGGGGGGGATTTTCGTCATGGAACATCCCGCCGGGTACGACTTCTCCACACTGCCCGGCTACGACCGACGCAAAGTCTACGGGTCGGTGAATTTCAGCATTTTCATCAAAGAAGGGGAGAAAAAAGACGCAGGAACGACTCCGTGAGTCGTTGCCGGAGCGGACGTTTCAACCAATGGGAGGGATTGATTTTCTCGCAATGCAGCATGTCGTGCACGAATATTTTCTTCATCTGCGAAGCAAACCCCTCTTGGTAGACAAAGGCCGTAATTTCAAAGTTGTGCTCAAAGCTGCGGAAGTCCATATTGGCCGAGCCGATGCAGGTCAGGGCGTCGTCGGACACCACCACTTTGGAGTGCAGGAATCCCGATTCATAGAGGTAAATTTTGGCGCCGGCTTTCACCAGGTCGCCGATAAAGGAGTGGGACGCCATGTTGGCGACCCGCGTATCGGAGCGTTTGGGGAGCATCAAACGCACGTCGATTCCTCCCAGGGCGGCGGTTTGCAGGGCTTGGTTCAGACCCTCGGTCGGCAGGAAGTAGGGGGTTTGGATGTAGACGTATTTTTTTGCGTTGGCAACGAGGAAGATAACGGCTTGAAGGAGCGTTCGCCAGGGGCCGACGGGGCCGCTGGTGAGTAGCTGCATGATGTTGTCGCCAAAGACCGGCGCCGGGGGGTAATAGGCCTTGTCGTTCAGTAGTTTCTTGCTGGCCACGTACCAGTCGATGAGGAAGGCCGACTGCAGCCCCAGCGCCCCTTTGCCCCGGAACTTGAAGTGCGTATCGCGCCAGTTGCCCCAGGAGGTCCCCTGGACGTATCGCTCGGCCACGTTCATCCCCCCCATATAGCCCACCTTGCCGTCGATGACGACGATTTTGCGGTGATTCCGGTAATTTACCTTGCTGGTAAAGACGGGGAAAGCCACTCTCAGGAAGGCGTAAACCTCGATCCCGGCTTTTTTCATTTCCCGGAAGAAGCGCTTTTTCACATTCCAGCAGCCCACGTCGTCGTAGAGTACCCGCACGTTTACGCCGGACAGGGCTTTGGCGATCAGTAGTTCCTGTATTTTCCGGCCCGTGGGGTCGTCCCGGAAGATATAGTACTGAAGGTGAATGTGGTGTGTGGCGCGCTGCAATTCTTCGTACAGGTCGTTGAATTTGTCGCTTCCGTTGGTGAAAATCGAGATGCTCGTTCCGTACAGGAGGGGGCAGTGGTTGCTGTATCCCAGCAAATGGACCAGGGGGGCGTAGGGCGTCGGCACGCTGCAAAAATCCTCGGAAGGCTTCCGGCCCTCCTGGGGACGTTTCATGATTCGCTTGTAGGCGCGCCGCGAGATGATGCGCTGTTTGCGGTTGTCCTGTCCGAAGAAGAAGTAGAAAACAAGCCCCAGGCCCGGCAGGAAGACCAGGACGATGACCCAGGGGATGGTTTTCAAGGGGTTGCGGTTCTCGGCGATGACCACAAAAACCAGCCCCAGGATCGTCACGCTGTACAGGGCAAGGATCAGGGTGGCGACAATGGCTTGCAGTGAAATATCAAAAATCATAATCTATGGCTTATACGCGTAAAGATAAGAATTCTCCGACCAAACGAAACACAACCGGAATTTACCCTCTCCGGGACTCGGCATATCGCCTATTTATTTTTACATTTGTGTCATTCATTGACACCATAAACAGGATGATCGCAACGCATCAATTTCACGGAAATTTTCTGTGCACTCCGGCAGAATTTTCTGTGCACTCCAGCAAAATTTTCTGTGCACTCCGGCAAAATTTTCTGTGCACTCCGGCAAAATTTTCTGTGCACTCCAGCTTCAGCTCCTGTGCACAGGAGCTGAAGGCCCTTTCCGGCGGAAATCTCACTCAAGGTATATCCCGTTTATTATCAATATATTAACGAATTTAATAAGCAAGCGCATGAAAAAATCATTCTTTATTCTGATCGGCTGCCTTCTGGCAGCAAACGCCCCGGCACAACTCCTCCTGGGAGCTACGGCGGGTATCGGCGCCTATCAGTTGGACAAAAGCCCGGTGGAGAATTCGACCAAAAACACCGGGGGGATTTTCTCGGAAATCGTCGGCCTGAACCTGGGCGTGGGCAATGAAACGGTTCGTCTCGTTGTGGAAGGTTACGAGGATTATGCCCCGTTTACCTTCAGCCTCCGGAATTTCCAGGGCATGGGGACCTTCTCCGCCGGGGCGATGGGCAAACTCTCGTTTACCTTTAAGGACTACTGGAGCGATACGGCCAAGGGCTTTTCCCTCGGCCTGGGCCTCGAAGCCTCGCGCACCGAGTTGCACTTTCGCAAGGAAGATCTCCGCCGCGACTGGTATTCCACGAAATACGCCTACCTCGCCTATTCGACCTATAAGGAGACGGATTTCCTTGGGGTGCAGGTGGATTATTTCGGCAAAGCAGGCCTGGGCAATTCCTCGGTGATGCGCCTGGAAGTCGGCGTTAGGGTGAGTTATTATTTCTTTTTTTAAACAATATTGTTAAACCTAATTATTTATTCAAACGGATGAAATACAAAATTATCCAGCGGGTAAACCCGCAAGACCGTACCCAAAGTAATTGGTACGCAACTCCGGTGAACGACGGAAGAATCGACAAAAACGACCTGTCCAAGGAAATCGTAAACATCTCGGCCCTGAGCCGTGGGGACGTTTCCGATGCCATTGAATCCCTTTTGGATGTGATCCCCAAGTACCTGCTGATGGGTAAAAGCGTGAGCCTAGGCGAACTCGGCACCATGCGCGTATCCTTCGGCAGCAAAGGAGTGGAGGACCCGAAAAAGTTCCACACCAACCTGATTTCAGGCGTGCGGATTGTCTTCACCCCCAGCACCGAACTCAAGGACCAACTCAATCGGATGCACTTCGAACTGAGCCACGGGCAGGACAACGACCCGGAAACGGACGACAACAACGACGAGGACGACGACAACCAAAACAACGGACCGGTAGAAGATTAAACGAAATTCCGGCCCATCGTTCACCCCCGGAGGCCGTGGCTCAAAGCCCAACACGCTTTGCCACGGCCTCCTCAACGAAAGATTATTGCAGAAGCAAGGTTTTTAATTTAGTTTTGCAGCAAATAATAAAACGACAGTCCTGATGAAAACAATGAAATATCCACTTCTCCTTGTTGGCTCACTCTTTTGCAGTGCGCTGGGTTTTGCCCAAACCTGCGATGAATATACGGAACTCACCGATACGAAACCCTACGATCCGGAGTCGGTTTGGAAGGAAATGCCCTCCTCCCCCTGTTTCCGCTGGGGAAGCGTCGATGTAAGGTACCCGAAACGGAATCTGCCGAGGCTCCCGAACGAAAATACAACCTGGAAAACAAAAGCCTGGAAAGGAGAACGCATCAATGCACAAGCCGTACTGTGGACCCGGGAACAACTCACCGATGTACAGGTAAGGGTCGGCGAACTGCGATCCGGTTCGTGCGTTATTCCCTCGTCCGCTATTCGCCCCTCCTTCCTGCGCTATGTGATGACGGACGAACTGAATAAAGACGGGAAAAGCGCATGTGGTCCGCGCCCGGACCCCTCGGCCTGGGATTCGTCCTTGGTGGCGGATGTGTTGTATAAACCCGAATGGAAAGAAATACAAGCCTGCACCGCGCAGCCGGTGTGGATACAGGTGCACATCCCCCAGTCCGCACGCCCCGGCCTCTATAAAGGAGTGGCAACCGTTTCGGGAAAAGATTTCGCAGACAGGCTCCTGATGCTGGAAATTACGGTGCTCGATCGCGTGCTGCCGGCGCCCGAAGCCTGGCGTTTTCATCTGGACCTGTGGCAAAACCCCTATGCGGTCGCACGTTATTACCATACGCCGTTATGGAGCGAGGCGCATTTCGAGGCGATGCGCCCCATCATGAAACAACTTGCAGAAGCCGGGCAAAAAGTGATCACCACCACGATCCTGCACAAACCCTGGAACGGACAAACGGAAGATCCTTTCGATAGCATGGTCTCCAAAATCAAAAAAATAGACGGCGCCTGGGAATATGATTACACGGTCTTCGACCAATGGGTCGAATTCATGACGGATTTGGGCATTGATAAGCAAATAAACTGCTACACGATGATCCCCTGGGCGCTACGTTTTGATTATTTCGACCAAGCCACAAACCGCGTACGGTTCATCGAAGCCCAACCGGGCGATGGAGCCTATACGGCATACTGGGACGCTTTCCTGAGGGATTTCTCCGCTCATTTGCGGCGTAAAGGCTGGTTCGAACGCACCACCATCGCCATGGACGAACGCGGCCTTGAAGCAATGAAAGAAGCCATAAAAGTGATCCGGAAAGCCGACCCCGAATTCAAAATATCCCTCGCCGGAAATTACCACCAAGAGATAGCAAACGAATTGCATGACTTCTGTCTTTCTTTCGGCTCCCATTTCCCCGAAGACGTAAAAGCCGCCCGCAACAAAGCCGGCAAAGTCAGTACGGTTTATACCTGCTGCGCCGAAGCGCGACCGAATACGTTTACCTTCTCGCCCCCGGCCGAAGCCGCATGGATCGGATGGCATGTGGCGGCAGGCGGTTACGACGGCTACCTGCGTTGGGCCTACAACAGTTGGACAACCGATCCGTTGCGTGATTCCCGCTTCCGGACATGGGCCGCCGGCGATTGCTACCTCGTGTATCCCGGTTACAGTAGTATCCGAATGGAACGGCTGATTGAAGGCATTCAGGATTACGAAAAAATACATATCCTCCGGGAAGAGTTTGCCGATAAAAAAGCGGATGCGAAACGCAAAAAATTAGATGCCGCCGTCTCGATGTTTACCCACGATAAGATCCAAACGCGCAACGTCGCCAACGATCTGCATACCGCCCGCAACATCCTGAACAGTTTCTGAACCTCCTTCGGCCCCCCCCCGTATTTCGTGTGAAACCTTCCGAGAGCTAATCCGAAAGCGTTATTTTGATATGAAACACAAAGAATATACCTTTGCCCCGTATGGCGGAGCAAATCCGCCTCTTAATTTTTACAGACATTTATTATAGTATATGCAAAAAAATCTCGTGATTGTGGAGTCTCCGGCTAAAGCTAAGACCATTGAAAAAATTTTGGGGAAAGATTTTAAAGTGATGTCGAGCTACGGACATATCCGCGATCTGAAACAAAAAGACGGTGTGGACATCCATCATAATTACGCGCCGCAGTATATCGTCCCCGAAGACAAAAAAAAGATCGTTGCCGCTTTGAAAGCCGAAGCCCGGAAGGTGGAAATGGTATGGCTGGCTTCCGATGAGGACCGCGAAGGTGAAGCCATCTCCTGGCACCTGGCGGAAGTACTGGAACTAACGCCTGAAAAAACCAAACGCATCGTTTTCCATGAAATTACAAAGAATGCCATTCTGAGAGCGATCGAAACACCCAGGGATATAGACCTTCACCTGGTAGACGCGCAACAGGCGCGGCGAGTGCTGGATCGTATCGTCGGATTTGAGCTTTCTCCCATACTGTGGAAAAAAGTAAAACCCGCCCTGTCGGCCGGGCGCGTACAATCGGTTGCCGTACGACTGATCGTGGAACGCGAACGGGAAATCTCTCACTTCCTGTCCGAAGCTTCCTTCCGCATCGTCGCCGACTTTCTCTTGCCCGATGGAACCACCCTTCTGAAGACAGAACTCAACAAACGCTTGAAAACAAAAGAAGATGCGTATGATTTCCTGGATTCCTGCAAGGATGCTGCGTTCAAAATCGACGAGACCGTTACCAAACCGGTTAAAAAGTCACCGCCGGCGCCATTTACTACCTCTACCTTGCAGCAGGAAGCCGCCCGCAAACTGGGCTATTCCGTCTCGCAAACAATGGCGGTTGCCCAACGCCTTTACGAATCCGGACGAATCACTTATATGCGTACCGATTCGGTCAACCTAAGCGACCTGGCACTGGGTTCGGCAAAAGAAACAATCTTGAATGTTTATGGTGAACCTTATTATAAATTCCGTAAATACAGCACAAAAACCAAAGGCGCACAAGAAGCGCACGAAGCCATCCGCCCTACCTACATCGCCGATGAAGAAATAAGCGGAACAATACAGGAAAAAAAACTCTACGACCTGATACGCAAACGCACCCTGGCCAGCCAAATGGCCGAAGCCGAAATGGAACGTACCACCATCTCAATAAGTATATCCCAACAAACCGAAAAATTCGTAGCTACGGGCGAAGTGATTGTCTTTGACGGATTTCTACAATTATATACCGAAAGCTCCGACGACGAAAACGAAAAAGAACAGGATAACCGGTTGCTGCCCCCGGTACGCCCCGACGAACCACTCACCTTGAAAGAGATGGTGGCTACCGAACGGTTTACACAACGTCCGCCCCGCTACACGGAGGCCAGCCTGGTGCGCCGGCTGGAAGAATTGGGCGTAGGGCGTCCTTCCACGTATGCCCCAACGATTCAGACAATACAGAACCGCGAATATGTGCTCAAAGGAGATAAAGAAGGAGTAGAACGTCATTATCGTATCCTCGTGTTGAATCGCCTGAAAATCACCGAAAAAGAGAAAAAAGAAATAGCCGGGGCCGACCGAAACAAACTAATACCAACAGATATCGGCATCGTAGTGAATGATTTTCTGATGGAATACTTCCCCCATGTGCTGGATTATAATTTTACCGCCAGTGTAGAGAAAGAATTTGACATCATCGCAGAGGGGGAAATGAATTGGACGGACGTTATCGACCGTTTTTATACAGTATTCCATCCGATTGTAGAGAAAACTTCGGCCATAAAAACCGAACACAAAATAGGAGAACGAGAACTGGGCGTCGACCCGAAAACGGGGCGTTCCGTCTTTGTTAAGATAGGACGTTTCAGCCCTGTTGTTCAGTTGGGCGTCATCAATCCGGACGATAAAAATGCCTCCAAACCACAGTTTGCACCGCTTCTGAAAGAGCAATCCATCGAAACAATTACGTTGGAAGAAGCTCTCCGGTTGTTCGATCTGCCGCGTACGGTAGGCACCTATGAAGAAAAAACGATTGAGGCCGCCACTGGGCGATTCGGCCCCTTCATCCGTCACGACGGAAAGTATATTTCCATCCCCAAGCAAATGGAACCGCTGACAATTTCTCTGGAAGAAGCCATAGAACTGATCATCGCCAAACGCCGGAAAGAAGCTGAACGAAGCCTGAAGAAGTTTGGCGAAGCCCCGGAAGTAGAATTGCTGAACGGACGATTTGGCCCATATATCACCTGCCAGGGGAAGAACTATAAAATTCCCTCGACAGTGAAAGACCCCAAAGCGCTTACATTGGAAGAAGTCATGCAGATAATCGCCTCAGCCGGCGAAAAAGCACAGACGAAAAAACGGACATCCCAAAAGAAATAAACAGTACATCCGCAACCCGTAAAACACTTTCGTTAAAAAAAATTATCAGACAAAGAAAAGCCTTTTTTCTCTCGTCTATTTGTTATATTTGCGCCGATTTCAAACTAAACCAAACGAGAAAATCAATATTCACAATAAGATTAGTGCTAATCTAAAAATTTATTATTATGTCAAACATTTCTAGAAGATCATTCCTTCAAAAAGGTACGGCTGCTGCAGCAGCATTAACAATTGTCCCTAATACAATTTTAGGGAAAAGTCACGGATATACAGCTCCTACGGACAAGCTGAATATTGCAGGTATAGGAATTGGAGGTATGGGTAATTCCAATCTCACCAATGTCGCTACGACCGAAAATATCATAGCTCTTTGCGACGTGGACTGGAAATACGCGAAACCCATATTCGATAAATATCCCCAAGCGAAAAAATATTGGGACTATCGTAAATTATATGATGAGTTGGGAAAAGAAATCGACGCGGTAATCGTAGCTACGGCCGACCATACACACGCTATTATTTCGGCCGATGCCATCACACTGGGCAAACATGTTTATACACAAAAACCATTAACCCATTCGGTGTATGAATCCCGTTTGCTCACCAAATTAGCAGCCAAATATAAAGTAGCCACACAAATGGGCAATCAGGGTTCTTCTGCAGAAGGCGTTGACTTGGTTTGTGAATGGATATGGAACGGAGAAATCGGAGAAGTACGCAAAGTCGAAGCTTTTACTGACCGTCCGATTTGGCCGCAAGGACTGAACGCTCCGGAAAAGGCGGATAAAATCCCTTCTACCCTGAATTGGGATTTGTTTACCGGGCCGGCAGAACAGAAACCTTACAATAACATTTACCATCCTTGGAACTGGCGTGGATGGTGGGCTTACGGAACCGGCGCATTAGGCGATATGGCTTGCCACATCCTGCATCCGGTATTCAAGGGTCTGAAGTTGGGATATCCCACGAAAGTTCAGGGATCGTCCACCTTACTGTTGCAAGACTGTGCCCCGCAGGCTCAGCATGTTAAATTAACCTTCCCTTCACGTGACAACCTGCCCAAGGTCGCGCTCCCCGAAGTAGAAGTGCATTGGTATGATGGCGGTTTGAAACCCGATCTGCCGGAAGGCTATCCCGCCGGACGCGATCTGAACGACTCAGGTGGCGCCGTTATCTTCCACGGCACAAAAGATACACTGATATGCGGTTGCTACGGAGTGAATCCTTGGTTGCTTTCAGGCCGCAAACCCAATTCGCCCAAAGTATGTCGTCGTGTGCCGGATGCTATGCGCGGTGGACACGAACAAGACTGGCTGCGTGCGTGCAAGGAAACTCCTGCCAATCGGGTATTGCCAAAGTCGGACTTCTCGGAAGCCGGCCCGTTCAACGAAATGGTCGTGATGGGCGTTTTGGCCGTACGTCTGCAAACCCTGAATAAGGAATTATTGTGGGACGGCGAAAATATGCGCTTTACGAATATAGCCGACAATGAAGAAATAAAAATCCTTATCAAGGATGATTTCAAAATTGTGGATGGAGACCCGAAATTCAACAAGATATGGACTGATCCCGTCAATGCAAAACAGTTTGCCGAAGGACTGATTAAGCACAACTATCGCGCGGGATGGAAATTGGTTGATATGCCTTGAGAAAGATAACCCTTCCTAATGTTATATAAAAGACAATTCAATATAGAGAAAATGAAAAAAATAGTATTATTCGCATGTGCTACTCTCACGATGTGTTATTTCGCATCTTGTAGCGGGGGGAAGAAAGCAGAACAGTCCACAGCCGAGGAGGTTGCAGTGGAAGCGGGGGTTCCCGAGTATCAATTGGCCGAAGGACTTCCGGAAGCCAATCTGGCCGATTTCCCGAAAGACGCAGACGGATGGATAACCCTTTTCGACGGTCAAACATTCAATGGATGGAGAGGATATAATCGGGCAGATATGCCTGGGGCTTGGGTCATTGAAGACAATGCCATCAAAATCCAGGGATCGGGAGCCGGAGAAGCCGGTGCCAGCAATGGTGGCGATATTATTTTCGCTCAAAAGTTTAAAAACTTTGAACTGCAATTGGAATGGAAAGTAGCCAAAGGGTCTAATTCCGGCATCTTTTATCTTGCCCAGGAAGTAGTAGGAGAACCGATTTACATATCTTCTCCGGAGTGTCAAGTATTGGATAATGAAAATCATCCCGATGCCAAGATGGGTAAAGACGGCAATCGTCAGTCAGGTTCACTGTATGATATGATTCCTGCCAAACCGCAGAATGCAAAACCGGTTGGCGAATGGAATACCATGTCTATCACTTCCTACAAAGGAACCATAGTGCATAACCAGAATGGAGAAAACGTAGTGGAATATCATCTGTGGACTCCGAAATGGAAAGACTTGTTGGATGTCAGCAAATTCAGCAAAGAAGAGTGGCCGCTGGCCTACGAACTGCTATTGAATTGCGGAGGCGAAAACAAAGAAGGCTATATCGGATTCCAAGACCACGGCGATGACGTTTGGTTCCGTAACATTAAGATTAAAATCTTAGATTAATTTTATTGCTGTCTAAAGAAAACATAAATACCCAAGGTGATGTACTTTTCACCTTGGGTGTTGTCGTTTTGTTACCGGAATATACCAATTCATCGTATGAGAGGCAAATTTTGTTGAAAAAAAATATTTTTTCTTTCAATCAATTTATCGGATTCATTTGTAAATGCATAACTTTACACTCCAAAAGACACAGATAGAAATCATAAAAACACGAATAAAAACAAAACACACACACAGAATGGAGGAACAATTAACTTCATATCATGTGCCGGTGATGTTAGATGAAAGTATAGAGGGTTTGCATATTCGCCCGGAGGGAATATATGTAGATGTAACTTTCGGCGGAGGCGGACATTCGGGAGCAATCCTAAGCCGCTTGAATGACGAAGGGCGTCTGTACGGAGTCGACCAGGATGCAGACACCGAACAAAACATTCCTTCCGATAGTCGTTTTGTCTTTGTGCGCAGTAACTTTCGTTATCTCTATAATTTTATGCGTTATCACCAGATGGTCGGGAAGGTGGATGGCATATTCGCCGATTTGGGCGTATCGTCACATCATTTTGATACGAAAGAAAGAGGTTTCTCTTTCCGTTTTGATGGATGTTTGGATATGCGTATGAATACCCGTTCCAGACGTACGGCCTCCGATGTGCTGAATACCTACACAGAGGAAGCTTTGAAGCACATGTTTCACCGGTATGGAGAATTAAAAACGGCACACAGCTTGGCCTCCGTGTTAGTTCGTGCCCGTAACATAAAAAAAATAGAAACAATAGAAGATCTAATGGAACAACTGAAACCTTTTACAGGGAAAGATAAAGAGAAAAAAAATCTTGCACAAGTGTTCCAGGCCCTACGTATCGAAGTGAATGATGAATTAGACGCTTTAAAAGAAATGTTGCAACAGACACTGCGGGTTTTAAAACCCGACGGACGTTTGGTGGTTATTACTTACCATTCGCTGGAAGACCGGATTGTGAAAGGTTTCATGCGAACCGGAAATGTGAATGGTAAAATAGAACAGGATTTTTATGGGAATGTTCATACTCCTTTCCGCTTAATTAATCATAAAGTGATTCTGCCATCGGAAGACGAAGTGCAGAGGAACCCGCGTTCGCGGAGCGCAAAATTGAGAATAGCGGGGAAAAAGTAAAATAAAAGAGATGCAAAAGGAGACCTGTATGATGGAAGAGAAAAAGGGGGAAAAAAACAGAAAGGGAAAAAAGCGACGTCTCTCTTTTGTTTATATACTTGGTGGGGGGATACTGAAGGAAGACTTTTTTGTGAAGCATGTAAAGATGGTCGTCTTGATAGTCGGTCTCACGATTGGCTTTATAAGTAACCGCTATGCTTGCATATTGAAAATAAGGAAAATTGATAGTTTGAAAAAAGAATTGAGGGAAATACAATTAGAGTCACTTGCCATTTCAATTGAAATGGCCGGATACAGTCGCCCCTCGATGGTGGAAGAGCAAATTAAAAAGCAATCTATGATTCTGGAGGTAGCCGGCAGCCCTCCCTACGAACTACATAAATAGGAAAAATGGAAGATATGAACGAATCCAAATATATCACTGTGGTACCGAATAAAGGAATACTTATTCGCTATGCGTTGGTATGTCTGTTTCTTTTTGTTGTAGCAACGGGTATCGTTGTTTATATCTTGCGAATTACGTTTATTGAAAAAAAAGAATGGCTCACTATTGCCGAAAAAGAACGCACCAAAATACCCAACCGGGATATTATACCTAACCGAGGTAATATCTATTCAGTTGACGGCAGACTGATGGCTACCAGCTTCCCACGTTACCGAATCTTGATGGATTTTCGAGGAGAGGCTATTGACACCTTGGCTTTTTATCAAAAACCGAAAGTACTGAAAGGAAAGGCCCCAGACTCAACAGCAATTGCAAATGCCCGAAAGAACGGAGTTGATTCACTTTCTTTCTATCTGGCCAGAAAGTTCAGGATGAATGAAAATACGATTAAAAAAGAACTGAAAGACGCTCTCAAAAAGAAAAAAAAGAGGCACGTATTATACAATAAACAAATATCTTTTTCCGACCTAAAGGAAGTCAAGCAATTTCCTTTCATCCGTCTGGGGAAAAGTAAGAGTGGGTTTGTGGATGAACCCTTTGTGCAACGACAACATCCCTTCGGCACACTAGCTTTACGTACGATAGGCGACGTATACGGTAGCCTTGATTCGGCCGGGAAGTCACGAGGGATGTACGGATTGGAAATGAGATTCGACTCCCTGTTGCGCGGCAAACCGGGAGTGAAATCCATACGACGTGAAGCAGGGGTATGGAGAGAAAAGCCCATTATAGAGGCTGTAGCCGGAATGGACATCCGATCAACTATTGATATAGAAATACAGGATATTACGGAAAAAGCCTTACTGAACGAACTAAAGCGTACCCAAGCAGAATCGGGAAGCATTATCGTTATGGAAGTAAAAACAGGTGAAATCCGAGCGATTACTAATATGGGGCGTACAGCTTCCGGTTATGGAGAAGACAAGAACCGCGCCATAGCCGACTTGCCGGAACCCGGTTCAACCTTCAAAATAGCTTCCATCATGGTAGCCCTGGAAGATGGCGTTTGCAGCCCCGATGATAGAATAGAAACAGGAAACGGCGTTTACGATTATCTTAAAAACGGCGAACCCATACGAGACCATAACGCCTACAGAGAGGGCTATCGCAGCAATATTTCAGTAGAAGAAGCTATAAGGAATTCATCAAACGTAGGAGTATCCAAGATTATTCTGAAAGGTTATGAGCACGACCCAATGAAATTTATCAACGGCCTGTCCCGTATCGGTTTGCTGGAAGACCTGCGGATAGATATTCCCGGAGCTGGGGCGCCCTTTATCCGAAAGCCCGGCGATAAGGGCTGGTCTAAATCCACCTTGCCTTGGCTATCGTTTGGATACGAATCGGGCATCCCTCCCATTTATATGCTGGCCTTCTACAATGCAATAGCTAATGATGGGAAAATGATGCGCCCGATGTTCGTCAAAGAAATTATGCAAGACGGTAAAACGGTAGAACGTTTCCCGCCTAAAGTAGTGAAGGAGTCCATCTGCTCCGACAAGACACTTAAGATTATTCGAAATATGCTGCTGGGCGTAGTAGAACAGGGTACGGGGAAACCCGCTTATTCTCCTCTCATTCGCATCGCAGGTAAAACGGGCACGGTGCAGATAGCTGAGGGAGGAAGATATAAAGGGAACGGACATCAGGTAACTTTTGCCGGCTATTTTCCTGCCGATCGCCCGATTTATTCCTGCATAGCGGTTATCCGCCGCCCCTCGCCTTCTTTCTACCCATCGGGAGGAGCCATGTCGGGGAGCGTAGTGAAAAATGTGGCTGAACGAATCTATGCCGCCCATACCAAAATGGATATACGAAAGCAACCTGTAGACTCGCTTGCCGTTCTTTTACCTGCTCCTAAACACGGCGAAGAAGCAGCGCTTCGGCAGGTCTTGAACGAATTAAATATCAACATTGAAGGAAAAGATGTAAAATCTCCTTGGGTTTTGGCCTCGACCACCGGCAATAAGATACAATTTATGGATATAAGTATCCGGGAAGAATGCGTCCCCCGCGTCACTGGCATGGGGGCTAAGGATGCACTCTACTTATTGGAAAAGGCTGGGTTGCAGGTTAAACTATCCGGCATAGGACGTGTGGTATCACAGTCTGTTCCGCAGGGACAACGGGTCGTCAAAGGACATACCGTAACAATTACATTGAAATAAAGATATGAAACTAAAGAAATTAATTAAGGCCTCGGGCCTGTCGGAAGATAACGTAACCGAGAATCCCGAAATTGCCGAAATACAACCCGATTCGCGCAAGATAATGCCGGGAGCATTGTTCGTAGCTGTACGAGGAACAGCTATGGATGGACATGACTACATAGAGAACGCTATCGAGAAAGGAGCGGTTGCCGTGGTATGTGAAGAGATTCCGGAAAAGACCCAGGGGAAAATCGTTTTTGTAGCAGTAAAAGACTCGGCGGAAGCCCTGGGTTTACTCCTGGCTACCTGGTACGGGCATCCTTCGGATAAGTTGGTCTTGGTGGGGGTAACCGGCACGAACGGGAAAACAACCATTGCCACCCTGCTCTATGAACTGTTTCGCAAACTAGGGCACAAAGCAGGTCTGATTTCCACCGTTTGCAATTATATTGACACCCAAGCCATCCCTACCATCTATACAACCCCCGACCCAGTTTCTTTGCACGCTTTATTGGCAAAGATGGTGGAGGCTGGGTGTGAATATGCTTTTATGGAAGTCAGTTCACACGCCGTCGATCAGAAGCGTATCAGTGGTTTATCATTTGACGGAGGCATATTTACCAATCTGACCCGTGACCATTTGGACTATCACAAAACAGTAGAAAACTATCTAAAAGCAAAAAAAACCTTTTTCGACACTCTCCCCCCTACGGCCTTCGCATTGACCAATATAGACAACAAGACCGGTCTTGTCATGCTGCAAAACACGAAAGCAGAGAAACGCACATACTCGCTTCATGCCCTTGCCGACTTTAAAGGCAAAATATTGGCATCGCATTTCGATGGTACGGAACTGATTATAAACGGCAGGGAGGTGGTTGTGCGTTTCGTCGGGCGTTTTAACGCCTACAATCTCCTGGCGGTGTATGGTGCCGCCGTCATTTTGGGGAAAGAACCGGAAGAGGTTCTGGTGAGGCTTAGTAGCTTGCAACCGGTATCCGGACGTTTTGAAACCATCCCTTCTCCTCTCGGCTATACCGCCATTGTGGACTATGCCCATACGCCGGACGCTTTGGCGAATGTATTGAACAGCATCAAAGAAGTGCTTAACGGAAAGGGGCATATCATTACCGTCGTTGGCGCAGGAGGAAATCGCGACAAAGGTAAGCGACCGATTATGGCAATGGAGGCCGTGCGCCGGAGCAACCTGGTGATTCTCACTTCCGATAATCCTCGTTTTGAAGAACCCGGCGATATACTGAAAGATATGCTAAACGGCCTGTCACCTTCGGAAAAAAAACAAACCCTGTGCATCGAAGACCGTACGCAAGCTATCCGGACAGCCACTCAGCTGGCAAAAAAAGGAGACGTTATCTTGGTGGCCGGAAAAGGACACGAAGATTATCAAGAGATAAAGGGCGTGAAATATCCTTTCGATGATCGGGAAAAACTGAGAGCCTGTTTCGATGTTAGTCAGCAATAAACAATCCACCTACGGAAGCCGACGAGAAACTCCGGGAAAGACCTGCGAGTGTTTAGGAAAAAAACGTGGGCTTTGGGTGAAGAGGCATCAAGGATGTTTCGGGCAGGTGTCGGAAGTTGTTTTCTTTACATTGTAATTAAATAAGAACAAGATGTTGTACTATCTTTTTACCTATTTGGATCAGATGGATTTCCCCGGAGCGGGAATGTTTAAATATGTATCATTCCGTTCGGGCCTGGCATTGATTCTTTCGTTGTTTATATCCATGACTATCGGAAGAAGAATTATAAACAAATTGCAACGATTACAGATAGGAGAAACCGTGCGTAACCTGGGATTGGAAGGCCAGACAAACAAAAAAGGAACCCCGACCATGGGTGGGCTTATCATCATTATCTCCATATTGATTCCGGTTTTATGCTGCGCCCGGCTGCACAACATCTATCTGATATTGATGCTGATTACTACCGTATGGCTGGGCTGTATAGGCTTTGCGGACGATTACATCAAGGTTTTTCTGAAAAACAAAGAAGGGCTGCAAGGAGGTTTCAAGATCATCGGCCAGACAGGATTGGGGCTGATTGTCGGCCTGATTCTATACCTCAGCCCCGCTGTAGTGATACGCGAAAACAGGGAAGTGCTCAACAAAGACAATACGGTAGAACATGTGAGGATACATTCCGAAGTAACCAAGTCGGCGAAAACAACCATCCCTTTCCTGAAAAACAATAATTTCGATTACGCCGACTTGGTAAAATGGGCATACCCCTATCAGGAAGAAGCCACTTGGGTGGTGTTCATATTCGTGGTTATTTTCATTGTTACAGCCGTATCCAACGGAGCCAACCTCACTGACGGCTTAGACGGCTTGGCCGCAGGCAGTTCGGCCATAATCGGGATAGCGTTGGGTATTCTGGCATACATGTCGGCACATGCCGAGTTTGCCTCTTTCCTGAATATCATGTTTATCCCTGGAGCAGAGGAGTTAGTGGTATTTGCCGCCGCTTTTTTCGGAGCCACAGTTGGTTTTCTGTGGTATAATTCCTATCCCGCACAAGTATTTATGGGAGATACAGGCAGTCTGACGTTGGGTGGTATCATTGCCGTCTTTGCCGTTATTATCCGGAAAGAATTGCTTATTCCCATCTTGTGCGGCGTGTTTTTGGCAGAAAGTCTTTCGGTCATGCTCCAGGTTACTTACTTCAAGTATACCCGAAGAAAATATGGAACAGGGAAGCGTATTTTTAAGATGACGCCTCTACATCACCATTTTCAGAAAGCAGGGAATGCCGGCATAGAAGCCGTTATACAAAAACCCTACAACGTGATTCCGGAGTCGAAGATTGTAGTACGCTTTTGGCTGATTGGTATTATCCTGGCAGTTATAACGATTGTTACGCTAAAGATGCGCTGATGAACAAAAGAATAGTCATATTGGGAGCAGGCGAGAGCGGAACGGGAGCTGCCGTACTGGCCAAAGCAAAAGGCTTAGAGGTATTTGTTTCGGACGTCTCTTTGATTA
>JAITKB010000016.1 GCA_031278605.1 Tannerellaceae bacterium
AATAGACCCGGGGAATAAAGCCTCGAAAAGTCAACTTGTGTCATTCATAATAATAGTTGTTTAAATATTAGACATTGAAGGTTGAGTCGGGTTTCTAAAGTGTAACAGTTAAACCTTCGTATAAATGTTACACAAATATAACGCTAAAGGGAAGATTATACCAAATAAAAATCAGGGGAATATCATTTTTGAAAAAGTGTAACATTTATACGAAGGTTTAACTGTTACACTTTAGAAACCCGACTCAACCTTCAATGTCTAATATTTAAACAACTATTATTATGAATGACACAAGTTGACTTTTCGATGCTTTATTCCCCGGTTCTATTCCCTATCCGGGGTTGTTTAAGTGGGTTTGTTCTCCTTTGTTTATCTTTAAAATTACAATTATGCGAAAAATTAAATTTAAAATGAGCTGCTATCCCGTATCTTGGATAGTTCTCCTCTTCTCTATGATTACTCTCGCCCCGGTTTATGCGCAACAAACCGTATCCGGCGTCGTTCAGGATGCCAACAATGAACCGATTATCGGAGCAAATGTAATAGAAGCCGGTAGCACAAACGGTACCGTTTCGGATGCAAATGGGGCCTTCTCGCTGCCGATTGCAAATCCGAATGCTACACTGTCGGTTTCCTACATAGGATACCAGTCGATTGTTTTTCCGCTGAACGGGAGAAACAATGTTACAATTACACTGAAAGAAGATTTGCAGAATCTGGACGAAATCGTGGTGGTAGGCTACGGTACAGCCCGCAAACGCGACCTGACAGGCTCGGTGGCCTCCGTGAAAAACGAAAAACTGCAGGAATCGGCTTCGTTCAGTACCATTCAGGCCTTGCAGGGACAGGCCGCAGGGATCTCCGTGATGCGCACCAATTCGACGCCGGGAGGAAGTATCGCCATCCGCATCCGGGGAAACAGGTCGCTGAAAGCAACCAACGACCCGCTGTACGTGGTAGACGGTATCCCCATCGTTGTGGGACTGGATGAATTGAGCAGCGCCGACATCGAATCCATCGACATCCTCAAGGATGCTTCGGCAACGGCTATTTACGGATCGCGTGGGGCCAATGGCGTTATCCTTATCACCACCAAAAAAGGCAAGGCCGGACGAACGCAGATTGATTACAACGGATATTACGGCCTGCAGCAAGCCTCCCGAACCATTGAGATGATGAACGGCGCCGAATGGGTGGAACTCGTTCGCGAAGCCAATCGCGCCACAACCAAAACGACGCCCTATCCCCTGACGCCTACCTTGGATTGGGACAGGAATATCGGGTATTTCACCTCCGACCCAAACGTGATCGGCAAAATCGAAATGGGGTATGACGAGCAAGGCGTTTGGCATCCGGAGCGAGTGCCCTACACCAACTGGATGGACGAAGCCCTGCAAACGGCGCCGATACAAAACCATGAAGTGAGCATCCGGGGAGGAACAGACAAAATCAAACTCTCGGCCTCGGCTACCTGGTTCAGCCAGGAGGGGATCGTAAAGGGGCAAGGCTACGACCGCTATTCGGCACGCGTTAATTTCGACTGGGAATTGAACCGCTTCGTCACCATAGGAGCACAAACACAGTTCTCGCATTTCGACCGCGAAGCCGGATCCAACCTTTACCACGACTCCAGAGGAGTGTATCCCCTGGCCGATATTTACAATGAAAACGGAAAATACCTGACGGCACGCCCCGGCAACGACCCGCAACTGTGGAACTATTTCCTCAACCTCGACAACCGGAAAAGGACACAGGAAAAAGATCGTTTCTTCGGCAGCTATTACATGGAAGTGAAACTGCCGTTTGAGGTTCGCTACCGTAGCAACGTGGGTATCGACATCGGACCGTATTACGACAACGAGTTTTACGGCGCCTTAAGTTCCGACCGCTCGGGAAGCCCGGCACGCGCCGTCAATCGCAAAGACAACCGCCGGATGTACACCTGGGAAAATCTGCTGATGTACAACAAAACCTTCCGCGAGGTTCACAGCCTCGGTCTGACCTTCCTGCAATCCATACAGGAAGAAACGCAGGAAACGTCCGAAATCAGCGTGCGCGACCTGCCGTATGAGAACCAGCTCTGGCACAACGTTGGCTCGGCCGAAACGATTGCATCGGTAGCGAGCAATTACGTTCGCTGGCGCCTGGCCTCGTTCATGGGGCGCGTCAACTATTCCTTCCGCGACAAATACCTTGTCACCCTCTCGGCGCGTTACGACGGTTCGTCCCGTCTGGCCGACGGACACAAATGGGTGCTCTTCCCCTCCGCGGCACTTGCCTGGCGCATCAAGGAAGAATCCTTCCTGCAAGACCTTGAAGCGCTGAGCAACCTGAAGCTGCGGCTCGGATTCGGGGTGACCGGAAATACAGCCATCGACCCCTACAAAACACAGGGCAACCTGGCCTACGGACGTTACTCCTACGATACGCAAGGCGTCTTGTCGTTCTATCAGAATGAAATGCCCAACCCCTACCTGACGTGGGAAAAAACCTCGCAATGGAACGCCGGGCTGGACTTCGGCTTCCTGAACGGACGCATCGGGGGGGTGCTGGACTTTTATTATCAGGAAACAAACGACCTTCTGATGGACCGGCAATTGCCCATCGTGTCGGGATTTTCGGACGTGACTTCCAATATCGGAAGGATAAAAAACAAAGGGGTGGAACTGACGGTCAATACCGTCAACATCGAGCAAAAAAACTTCCGCTGGACAACCGACCTCCTCCTTTCGGCCAATAAGGAAGAAATAGACGAACTGTACAACGGCAAGGTAGACGACATAGGAAACGGCTGGTTCATCGGTATGCCCGTGAAGGTCTTTTACGATTATAAAGCCGACGGCATCTGGCAATTGGAAGATACGGAAGAACTCGCCAAATGGGGAGGCGTATTCAAACCCGGCGAAGTGAAGATCGTCGACCGGAACGGCGACTATAAAATCACGTCCGAAGACCGCTTTGTGCTCGGACAGGTGGAACCCAAGTTAAACCTGAGCCTGAGCAACTATTTCAACTACCGCAACCTGGACCTGAGCTTCTCCCTCTACGGCGCTTTCGGGCAGATGCGCAAGTTTGAACGGAACTGGAGCCTCAACGGGCGGTACAACTGCGCCAAGGTAGATTACTGGCGCATCATCGGCGAAGATGCAAACGGCAATCCCATCAGCAACGGCAGCAACCAAGCCCCGCGTCCCAACCGCGACTTTGAAAACCCCAACTACATCGACGCCCTTTACTACGCCTCCTCTTCCTTCCTCCGTGTGCAGCAGATCACCTTGGGATATACCCTGCCGATTGCTTCGGTCAGGAGTTTGGGGATAAGTAAATTCAGGGTCTACGCCACCGTGCAGAACGCTTACGTGTTCACAAACTTTCCGGGCATCGACCCCGAGCTGGGCAACAAGGAGGACAACCTGGGATTCAACGAACCCGTTCCGCGTACCTTCCTGCTTGGATTGAATCTTAGTTTCTGATAAATGTGTCACCCTTCTAATTATTTGCAACATGAAAAAGAATATAAAATACAGCATCTCCCTTCTGACAGCGGTCGTCTGCGTTTCGTGCAACTCCTTCCTGGAGGAAAAGGTCGTCAGCGGCGTGTCGTATGAGTTTTTTGAGACCAAAACAGGCATCGAAACAGCCGTCAACGGCGCCTATACCACCATGCGCTGGTACGTGGGCGGCGAACGATACTACTGCCTCACCGAATACGGCGTAGACTACGTATGGGAAGGCGCCGACGGCGGACAGAAAGACGCTTTCAACAAATACAGCGTACAGATGAACGCCGAATCAAGCCTCCTGTATGAGTTCTGGGAAAACAACTACAAGGGGATCAACCGCATCAACACCGCCCTGATGTACCTTCCCTCGGTAGCGGACATGACCGAAGCCGAAAAGACATTGCGCGAAGGAGAACTGCGCTTCATGCGTGCTTATTTCTACTTCGACCTGGTGCAGCACTTCGGCCCCATCCCCCTGACGACGGAGGGTAACGTAACGGAAATCATCACCGACTTCCACCGCGCCCCGGTGTCTGAAGTCTACGAGGCCATCATTGCCGATCTGAAGATTGCCTGCGAGGCCCTGCCCGACGCAACCCGCCAGACACAGCGCGGAAGGGCAACCCGATGGGCGGCTTCGCATCTGCTGGCCAAGGTCTACCTCACGCGAGGCAGCGCCGTGAAAGACCAACGCGGACAGCAGGCCTCCGACATGGATAACGCCCTGGCTTATGCCCAAGCCGTCATCGAATCGGGGAAATTCGCCCTCGAAAACGATTACGCCGCGACGTTCGACCAGCAACTGCAAAAAACCTCTTCCGAAACCATCTTCTCCATCGAATTTACAACCGATGTGCAGTTCAACGGCGACGGGAACCGGATGCACCTCTACTGGGTGCCTACCTACGAAAACCTCCCCGGATTGCAACGCGACCTGCAGCAGGGACGCGCCTGGAAACGCGTAAGGCCCACGCCTTACTTCCAGACCGTATTGTTCGACCACCTGAACGACTCCCGCTTTTACAAGATGTTCAAATGGGTGTATTGGGCCAACAAGGAATCGTCTATTCCCGTCTGGCAGGCGCAGTATTTCTACGTTGACCAAGACGGGCATACCACAAACGATCTGCTCTATGAACCGCCCGCCGAACTTGTGGGAAAGCCCAAATTCGCCCCGGGCGATACGGCGGCTTATTTCATCCCCAAGTCCTACGGCGCCAAAGACCATACCAACAAGGTGCTCGATGCGGATAAAAACCGTCAGCTCCAACGGGATGTAGCCCAAAGCCCCTACACCCTGATTCCGGTAGACAACAACACGAACCATTTCTTTCCCGGACTGCTCAAATGGCTCGACCCCGAACGTCCGGACATGAACTACGAACAAGGCTCACGGAACTTCACCCGTATGCGTCTGGCCGAGACCTACCTCATTGCCGCCGAAGCGGCCGGCAGGAAAGGCCTTTGGGATACGGCTGCCGAATACGTCAACGTTGTCCGCCGCCGTGCGGCATACCGCGAAAACGAAGTAAAACCGAAAGAATGGACTACCGTAGATGAAGGGTCGCCCGAACAGCTGACCGCCTCTAGCGAACAAGCCATGCTGGTCACAGGAGCCGAAATCAGCGTCGATTTCATCGGTTTCATACTCGATGAGCGTTGCCGCGAGATGTTCGGCGAAATGAATCGCTGGGAAGACCTCGTGCGCACGGAAACACTCCTCGAACGGGTGAAACGCTTCAATCCCGATGCGGCCAACAACATCAAAGACTACCACAAGCTACGCCCCATACCTCAGAAGCATATCGACCGTCTGTCGCCTCAGCCGTCCCTGAGCGAAGCGCAGAACCCAGGGTATTATTAACGCCCGAATCCCCCTCCCCCCCCGGCGGGGAGACCTGCCTGAGGGGGGGAGGAGACCCGCCTAGGGGGGGGAGAAAATTCTCAGTAGTGAAAACTTTTTTTTTCAGTACTGAGAATTTTTTTTTTCAGTACTGAAAAATTTTCTTCTCAGTACTGAGAAATCAAGGCCCCGGAAAGGGAACAGCAGAGCGCTGATCATGAAGATATTACGAATCAACTCGGACGCCCGGAATCGTTTCTCCGGCCTGATTCCGGCACGAGGTCCTCTCCTTGGCTGTTGTTTGGAGGTTATGAAAATGCGTGTATCTTTGCGCCCGTCATCCCCCAAAAACAGATACCTATATAATATGATACACAGCACGACAAACGGTTTCCTTCTTTCCTTCATTATTATTCTACTCCGGGAGCGAGGCGGAAGTGAGGCGTGTGCGGATTGAGCATCATAAAATGGATAGAAACAAAAGCCCCTCTCGCTTCCGGTGAAGAGGGGCTTTTTCATATAACTAAGTAAACTGATAATTTTATGGCAGACAAATTGTTTATTTTTGACACTACCCTCCGAGACGGCGAACAAGTGCCCGGATGCCAGTTAAACAGCATCGAAAAAATAGAAGTGGCCAAAGCGCTCGAAGGACTGGGAGTAGACGTGATTGAGGCGGGATTCCCCGTTTCTTCGCCGGGAGATTTTAAAAGCGTGATCGAAATATCCAAGGCTGTAACATGGCCGACGATATGCGCCCTTACACGTGCAGTAGAGAAGGACATCGACCTGGCCGCCGAAGCCTTACGGTACGCCAGGCGAAAACGTATCCATACCGGTATCGGGACCTCCGACTACCATATACGCTACAAATTCAATTCCACACGGGAGGAAATCCTCCGACGTGCCGTCGCCTGCGTGAAGTATGCCAAACAATACGTGGAAGATGTGGAGTTTTATGCCGAAGACGCCGGACGGACAGACAACGAATACCTGGCACGCGTGGTGGAAGCTGTAATCCAAGCCGGAGCAACGGTGGTAAACATCCCCGATACCACAGGATACTGCCTGCCCGAACAATATGGGGCCAAAATACGCTTCCTTAAAGAACATGTGAACAACGTAGACCAGGCCGTGCTGTCCACCCATTGCCACAACGACCTGGGGATGGCTACCGCCAATACCATACAAGGGGTGATGAACGGAGCCAGGCAGGTGGAAGTAACCGTGAACGGCATCGGCGAACGGGCCGGGAATACTTCGCTCGAAGAAGTGGCCATGATCTTTAAAAGCCATCGCGAAGCAGGAATAGAGACCAACATCAACAGCCAAAAAATCTACAGCATCAGCCGCATGGTCTCCGGCCTGATGAATATGCCGGTGCAACCCAATAAGGCGATTGTCGGGCGAAACGCCTTTGCACATTCCTCAGGCATCCACCAGGACGGCGTGCTGAAGAACCGGGAAAGCTACGAAATCATTGACCCCAAGGATGTAGGGATCGACGATAATGCCATCCTGCTCACAGCGCGTAGCGGACGGGCCGCCCTGAAACACCGCCTCCAGGTCCTGGGCGTGGAGCTGGAACAGGGAGTATTGGATAAGGTCTATGAGGAATTTCTGAAGCTGGCCGACCGGAAAAAAGACATCAACGACGACGACGTGCTGATGCTGGCAGGAAAAGACCGTACCGCCATGCAACGCATCAAGCTGGAATACCTGCAGGTGACCTCCGGCGTAGGACTGAAGCCCGTGGCCAGCATCTGCCTGAACATTGCCGGCGAACGTTTCGAAGCCGCCGCATCGGGCAACGGACCGGTAGACGCCGCCATCAAAGCCATCAAATCCATCATCCACCGCAATATGACGATACAGGAGTTTCTCATCCAGGCCATTGATAAAGGAAGCGACGATATGGGTAAAGTACACATGCAGGTGGAATACGCCAACAATACTTACTACGGCTTTGCAGCCAATACCGATATTATAGCGGCTTCGGCGGAAGCTTTTCTTGATGCAATTAATAAATTTGTGAAATGAAGAAGACCTTATTCGAGAAAATATGGGAGCAGCATATCGTGGATACGTTGCCCGATGCTACCACGCAATTGTATATAGATCGCCTGTACTGCCACGAAGTGACCAGCCCGCAGGCCTTTGCCGGATTGCGCGAACGGGGATTGAAGCCTTTCCGCCCCAAACGGATCATCTGTATCCCCGACCACAATGTCCCGACGCTGCACCAGGATCGGCCGATAAAAGACCCGGTTTCTAAGCGACAGGTAGACACGCTGGAAAAAAACGCCACCGATTTCGGCCTGACGTATTACGGATTGCTGCATCCCCAAAACGGCATCATCCATGTGGTGGGTCCCGAAAACGGACTGACCCTTCCCGGCATGACGGTGGTTTGCGGCGATTCGCATACTTCTACCCACGGCGCCCTGGGGGCTATTGCCTTCGGCATCGGCACCAGCGAGGTGGAAATGACGCTCGCCACGCAGTGCATCATGCAGCGTAAGCCGAAAACCATGCGCATCAACCTTGAGGGCAGACTACAGCCCGGGGTGACGGCCAAAGACGTCGCCCTTTACCTCATTGCGCAGATGACTACCGGAGGAGCTACCGGCTATTTCGTGGAATATGCCGGGGAAACCATCCGGCAAACTACCATGGAAGAACGCCTGACGATTTGCAATCTCTCGATCGAGATGGGCGCCCGAGGCGGGATGATCGCCCCCGACCGGGTGACCTTCGAGTATCTGGAGGACAAAGCATGTACTCCCCGCGGAACGGCATGGGAAAAAGCCCTGGCTCACTGGCAAACCCTTTACAGCGATCCGGATGCCGTATTTGACAAGGAAGTGCATTTCCGAGCCGAAGCGATCGAGCCTATGCTGACGTACGGCACCAATCCCGGCATGGGCATGGGCATCGGCCAACGCATCCCTTTTCTCGACAGCATCGACGAAGCCGGACGCATCTCCTTCCGGAAGGCGCTCGATTATATGGGATTCCAACCCGGGGAACCGATGCTGGACAAATCCGTCGATTACGTCTTCCTGGGTAGTTGCACAAACGGGCGGATAGAAGATTTCCGCGCCTTTGCCTCCGTGGTGAGGGGACGCAGGAAAGCATCCGGGATAACGGCCTGGCTGGTGCCCGGAAGCAGGCAGGTGGCGGAACAGATAGAGGCCGAAGGCCTTGACAGGGTCCTGGCCGATGCCGGCTTTGAGTTGCGGCAACCGGGTTGCTCGGCCTGCCTGGCCATGAACGAAGACAAGGTACCTGCCGGCAAATATGCGGTTTCTACCTCCAACCGTAATTTTGAGGGACGCCAAGGCCCCGGCTCCCGTACGATCCTCGCCGGTCCGCTTGTAGCTGCGGCGGCGGCCGTCACCGGTAAAATCACCGACCCAAGAACATTCCGGTATGCGTAACACATTCACCCAACTGACATCCACCTGCGTGCCGCTCCCACTGGAGAATGTGGACACCGATCAGATCATTCCGGCACGCTTTCTAAAGGCTACTACGCGGGAGGGTTTCGGCCTTCATCTGTTCTGCGACTGGAGGTACGATACGAAGGGGCGTCCCAATCCCGGTTTCGTATTGAATCAGCCGACCTATGGGGGGGAGATCCTTGTAGCGGGGAAAAACTTCGGATGCGGCAGCAGCCGGGAACATGCGGCCTGGGCCATTGCGGGGTACGGATTCCGGGCGGTAGTGAGCAGTTTTTTTGCCGACATCTTCAAGAACAATTCCATGAACAACGGCCTGTTGCCGGTGGTTGTGTCGCCGGATTTCCTGAGCGGGATCTTTGCTTGCCTCAAGGCCGATGCCGGCCTTACCGTTACCATTGATCTCCCTGCCCAGACCATCCGCAACAATGCCTCCGGGCGCAGCGAATACTTTGAGGTCAATGCCTACAAGAAAGACTGCCTGGTAAACGGCCTCGACGACATAGACTATCTCCTGGCGAATCAAGCCAAAATAGAGACCTACGAGAAGACGCGTTCGACCTGACCTAATCCGCCGCAAGACATGATAGAGATAATGGATACCACGCTACGGGACGGCGAACAGACTTCGGGTGTTTCCTTCGCCTCCCACGAGAAGCTCAGCATTGCACAAATCCTGCTGAACGAATTGGGGGTTGATCGCATCGAAATTGCCTCGGCGCGTGTGTCAAACGGTGAGTTTGAGAGCGCGAAACGCGTAGCTTCCTGGGCCGAACGCACAGGCAATCTCCACAAGCTGGAAGTCCTGGGGTTTGTAGACGGGGAGGCTTCGATTCGCTGGATCGAGCAGGCGGGATGCCGCACGGTGAACCTGCTGTGCAAAGGTTCCTTCAGGCATGTAACCGAGCAACTGCGCAAGACCCCCGAAGAACACCTCCGGGATGTGCGCGAAGTGATCCGCCAGGCGCAAAGAAGGCGTATGGGGGTAAACGTTTACCTGGAGGACTGGTCCAACGGCATAAGACATTCCCCGGAATATGTTTTCGGCTTGATGGAAGGATTGAAGGATCTTCCCGTGCGGCGTTATATGCTGCCCGATACGTTGGGAATCCTCCATCCCTGCGACACCCATGCATATTGCCGGCAGATGATTGAGCGGTACCCCGATTTGCGGTTTGACTTCCACGCGCACAACGATTACGACCTGGCCGTAGCCAATGTATTTGCAGCCGTGCGGGCCGGCGTCCAAGGCATACATACGACCGTGAACGGTCTGGGGGAACGGGCGGGGAATGCGCCCCTTAGCAGCGTGCTGGCGGTTCTCAAGGATCATTTGGGGGAGGAGACCCGCCTTCGGGAGGAGAAGATCAACCGGGTCAGCCGGCTGGTTGAAACCTGTTCGGGCATTCACATTGCTCCCAACCGTCCGGTTGTAGGCGAGTCGGTCTTTACCCAGTGCGCCGGCGTACATGCCGACGGCGACAGCAAAAGCAACCTGTACTACAACGATCTTCTCCCCGAACGTTTCGGACGCATCCGGGAATATGCCCTGGGAAAAACTTCCGGCAAGGCCAATATCCGCAAGAACCTGGAAGCGCTGGGCATCGAGATGGACGAGCCGACCATGCGCAAAGTCACCGAACGCATCATTGCCCTGGGGGATAAAAAGGAAACGGTCACGCCCGAGGATCTGCCTTACATCATCAGCGACGTGCTGAATCAGGACCCTCCCGGCGAGGCGCGTATCCGGATCCTGAATTATTCTTTATCCCTGACGCAGGGTTTGCGACCGGTGGCCACGCTCAAGATCGAGATAGATGGCCGCAGCTACGAAGAGTCGGCCTCCGGGGCCGGACAATACGACGCATTTGTCGGCGCCCTCCGCACCATATACCGGCAACTGGGCCGTCCCTTTCCCATGCTGACGAACTATTCCGTGTCCATTCCTCCGGGGGGACGCACCGACGCCCTGGTACAAACCATCATCAGCTGGAACTTCCGGGGCGTGGACTTTAAGACCAAAGGCCTCGACGGGGATCAGACCGAAGCGGCCATTCAGGCAACCATTAAGATGTTAAACAAAATAGAAGGACAACAAGACGTATGAACAAAAAATTAACCATTGCGCTCGTAGCGCATGACCGACGCAAAGCCGACATGGTAGAATGGGCTTTGCACAATGCCGAATTTCTTTCGGCCCACCTCTTGATTTGCACCGGGACCACCGGCGGGCTTATTGCCCGGGCATTCGGCGAAAAAGGGATCCATGCCGAAATCCGGTGTATGCATTCCGGCCCTTTGGGGGGCGACGCCGAAATTGCGGCCATGGTGGTACGCAAACAGATCAGCCTGGCCATTTTCCTGATTGACGATCTGAACCCCCAGCCGCACGAGGCCGACATACAGATGCTGCTCCGCCAGTGCCGGGTGCACAATGTCCCCATTGCCTGCAACCGTTACAGCGCCGATTTGATGCTTACAAGTTCCCTGTGGGATGAGGAGGCGTACACGCCCACCGAGCCCCAGTACATTTATTTCAATCGAGGGGAATGAGACTGAACATTGCACTGCTTCCGGGCGACGGCATCGGCCCGGAGATTCTGGAACAGGGCCGAAGGGTGATTGAGGCCGTATGCGCGGGTTTCGGCCACGTTTTTGAGGGATCCACGGGCTTGGTAGGGGCTTCGGCCATTGAAGCTGTCGGGGATCCCTACCCACAGGAGACGCATCGCCTGTGTTTGGCGAGTGATGCGGTATTTTTCGGCGCCATCGGCCATCCGAGGTACGATAACGACCCCTCGGCCGGGGTGCGTCCCGAGCAGGGTCTCCTGGCCATGCGCAAGCGGCTGGGTTTGTATGCCAACCTTCGTCCGGTAACTACTTTTCCTGCGCTTTTGCAGCGTTCGCCCCTGCGCAGCCACCTGGTGGAGGGGGCCGATTTCCTTTGCATCCGTGAGCTTACGGGGGGATTGTATTTCGGGCGTCCCCAGGGGCGGAGCGAAGACGGGAATACGGCCTACGATACCTGCGTCTATACGCGTGGGGAGATTGAGCGCATCCTGCGTCTGGCCTACGGATACGCACAAAGGCGGCGCGGGAAGCTCACCCTGGTGGATAAGGCCAACGTCCTGGCAACCTCCCGCCTCTGGCGACAGACGGCCCGGGAGCTGGAGCGGGAATATCCCGGGGTGGAGACCGAATACCTCTTTGTCGACAATGCGGCCATGCGCCTCATACAGGCTCCCCGGTCTTTCGATGTGATGGTTACGGAGAACATGTTCGGCGACATCCTCACCGACGAGGCCTCGGTCATTACCGGCTCCCTGGGTTTGTTGCCCTCGGCTTCCGTGGGCCTTCACACCTCGGTATTCGAGCCGATCCACGGTTCCTATCCCCAGGCTGCCGGCAAGAACATTGCAAACCCCCTGGCCACGATCCTGAGCGCCGCCCTGATGTTTGAGTACGCTTTTCGCCTGCCGGAGGAAGCCGGGGTGATTCGCCGGGCGGTGGAAGCCTCCATCGAGGCCGGCAGGGTGACCGAGGACATTGTCGCCGAAGGGAGCCGCGCCTGTTCCACGTCCGAGGTCGGCGACTTTGTTTGCTCCCAAATCCGCGCCTTGACCCAGGCCCCCGGCAAGGCGAAGGCTCCGTAACCCCTGGGGGATCTCCCTTGCGGCAAGGGGGAATCCCTTTCACCCCCCCCATCCGGGCCTCCGCTCAGGGCAAGGCCCCCAGCCACCCGGGTGGCAAGCTCCCCGGCGTTCGCCGAGCCTCTTTCCACCCTTGGGGCAAGCTCCCCGGAAAACTCCGGCAGCCTTGCCACCCGGGTGGCAAGCCCCCCGGCAAACTCCGCCGACCTTGCCCAAACGGGGGAAACCTTCCCGCAAAACTCCGCCGACCTTGCCCCAAGAGTGGCCGGAGGCTCGGAAAAAGAAAAACCCCCCGTCCGCAAAAGGACGGGAGGTAGCGTAACCTATTTTTGGCCGGGGGAAAAAGAAGCGCCGGGGGGCCTATTCCTCCGCCGACCCGGACAGGGTGATGGGCGTCCCGTTGTAAAAGTCCAGGATCTTGCTCCGGAAGATGAAATCGTACTTGGCTTGCGCCTGCTCGGAGAGGCTTTGGGCGTATTTGGTTTTCGATTCGTTGTACTCAAATACCGTGCTGCGGCCCGTGGCGTAGCGCTCCCCGGCATAGGTGAAGGCCTCGCGGGCGGCTTCCGAGGATTGGGTGGCCGCCAGGAATTTCTCCCGCGAAGCCACCGCATTGAAGTAGGCCTGGCGGATCTCCTTGTAGAGCGACTTCTTGGCGCTTTCCACGGCCAGCGCCTGGGAATGAATCGCCACACGGGCCGAACGGACACTGTTGCGCACCTCCCAGCGATTGAAAATGGGAATGGACAGGCTGAAGCCTATCGTTTTCCGCTCGTTCTGCCTCAGCTGGTCGGCAAAACCCACATGGACGATGTCGTCGGCCCCGAAATAACGGTAATACCCGTTGCTGTAATTCAGGCTCAGGCTCAACTGGGGGAAATACCCCGCACGGGCCACCCGCAACATCTTCTTTCGGCTCTCAAGCAACCATTCCTGCTCCCGGATCCGGGGCTTCCGGGCAACCGCATTCAAGTAAACCAGCGACGGCTCGGCCAGCGTTTCCTCCTGCCGCGGATCCGCCAGGGGGGGGGCAAACACCTCGAAACCTTCTTCCCCCCCGGGATCCACCTCCAGCAACTGCGCCAGATTCAATAAGGCCAGCGCGGCGTTATTGCGCGCTTCCACGCAACGCACTTCGTCCCCGGCACGCTGGGCCTTGACGTCGTAGAGTTGCGAGAGCGGCGCCTTACCGGCCTCCACCAGCGCCTCGGTCCTTGTGATCTGCTCGGCGCTCAAGGCCGCCTGCAACTCGGCAATGCCGACAAGCTCCTTGCAATAAAGCGCCTGGAGAAAATACGAGGCAACCCCAACGGACAAATCCTCCCCGGCCGCCTGGGCCGACTCGGCCGCAGCCAGGAGATCCAGCCGCCGGGCAGCCAGGGTGTTGGACATCCGAAAACCGTCAAACAAGGGGACCGACACCTGAAGGTAAGCCGAAGAATTGGCCGAATTTCGATCCACTATCACCCCGTCCTTGGAGGGGGAACGCCCAAAGTCGAAGTTTTGCCCCAAACCCGCATTCAGGCTGGGAAGGCGGCTGTGGGCGGCCGTGTTTACCTCGATCGCGCGGGCTTCCTGCTCCAGGCGTTTCTGTCGTAAGTCGATGTTGTTTTCCATCGCGTGGCGGATGCACTCCCGGAGAGTCCAGGGGCGGGTTTGCCCCGCAAGGGGAAACCCAAAGCCCACAAAGGGCAGGAGACAAAAAAACAAGAGGTAGCTTTTCATGACTTTCGGTTCGGATCTATGGCGGCTCCCCGTATCCGGTCGCCAAGGGTGAGACCTTCCTTGATTTCTATCCGGATGCCGTCGGACAAACCCGTCGTCACCGCCCGAGGCTCGAAGACCTGCCCCGGCTTTTCCCGCCGGAGAATCTGCACAAAGGCCGAATCGCCCCGAAACTCTACGCAGCTCTCCGGAACGGTCCAGACGTTTTCGGCACGCTTTAATACAATCTCGGCATTGGCGCTATAACCCGCACGGATAAAAGCGTCGTCGGCAATGGCTACGGAGGCCTTGATCTCAAATTGGATGGAGCCGTTCCGGTCCACCCCCTTGGGAGAAACATATTCCAGGGTGGCGTCGAACACACGACTCTCCATCGCCCCGACGGTTAACTTAATCGGCATCCCCTCGCGGATGCGTCCGATCTCGGTCTCGTCCACCTGGCCGCGGAAAATCATGTCGTTCATGTCGGCCACGGAGGCTATGGTGGTGCCGTCGTTGAAGTTATTCGACTGAATCACCGAATTGCCGACCTTGACCGGCACGTCCAGAATCATCCCCGTAAGGGTGCTGCGAATCTGCGTCGTGCTCGCCACGGAAGCATTGCGCGTAATCCCGTCGCGGATAATCTCCAGCGCATTCCGGGCATTGGCGTATTCCTCCTTCGCCCGCAAATAAGCGGCCTGAGAAAGGTTGAAGTCTTCCCCCGAAACAACGCCCCGGTCAAAAAGCCGCTCGTCGCGTCGGAACGTCTCCTCTACCTGCTGCAGGGAAATCTGCGCCAGATTGACCCGCGACTCGGCGCCGTTGAGCTGCACCATTTCGGGAATGACCTTGATACGCGCCAGGATCTCCCCCTCCTTCACCATCTGCCCCGCTTCCTTGAACACCTCGGAGATGATTCCCGATATCTGCGGTTTGATCAACACCTCGTAGCGAGGCTCCACGCTGCCGGTGGCTACGGTCTTGGTCTCGACCGTGTCGCGCCTTAGCTCCACAATCTCATACACGGTAAGGACCGGTTGCGCCTTCTTCCACAAAAAGTAAAACGTGGCGAAAACAGCCGTCCCCACCAATCCCAGCAGAAGGCTGCGGAGGATCTTCTTAAAAATTCGATTCTTCATGATTCTATGTCTTGTTGTTTCAATATTACGCTTCATGTATGGCGTCAATCGCCTTGATCTTCATGGCCCGCCAGGCCGGCATCAGCCCCGCAAGCAGTCCGCAGAACAAGAGCACCAGCGTAGCCGCAAGCGCCGTCCGAATGTTTATCGAGGGATTCTCCAAAAAAGTCACGCTGCCGGTCCAGGGCGGATGGGCAATCAATACCCGGTTCACCAGATCCAAAAGGAACACGCCCAGGCTCAAACCCAGCAGACCCGCCAAGGAGGTAAGCAACAAACTCTCACTCATCACCTGAGAAATGATGCTGAAAGGCTTCGCCCCCAAAGCACGACGTACGCCGATTTCCTTGGTCCGCTCCTTGACCGTCACCATCAGGATGTTGGCCACCCCGATGATACCGGCCAGCAAGGTGCCCATGCCCACTAACCATATCAGCAGATCAATCCCCGTAAAAAGCCGGGTGAAAGTGGCAAACTCCGCCGCCAGGTTATAAACCGCCACCGCCTGCGGATCGTTGGGGGCAATCTCGTTCTGCGTCTTCAATACGTCCTTCACATCCTCTATCACCCGCTGCACGGAAGCCCCGGGGGAGATATTCACAAACAAAACGTTAATCACATCGCTCCGGTTCAAGGTCTGCTGCAAAGTCGTGAAGGGAATAAATACCGATTCGGAAGTCCTGCCGTTGATGCTAATCCCCGTGGCCTTGGAATTTGTAACACCTACCACCTGATAGTATAGGCCGTTCACGCGGAGGTATTTCCCGCAAGGGTCGCCGTTCTTGAACAGCGCCTCGTTCACCCGATCGCCAATGACGCAGACCTTGCGCTTCTGCTGCACGTCAATCCGGTTCAGAAGTCGTCCCCGGGAGAGTTCCTGGGCATCTATATCGAAGTATTCAGGATAAATCCCCTTGACGCCGTAGGTTCCCGTTTGCCGGCGGTAAGCCACATTGCGGTTTGTCCTCCCGCCCCACAAAAGCGGCGTAACGATTTCAATCCCTTTCACCTGCTCACGCACGGCCGTCACATCCCGGTTGCGCATCGCCCAGTAACGCCCCTTGTTAAAGCCCCGGTAGGGTTCGCCTGTGCGATCGGCGAAGATAAAAATGCTGTTGGTAGCAAACCCGTCGAGCAACCCCAGGATGCCGTTCTTCATCCCCACGCCCAAACCTATCAGAAGCACCAACATCAAAATGCCCCAAAAAACACCGAAGCATGTCAGCAGGCTGCGCGTCTTATTCCGGGTAATAGTAACCCATATCTCTATCCATCTGTCAATATCAAACATAGTTGTTGCGTGTTTTTTATTCCATCCTCATGGCATCAATGGCCGGAATCCTTACCGCTTTGCGTGCCGGAAAATAACCGGCCAACACCCCGGCAACAATCAATACCCCGGTAGCGGCCAGGGCAATGCCCAGATTCACCGTCGGATGCCGGAATACGGTGGGAGATCCCTCCTGTCCGGCAGATGCGGCATTGGCTCCGATCCGGTCCATGAGGTAGTCGATTCCTTCGGTCAGTCCAATCCCGCCTATCATTCCCATATAACCGAATACGGCCGTCACCAAAACAGACTCCACAATAATCAGCCGCAGGATGGAAGAAGGCTTGGCCCCTATCGCTTTGCGGATGCCGAACTCCTTGGTGCGTTCCCGCACGGCAATGAGCATGATATTACTCACGCCCACAATCCCCGCCATAAGCGTACCAATGCCTATGATCCAGATGAAGAAAGCAATGCCGTTGGTCATGCCCTGCCACATCCGGTATTCTTCGCCGGCGCTGTAAAAGCCGATGGCGCTCTTATCTTCCGGGTGAAACCGGTGTCGGTGGGCCAAACGTTCCTTCAGCCGGTTTTCAAATGCTTCGGCTTGCGCCTCGGTATTCACCCCTTCTATGGTAAAAAAGATCTCGTCTACCCGGTATCCGCCACTGAAAAGTATCTGCCCGGTAGTAAAAGGGATATAGGCCGGCGAATCGTTGCTCTTGTTCTCATCCTCATAAATGCCAACTACCCGGAACATGCCATTCCCTATCCTGACATATTTCCCCAAGGGTTCGATGGAGTCGCGAAAAAGAACAGTAGCCATGCGCGGACTTATGACAATTACTTTCCGCTGTCCGGCCAAATCCGAAGCATTGATAAAACGTCCGTTCCCCGCATGAACCGGCACAAAAGAAATAGACGCATAATCGGGATACACGCTCCTCACTGACCCTGTCAGGTATTCCTTCCCGAAGGAAATCGTATCGCTCCGGTTGTTCATGGGCGAGATAAAACTTACTTCGGGATGGTATCTTTTGATGTCCTTCACGTCTTCTATGGTGAATGTCAGCCTGCGGTTGGCAGGCATGCCCTTGTAAGGCTGCGTGGTGTATCGGGGCCAGCAGTCGCAAAGGTTTGTCGATATGTTGCGGAAATTATACCCGATGCCGTTACCCAGCCCGTTGCCGGCGCCCAGCAGGACGATCAGCATAAAGATACCCCAGGTCACGGAGAATCCGGTAAGGAAGGTACGAAGTTTGTTTTTCTTCATCGTCCCCCATATCTCCTGAAGATTATTGAACTCAAACATCCTGCGGATTTTTTTCGATAGATTCGATAAGACCGTCTTTTAGGTGGATAACACGGTCGGTCACGGCCGCCACAGAGGATTCGTGTGTAACGATAATCATCGTCATCCCTTCCTGATTTACCTTACGCAGCAAGTCCATCACTTCCACCGTTGTCACGCTGTCTAAGGCTCCGGTCGGTTCGTCGGCCAGGATAACGCGCGGCTTGGCTATCAGAGCGCGTGCAATGGCAACCCGTTGCTTTTGTCCCCCGGAGAGTTCGCTGGGCAGGTGCTCCGCCCAGTCGGTCAATCCAACCATGTCGAGGTATTCCATAGCCACTGCATTCCGTTTCCTTCGTTTCATCCCTTGATAATAAAGCGGGAGAGCTACATTTTCCAAAGCATTTTTAAAAGAAATCAAATTGAAAGACTGAAAAATAAATCCGATCATACGGTTTCGGCACTCTGCTGCACGGCTTTCACTCAGGTTGCGAATCAACAAGTCGTTGAGTCTGTACGTGCCGCTATCATACGTATCTAATATGCCGAGAATATTCAGCAAGGTTGATTTTCCCGAACCGGAGGCGCCCATAATAGACACCATTTCACCTTCTTCTATCTCCAAATCTATTCCTTTCAACACATGCAGAGGCGCTCCGTTGTAATAGGTTTTGTTAATATCTTTCAATTGAATTATCATAAGAATTTTCTATTTATGCTTTTCTCTTATAGACGCAAAACTCACAAAATTGTTTCACTCACCCCACGATTTTCGGGGGAATAAGTTGTATTCCCCCCCTTTACTTTTCTTTTTTCATGCGTCCGGCCTTGCGCAAGGCCAGGTCGAGTATGAATAAAATCTGGCCATTGATGCTGCGAAATTCGTCGGCAGCCCATTTTTCAATGGCATCCATCATATCGGGGTCGATGCGAAGGATAAAAGTCTTGTTTGCATTATCTTTTTTCGGCATTATTGTTTTCAGTGATGTAAAGTTCCCGTATTCAATACCGGTTGGGCAGCTTCGTCGGCGCAAAGGACTACCAGGAGATTGCTCACCATTGCGGCCTTCTTATCTTCATCCAGCGTGACAATACTTTCTTTTTCCAACTTATCAAGCGCCAGTTGTACCATACTGACCGCTCCTTCTACAATCTTTTCACGTGCAGAAATGATCGCGTCAGCCTGTTGGCGGCGCAACATGACGCCGGCTATTTCGGAAGCGTAGGCCAGGTAGTTGATACGTGCCTCTATTACCTCAATTCCGGCAATGGCCAAGCGGCTGTTTATTTCTTCTTCCAGCCTCCGGGCTACTTCGCCGTCGCCCGAACGAAGCGTGATAGAATCGTCATTGCTCTCATTCGAATCGTAAGCATACATCCCGGCAATCTGGCGCAAAGCGGCATCGCTCTGGGTTTTGACAAAATTCTCATAGTTCTGCATCAATTTGGGCAACTTGTCAAACGATTCCACAACCGTCCAGATACTACCCTTCTTCCCGGATTCAATGCCTGAAATAGACGAAGAATCAATGTCAAACATCGCTTTATAGGTATCTTTCACCTTCCACACCATAACGGCGCCAATCATCACCGGATTCCCTACTTTGTCGTTTACCTTGACGGGGAGAACATCCAAGTTGCGGGCACGCAAAGTGATTTTCTTCCTCTCGTTGAAAGGATTTATCCAGAAAAATCCATTATCTGTAATTGTCCCTTTGTATTTTCCGAAAAAAACAATCACACGGGCTTCATTCGGTTCAATGATGGTAAGCCCTATGGTTATAAAGGCTACAAGCAGGCAGCAGCAGCCAATGCCCAGAAGGGTAGTCCATACGTGCATGAATGTAAGTAAGTAGACAGACAAGCAAATGCCTAAAAACAAAATCAGCAAGGCCGTGAAGCCCGACATCCGGATGCCTTTAAAGGCTTTTTCTTTTGTTTCCATAAATAAGATATGTTTTTATGATATTAATATGATATCGCAAAGCAATCATTATTCCCGGATATGCCCAAACATATTCCTGTTAAAAATATTTAAGCAGCAGAAATAAAGTAGCAGTTACGATTCCGATTTGCAAGCCATCCGCAGGTTATTCAGGGCCTGTTTCAGGACAGCACGGGGACAACCCACATTCATACGCATATACCCCTCTCCGCCGGGGCCGAACATCTCGCCGTCGTTCAGCGCCAGTCCGGCCTTATCTCTGAAAAGGGATACAAGTTTTTCCCGGGTGAGTCCCAACGCTCTGCAATCCAGCCATACCAGGAAGGAAGCCTGGGGTTGATAGACTTTTATAGCGGGGATTTCTTTTTCCAGATAATCCGTCACGAATTGTACGTTACCTGTTACGTACATACACATCTGCTGCAGCCATTGCGCCCCGTGGGTATAAGCGGCTGTGGTTGCTTCGTAAGAAAAAATAGTGCCTTCGTCCAGCTCCCTTGCCTTGAGGAAAGCAAAGAATGTATGGCGGATTTGAGGATCGGGCACAACGGCATACGAGGTTACGATTCCTGCAATATTAAATGTTTTGCTGGGCGCCATAAAAGTAAGGCTACATGAAGCCGCCGTTTCGGACACCGTAGGGAAAGGATGATGCATACTGCAGTGGGGGTAGACCATCTCGGCATGGATCTCGTCCGATATGACTAAGATGCGATGCCGGGCGCATATTTCCGCCAGTCTGACCAGGGTTTCTTTTCCCCATACGACCCCTCCGGGATTGTGAGGACTGCAAAGAATCAACACCTTGCATTGTTTGTCGATAAGGGATTCCAGATGCTCGAAGTCCATTTGATACAGTCCGTTTACTTGTTTCAGAGGGTTATCGACCACTTGTCGGCCCTGCATTTCGGGAACCAGGCGAAAGGGATGATATACAGGTGGCTGGATAATCACCTTGTCTCCCGGCCGGGTAAAGCAATCCAGTACGAAAGCAATCCCTTTGACGATACCCGGTATATAACTGAGCCATTCCTTTTTGACTGTCCAGCGGTGTTTATAATACAGCCATTCCACGATGCTTTTATAGTAAGCATCCGATGCGAAAGTATATCCGAATATCTCATGTTCGCAACGTTTTTTTATCGCATTGACAATAAAACCGGGTGTGCGGAAATCCATATCGGCCACCCAGAGAGGGATAAGATTGGCGTTTCCAAAGCGTTCATTCAGTAAGTCGACTTTTAGGCAATTTGTATTTCGCCGGTCGATAATTGCATCAAAATTATACGAATTAATTCCCATCTATTCATGTTTTACGGTTTCAAAAGCAACAAAAATACATTCTTCCGGAAAGAAAAACAAATACCCTAAAAAGGACGGCGAGCCATTGCCGTTCGCCCAAAGCCGCGGACTTATAAACACATTGCCCCGTGCCGCAAGGATGCGCACACGGGGCAATTTTCTGTTTTTGAAGGGCGAACGAATCGCTTAATCTTCTACGGGACCGTCGTTTCCGCCGCCGCCGCCTTCGTCTTCCTCTTCGTCTTCGTGGACTACGCTGTCGGGGCGTTTGTCTTCTTCAAAGGAGATGTGGCGGAGGGAATCCTTAAATTCCACGCTGGGGGTAAAAATCAC
>JAITKB010000126.1 GCA_031278605.1 Tannerellaceae bacterium
CAAGTGAGACACGCTTGTGGGCACAAGTGAGAGGCACTGCTTTTTTTTTACGAAGTGAAGCCAATAGAAATATTTTCTTACTTTTGTTCGGTTTAAAAAATCAACGGAATAGGGGGAAAACCGGTAACTTAGAAATAATTAAACAAATAATAAAATAAAAAAATAAGGATTATGAAATTTGACGTATCAAGTACAGCATTGTTGTCTCGCTTACAAATAATAAGTAAAGTTATTGCTTCCAAAAATGCCATCCCCATTCTGGATTGTGTCCTTTTTGAATTGCAGAAAAATAAACTTATCATCACAGCTTCGGATGCAGATACCCGTATGCTCACTTCCGTGGAAGTAGTGAATGCCGAAGGAACCGGCTTGTTCGCCGTGATGGCAAAAATACTGATTGACCCACTGAAAGAGCTTCCCGAACAGCCGTTAAGCTTTGAAATCAACGAAGAAAACATGGAGATACTGATTCATTTCGAGAATGGTAAATATAATTTTATCGGACAAAAAGGAGATACCTACCCACAACAAAAGCCATTGAACGAAGTAAATACATCCATTGTAGTAGAAGCACAGAAACTCATGAGCGGAGTGGGACGATCCCAGTTTGCCACGGCAGACGACGAGTTGCGCCCGGTGATGAATGGAGTCTATTTCGATATACAACCGGAAAGTCTGACAATCGTGGCTTCGGACGGACACAAATTGGTGCGTCTGCGCGATTTATCCATTCACGCCTCGGAAAGAGCCTCCTTTATTCTGCCTAAAAAACCCGCCAACCTTCTGAAAAACGTGCTGGCAAAGGAAACAGAACGCGTAGAAGTTCGGTTCGACGAAAATAATGCCTACATCTCCGGATCGAATTTTGAAATGGTTTGCCGGTTGATAGAAGGACGCTACCCAAACTACAACAGCGTGATCCCACAGGAAAATCCTTACACGCTAACCATTGATCGCATATCGCTCCTGAACGCATTGAAACGCGTATCCGTATTCTCCAACGCATCAAGCAGTCTGGTGAAATTACACGTTGTGCCGGGTCGACTGATCATTTCGGCCCAGGATATAGACTACGCTACATCCGCCGAAGAAAAACTGATATGCGAATTTGACGGGACGGAATTGAAAATCGGTTTCAAAGCTACGTTCCTGATAGAAATATTAAGCAACATCGCCTCAGAACATGTGATCCTTAAATTGGCAGACCCTTCCCGTGCAGGTTTGGTTATACCGGTGGAGAATGAAGAAAATGAAGATCTGTTGATGCTGTTGATGCCTATGATGTTGAATGACTAACAACGAATGAATGCAGTTGAACTTAAAAAACCCGTTGATCTTCTTCGATCTGGAGACAACGGGTGTTAATCTTGCCAAAGATCGCATCATCGAAATATCTTTTATAAAAGTACATCCCAACGGTAAAGAGGAATTGAAAACAAGGCGAATCAATCCGGGGATGCCTATCCCGCCGGAATCGACCGCCATTCACGGGATTACCGACGAAGAGGTAAAGAATTGCCCTACATTCAAAGAAATAGCCAAGTCCCTGGCCGCCCAGATAGAAGGTTGTGACCTGGCCGGTTTCAATTCCAACCGCTTCGATATTCCCATGTTGGCCGAAGAATTCCTCCGTGCAGATGTAGACATTGACCTGAATCGTCGCAAATTCGTAGATGTGCAAACGATTTTTCATAAAATGGAACAACGCACGCTGGTGGCAGCCTACAAGTTTTATTGCGGGAAAGACCTGGAAAAAGCCCATACGGCAGAAGCCGATACCCAGGCAACCTACGAGGTGCTGAAAGCCCAACTGGACCGCTATCCGGAATTGCAAAACGATATAAACTACCTTTCCCAATATTCCAGTTTCAATAACAATGTGGACTTTGCCGGACGTATTATCTATAATGAGAAAAAAGAAGAAATGATAAACTTCGGAAAATACAAAGGACAATTAGTGACGGAGGTATTGAAAAACGATCCCAGCTACTATGCCTGGATTATGAATGGAGATTTCACACTGAATACCAAGAAGGTTTTCACCGAGATTAAATTAAGGGGTTTTAATTCCAAATAAAGAGATGAATAATTTTGAGTTCTGTAATCCTGTAAAGGTCGTTTTCGGGAAAGGAACCATCGCCCGGTTGTCTGCACTGATTCCGCAAGACAAGAGCCTACTCCTGCTTTATGGCGGAGGCAGTATAAAGAAAAACGGCGTTTACGCCCAGGTGACCCGGGCGCTGGAGAAGCACCGGTTCGTGGAGTTTCCCGGTATAGAAGCCAATCCCCATTATGAAACCTGCATGAAGGCGGTGGAGGTTGCGAAAAAAGAGAAAATAGATTTCCTCCTGGCAGTAGGAGGAGGCTCGGTGATTGATGCAGGGAAGTTCATATCCGCCGCTGTTTGTTTCGACGGAGACCCTTGGGATATATTGGCCCGTGGAGCGAGCATTGAACGCAGTATTCCCCTCGGAGTAGTCCTTACCCTTGCGGCAACAGGTTCGGAAACAAATGAACGGGCTGTTATTTCCCGTGTATCCCTGAAAAAGAAGTTGAATTTCGCCAGTCCGCTGGTATTTCCTCGTTTCGCAGTGATGGACCCGGAAGTAACCTGTTCCTTGCCGGAAGCCCAGGTAGCCAACGGAGTGGTTGATTCGTTTATCCACGTTGTAGAACAATATCTCACTTATCCGGTTCAGGCGAAGGTGCAGGATGCTTTTGCCGAAAGCCTGATGCGGATTATCCGCGAGGAAGGTCTCAGGGTATTGAAAGATCCCTTCAATTATGATATTCGCGCCAATCTGATGTGGGCAGCCACCAATGCCTTGAACGGATGGATAGGACAAGGTGTTCCCCAGGATTGGTCGTCCCACCGCATAGGATATTCACTGACCGTTCGGTTCGGATTAGCTCACGCGGAAACGCTGGCTGTTATCCTGCCCGGCGTGATGCGTTACATGCAAAAGGAAAAACAGGAGAAAATACTCCGTTTGGGCGCTGTTGTTTTCGATATTACGAAAGGCAATGTACAGGAACGGATAGAAGAGACCCTCCTTGCCGTTGAAACATTTTTCCGCGAAATGGGTATGAAAACACGTCTGCACGAATACGGTATCAACGAAAAAGATTTGGACGCCCTGACGGAACCTATCGACCAATTGGGTTGGAAGCTGAGCGAAAAAGGACATATCGGTACGAAGGCTGCGAAAGAGATTTTGTCTTTACGCTTGTAATAAACCGGAGGAAAAGGACGTTCTATATGCGTTGCATGTTTGCGAAAAAACAATAATAAGATGTTGAAAGATAAGAAGATTATACTGGGCATAAGCGGGAGTATCGCGGCCTACAAAGCAGCTTTCCTGATTCGTTTACTGATAAGGAAAGGCGCGGAAGTGCAGGTTGTTATCACCCCGGCGGGAAAAGAATTTATTACTCCGCTTACCCTTTCTACCCTAAGCCGGAATCCGGTGATCAGTGAATTTTTTTCAAACCGCGACGGCTCCTGGAACAGTCACGTGGATTTGGGACTTTGGGCGGATGTTATGCTGATTGCTCCGGCAACGGCTTCTACTATTGGGAAAATGTCGCAAGGGATTGCCGATAATATGCTGATAACAACTTATCTCTCCTGCAAAGCCCCCGTTGTAATTGCCCCGGCGATGGACCTCGACATGTTTGCCCATCCCGCTACGCAGCAAAACCTCAGCCGGCTGCGTTCTTTCGGCCATTACATCATCGAGCCGGGCGAAGGACAGTTGGCCAGCAACCTGGAAGGGAAAGGACGGATGGAAGAACCCGATAGAATTGTCGACTGGCTGGAAAACTTTTTTACCTCACACAACGAGCTTCAAAAAAAAAAGATTCTGATAACCGCCGGGCCAACCTATGAAAAGATAGATCCGGTACGTTTCATCGGCAATTATTCCTCCGGCAGGATGGGATTTGCCCTGGCTGAAACATGCGCCCGCAAGGGTGCCGAGGTGACGCTGATTACCGGGCCGGTTTCCTTATCGACGGAGCACCCGCGGATTCGCCGAATCCATGTGGAATCAGCCCGGGAGATGTGCCGGGCGGCAATGGCCACCTTCCCGCATACGGATGCCGCAATACTCTGTGCCGCTGTAGCCGACTACCGTCCGGAAACAATTGCCACGGATAAAATAAAGCGGGAAGGCAAGGCGGCAATGACGCTCCGGCTTGTTGCCAACAACGACATAGCGGCTATGCTGGGAGCGATTAAACGGGAGAAACAAATACTTGCAGGTTTTGCCCTGGAAACAAACGAAGGAATTGCACAGGCCGAAAGAAAACTGAGGAAAAAGAATTTTGATTTTATCGTGCTCAACTCTTTGTGCGAGCCGGGGGCCGGATTCCAGGTAGATACCAATAAGATAACTCTTTTGGACAAGAAAGGCGAAATAACCGTTTTCCCCTTGAAAACCAAACAGGAGGTAGCAGTTGATATTGTAAACAAACTGCAGACATTACTGTAATATGCGTATCATGCAAAAAATACTGTGGGGGAGTTTATGGCTCATTACAACGGCTTTTGCCGCCGTAGCCCAGGAAATGAACGCCCGGATAACCATCAATAGCGACAAAATCCAGGGGACCAACAAACAGGTCTACACCTCGCTCCAAAACGCATTGATGGAATTTGTAAACAACCGGAAATGGACGGATGCCGTTTTCGCAACGAATGAAAAGATTGATTGCACGATAACAATTATCATCA
>JAITKB010000128.1 GCA_031278605.1 Tannerellaceae bacterium
TCATGCCCAAGCCGTATTCGGCAAAATCTTCAAACAGCGAGTTCGCCCAGGCCGGCCCGCGTCCGTCTTCGCCCACGGTATAGGGCGTGGAAGGCACCGAGCCCGAATAAATGGACGAACAGCCCGTGGCGTTGGAAATCATCTGGCGGTTGCCGAACAACTGGGTCAACAATTTCACATAAGGCGTCTCGCCGCAACCCGAACAGGCGCCGGAAAACTCAAAGAGCGGAGTGGCAAACTGCGAGTTCTTTACATTGGCGCTGAGGTTCACCAGGTGTTGTTTGCTCTTTACTTCATCGACACAATAGGTCCAATTGGGGGCTTCCGGAAGTTGCGTCTCCAGTTCCTCCATACGCAAGGCCTTACCTTGTTTGTTGCCGGGACATACGTCGGCGCAGTTGCCGCAACCCAGGCAGTCTAAAACCGATACCTGGATGCGGAATTTCATCCCGTCGAAGGGTTTGCCCGTTGCTTTCAGCATCTGATGGAAGGGGGCTTCGGCCTGTTCCGCTTCATCCAGCACGAAGGGGCGGATGGAAGCATGGGGACATACGTAAGCGCATTTGTTGCATTGAATGCAATGGGCCGGTTCCCAAGCCGGAACGTGGGAGGCCACGCCGCGCTTTTCGTATTTGGCCGTACCCTGCTGCCAGGTTCCGTCTTCGATGCCCACGAAGGTGGAAACGGGTAGCAGGTCGCCGTCTTGCGCATTGATTACGTGTACGACGTTTTCAATGAAGGGCGGGTCCTTTTCCCGGCTGCCTGCCTCACCGGGGAGATTGGCCCATTCGGGTTTTACCGTGAGTTGTCGGTAGGCGCCCCCCTGGTCAACGGCTGCGTAATTCTTGTTGATAACGTCTTCCCCCTTCTTGCCGTAGGATTTGACAATGAATTTCTTCATCTGCTCAATGGCCAACTCTACGGGGATGACGTTGGTAATACGGAAAAAAGCCGACTGAAGGATGGTATTCGTGCGGTTGCCCAAGCCTATCTCCTGCGCAATCTTCGTGGCATTGATGTAGTAAACGGTGATGTTCTTCTCGGCGAAATACCGTTTGATTTTATTGGGGAGGTTCCTTTCCAGCTCTTCTTCGTCCCAGATGGTATTCAAAAGGAAGGTGCCGTTCGGGCGGAGTCCGCGGATTACGTCGTACATCCTCAGGTAAGCCTGTACGTGGCAGGCCACGAAGTTGGGCGTATTAACCAGGTAGGTGGAGCGGATGGGGCTATCCCCGAAGCGAAGATGCGAACAGGTGAAGCCTCCGGATTTCTTTGAGTCGTAGGAGAAATAGGCCTGACAGTATTTATCGGTATTGTCGCCGATAATCTTGACCGAGTTTTTGTTGGCTCCTACCGTCCCGTCGGCGCCCAATCCGTAGAATTTGGCTTCAAACAGGCCGTCTCCCCCGAGGGCGATTTCTTCCTGTTGCGGCAGGGAAGTAAAGGTTACATCGTCTACGATACCGATGGTAAACCCGTTTTTAGGTAAAGCCGAGGCCAGGTTTTCATATACGGCAAGGATTTGCGCCGGGGTGGTGTCTTTCGACGACAACCCGTAGCGACCGCCTACGATCAGCGGGGCGTTGTCCTTTCCGTAGAAGCAGTCTTTCACATCCATATACAAGGGTTCGCCGTTGGCGCCCGGTTCTTTGGTGCGGTCCAGCACGGCAATGCGTTTCACGCTCCCGGGGAGGGCAGCCAGGAAATGTACGGCCGAGAAGGGACGGTATAGATGTACGGCTACCAAGCCTACTTTTTCCCCTTTGCCCCTCAGGTGGTCGATGGTTTCGCGGATAGCTTCGGTAACCGATCCCATGGCAATGATGACCTGTTCGGCATCTTCGGCTCCGTAATAATCGAACAGGCCGTAGGCGCGTCCGGTAATGGCCGAGAGTTCCTTCATGTATTCTTCCACGATAGCGGGCAGGGCTTCGTAGTATTTATTCGAGGCTTCGCGGTGCTGGAAGTAAGCGTCGGGATTCTCTGCCATGCCGCGTGCTACGGGATTTTCCGGGTTCAGGGAGCGCCCACGGAATTCGGCCAAGGCCTTTGGGTCGATCAGGTGTGCCAGGTCGTCGCCTTCGAGCGATTCTATTTTCTGTATCTCGTGAGAAGTACGGAAGCCGTCGAAGAAGTTTACAAACGGCACGCGCGAGCGGATGGTCGACAGATGAGCCACCGCCGCCAGATCCATAACCTCCTGCACGGAGCCTTCCGCCAGCATGGCAAAGCCCGTTTGCCGGCAGGCCATTACGTCCTGGTGGTCGCCAAAGATAGACAGCGCATGGGAGGCTATGGCACGTGCGGATACATGGAATACGCAGGGAAGCAGTTCGCCTGCGATCTTATACATATTGGGAATCATTAACAACAATCCCTGCGAAGCCGTATAGGTGGTTGTCAATGCACCCGCTTGCAAAGATCCGTGAACCGCTCCGGCCGCGCCGCCTTCCGACTGCATTTCCTGCACCAGGAGGGTTTCGCCAAAAATGTTTTTACGGCCTGCCGCCGCCCATTCGTCCACATATTCCGCCATGGTCGATGACGGTGTAATCGGATAGATAGCGGCCACTTCACTGAACATATACGAGATATGAGCCGCAGCCTGATTACCGTCACAGGTTAGAAATTTCTTCTTTGTCATTTTGCATTTAATTTTTATGTAACACTAATTCTCTCTATTACTAATTCTCTCTATGAACCCTATTAATATAAAAAGCCGAACAGCCAGAGCGGCATCAGGTTTTCCCGTCCTGTTCCCATCCGGTCTACGGCATAATACATATCGGGATTATTCTTTGCCTTGATTGATTCTTCTATTCTGAAATGATAGGTTCCGTCTACCGTAAAATGCGCGTTACGGATACCCGTATGGAGCGTATGGTCCTTATACAGCAGGTTATAGAAGAATGTTTCGCGCAGGGCCTGTCCATTCACTTCCGAGGGGCGAATGGGGAACATCAGGTTTGTATTGTGCATGTATACTTTGGCCGGTTTTTTGGGGAATGTTTCGCCTTCGGAATAAAGCATATTGGTCAATCTGGCATCGGTCAGGTATTTGATATAATTCATTACCGTGGCCCGGCTGGTGGATATGTCTTTGCTAAGCCGGCTGATGTTGGGGGGGGAAGGTGCCGCGATGGCCAGCAGGTAAAGTAATTTCCGAAGCTTGGGCAGGTAGCTTTGTTCGATTTGTTTGATGTAGAGCACATCGACTTCGAGCATCATATTCATTGTCTTCAGCAGGTTTTCCGAGAAGTTCCGCTTTTCAAGGTAAAAGGGATAGTAGCCATGATGCAGGTAATCCCGGAAGAAAGCCATCGGATTCACTTTGGCGCAAATCGAACCGGCTATATGCGTATGATGGTTGAACAGGTCGTTGAGCGAATAGACGGGGAAATCCATACCGGTTGTCAGGTTCAGGTATTCGCGGAAGGAAAACCCCCTCAGGTTATACGACACCGCCCGTCCCGAGAGGTCGGGGTTTTCTTCTTTCAGGCGCATGACCGACGAACCGGAAAAGACAATCTTCAGGTTGGGGTAACGATCGTAGCAGGAACGCAATTCTTTCGACCATTCGGGGTATTTGAACACCTGGTCTATCACCAGCACTTTGCCTCCCCGGTCATGAAATTCTCCGGCAAAGTCTACGAGCGAGCGTTCGGTGAAATAGAAATGATTCAGGTTAATATACAGACATTCCCTGTTTCCTTTCCCGAAAAACTCGCGTGCATATGCGAGCAGGAAAGAAGTTTTCCCCACTCCTCTTGAGCCTTTGATTCCTATCAGACGGTCGCGCCAGTCTATTTCGTCCATCAGCAACCGCCTGACGGGCGAACAGGTATGTTCCAATAAGTAATCATGTGTACGATAAAATGATTCCACGCCGAATAATTTTGCAATCTACCATCTTTATTATGCCAACAAAAGTAATAAAATTCCGATGATTGCCATACGAAGATGGCAATCCTTGCGCTTGGGTGGTAATCACTCCGGCACAGGCTGTGCCGAGGG
>JAITKB010000134.1 GCA_031278605.1 Tannerellaceae bacterium
AAATATTCGCTACGTTCCATACTTAACGGGATTTTCTATTTGGTTAAGACGGGTTGTCAGTGGCGCATGTTACCCTCTGATTTTGCTCCCTGGAATACGGTTTATTACTATTATCGCAAATGGAAAAGGAACGGATTAATTGAAGAATTGCATGAGAAGCTTCGTGATTTTAACCGTAAAAGGCTGGTCGTCAGGTTCGCCCCAGTTTAGGGCTGATTGACAGCCGCAGCGTGAAAACCTCCCGTAACGGCGGGCTCGAGCGCGGAATGGACGGAGGAAAGAAAACCAAAGGGCGTAAACAACACATCATAACGGACACAATGGATCGCCGCCGGATATCCTCCTGGGGGCGCGGTTGTCGGTTTGCTGCGATTTCGCAGCCGAGCGACTGCACTTTCGCAGCCGAGCGACTGCACTTTCGCAGCCGAGCGACTGCACTTTCGCAGCCGAGCGGCTGCAAGTTCGCAGCCGAGCGACTGCACTTTCGCAGCCGAGCGACTGCACTTTCGCAGCCGAGCGGCTGCACTTTCGCAGCCGAGCGGCTGCAAGTTCGCAGCCGAGCGGCTGCACTTTCGCAGCCGAGCGACTGCACTTTCGCAGCCGAGCGACTGCAAGTTCGCAGCCGAGCGGCTGCGAAATCGCAGCAAACCGGCACCGGGCGTTTGCAGCCGACCGGCACCGGGCGTCTTAGTCGCTCAAAAGGGTATCCGCAGGATAAACCACGCCTAAGCGCCGACGCACCTCGTCGGTGATTTCCAATGTGATCAAGGAGTTTTGATGGCTGTTGACGGTCGATTCCCGCCGGCCGGCCAGGATCAGGTCGACAAACTCGGCCAGCTCATAATAATACTCGTCCATGCAGGTGGCCACGCCGATGTCTTCTGCCGGATACGGCTCGCCCCGTCCGGAAGCCGCCGGGGAGCGGGGCGTGAAACGCAGCGTGCGAATCCTGTGGATGGCATCGGCCGTGATATTTCCCGCTTCGCCCTGAATCTCAGTGGGCAAAGCCGAGTCGGCGATCTTGGAATAAAGCACCGTGGCGTTCATCCCCGGATAACGGAAATTGACGGCCCCCTGTCCGTCCACGCCACTGGAAAGCAGCACGCCGGAAGCCTCCAGCCCCTGGGGCCGACCGAAAAGCGCCACCATCGGGTAAATGGTATAAACCCCGATGTCCATCACCGCGCCGCCGGAATATTCGGGCCGGAAGGCGTTGGCCACAAAGCCTTCCTTGAGCCGGTCGTAACGCGAGGAATACTGACAGAAACAGGCAAAATAACGCCGCACCCTCCCCACCCGACCCAACTGATCGCGCAGAGCCAGGAAGTTGGGGGTCAACGTGGGTTTCATCGCCTCCATAAGCGTAACCCGGTAGCGGTGCGAGGCGGCAATCATCGCCGCGGCTTCCCGGGCATTGGAGGCCAGGGGTTTTTCGCAGAGCACGTGTTTGCCGTGCTCCATGCACAGGATGCTTTGCGAGGCGTGGAGGGAATTGGGCGAAGCAACGTAGACCGCATCCACCCAGGGGCTGCGCGCCATCGCCTCGAGCGAAGTAAACGTATGGGGAATCCCGTGTTTGGCGGCAAAAGCCTCGGCCGTCTCCTGCCTGCGCGAGCAAACAGCCGTGAGAAGCAGCCGTTTCTCCTGTCTGGCTCCGGCTATCACCCAGTCGGTAATGAAATTGGTGCCTACCACACCGAATCGTACGCGGTTCATCCGGTCTTAAGGGGTATGGGGAAAACGGGCCAACTCCCGGTACAGCCGTTCCACGGGCAGCCCCATCACGTTGTAAAACGACCCGTGGATGGCTTCCACGGCGATGTAGCCGATCCATTCCTGTATGCCGTAGCCCCCGGCTTTGTCGTAGGGGTGGAAATGATCCACGTAATACAGCCGATCCGCCTCGCTAATGGGAGCAAAGCGCACTAAGGAACAGGCCGAAAAAGCAACCGTCCTCGTTTGCGAAACCAGGCAGACGCCCGTAAGGACCCGATGCGTACAACCGGAAAGCAACTCCAGCATCCCAAGCGCCTCGTCCCTGTCGGCGGGTTTGCCCAGCAGGGTTTGGCGGATCAATACAACGGTATCGGCCGTAATCAGCAACTCATTCCCCTGGGGCGAAGGGGCAAAAGCCCCGGCTTTATTCCGGGCAATGTATAGGGGAATCTCCTGCATCGGCAACCGGTGTGGATAGGATTCGTCGACCTCAGGCATCGTCCTTACTTCAAACGTAAGGCCCAAGCCTTCCAGCAACTCCCTGCGTCGCGGGGAATGAGAACCCAGAATCACCCGGTAGGCCTGCAAATGACGGAGCATGGGGGGCAAGGGAGTTACCATTGGAAAGCCTCGCTGTTGCACATCCAGAGGCCCTGGGCTTTCAGGGTTTGCTCGATTACGTCGCGCGCCACGCCCTCGCCCCCCTTCCTGTGGGAGATGTAGCGGGCTACCTGCTTTACTTCGGGGACGGCGTCGGCCGGAGCAACCGCAAGGCCTGCCAGGGACATAACCTCCAGGTCCGGGATGTCGTCGCCGGCATACAGCACTTCTTCGTCGGACACCCCGGTTGCCTCCAGGAAATGACGATAGTCCCTTAGCTTGAGGGCGCTTTGCATGTAAATGTGCTTGAGGCCAAGGCGGGCAAAACGTATCCGTACGGCCTCGGTATACCCCCCGGTGATGATGCCTACATGAAAACCCTTCCTGACGGCCAGCTGCAGGGCGTATCCGTCCTTGATGTTGATCATGCGCATGGGATTCCCGTCCGGCGCCAGGGGGATGGAGTCGCAGGAAAGGACCCCGTCGACGTCAAAGACAAAGGCTTTGATTTTCGTTAAATCGTAAGGGATGTTACTCATGTTCGATGCGTTCCTTGTAGATATTCCGACTCAAGAGTTTGTAGATTGCCTGCATGTCGGGGTCGTTGGCGAGCAATTGAAACTGCTTTTCCATTACGTTCCGATCGTAGCGCAGGGCGGGTCCGGTTTGCGCCTCTCCGGGTGGGAGATCGTCGATCTTCCGGGCGGTTTCGATAATGAGCGGCAACAGGTGCCGATAAGGAATGTTTTGGGCTTCCAGCAGCTTGGCTGCCAGGTGGTACATATGGTTGGTGAAGTTACAGGCAAAAACAGCCGCCAGGTGAATGTATCTGCGCTTCTCGGAATCGGCCTCCTGAACATTTCCCGACAGGGCAATGGCTACCTTTTTCAGCATCTTCATATCCTCCGGACGACTTGCCTCCAGGAAAATGGGCGTCCCGTCCAGGGGAAAACGCCGCTTCTTCGAAAACGTCTGCACCGGATAGAACACACCGTAACGCCCGGCATATCCCTCAAATACATTTGCGGGAACACTTCCCGCCGTATGCACCCAGAGGCCGTCGTTGGGCTTTACCCTGGGAATAACTTCCGGCAAGGCGGTATCTTTCAGCGAAAAGATGTACAGGTCTGCTTCTGTGATAATTTCAGGAAGGTGGGAGGTCCACTTGCAGTTCAGCTTTTTTGCAAGCGATTCCGCCGGGCCGGGCGTGCGGTTGTATATTTGCCCAATGGTCATCCCCGTGCGTTGCATTTCCTGAGAAACGCAACCGGCCAGGTTCCCGGCGCCGATAAATACAATTTTCATCTTATGTGTTTATTTTTTAAAGCCGTGGCAAGCCGATAAGGATCCTTCCGAATCGTATTTCCCGATGTGCACCGCCTCCCAGCGAAGGAGGGAGGCATCAAAGGGGGTATTCTCCTTGGCTTTGTATCCGACAGCTATGATGGAAAGGACTTCTACGGGATAGGGGATGTGAAGCACATCGCACACATACCGGGCGGAATCGGCGCCATCGGCCGTTTGTCGTCCGCGTATCTGACACCAGCAACTCCCCAGCCCCAGGTCTTCGGCCTGCAACTGCATCAGGATGGAGGCAATCGCGGCATCTTCCACCCAGGCTTCGCTTTGGCTCACGTCGGCCGCTACGACTATGGCTAAAGGACAATTCCTCAGAAAGGCCGCGCCCTGGGGTTTGGCCTCCGACAGTTTCAGGAGGATTTCCTTATCTTCTACTACGATGAATTGCCAGGGAGTGCTGCGTTTGGACGAAGGCGACATCAAACCTGCTTTCAGAATAAGCTCCACGGCTTCGGGGGTCAGTAATTCTTCCGTAAATCGACGTGTGCTTCTTCTGGCTTTGATTAATTCTGAAAAACTCTTCATAAAGTCTGTCTGTTTTAATGCTTGCTAAATGTTCGGTCGCAAAGGTAAAACTTTTTGTCTTCCATGTATATACGGTTATTATTTTTTTTGCGTTATTGAACGTATGACACTTGGGTTGACTTCGAAAACAAAAATCATAGCCATTCTGCTTGCTTCGGCGCCTGTGCTCCCTGCGGCGCAAGAGCGTATCCGCATAACCGGTTACGTACGCGACGGGGATGGTAATCCCATCGAACTGGCAACGGTGCTCCGCAAAAACACCCTGGAAGGCGCCGTAACAGACGAAAAAGGATACTACACGCTCGCTACAACGCCGGCCGATTCGCTCACACTGATCTACTCCTGCCTGGGATACAACAAAGCGGAACGGATCATCCCCTCGGCCGCCTCGGACATGCGGCTGAATGTGCGGCTGAATCCCCTGTCACTCTCCCTGGGGGAGGTGTCGGTAACGGCCTCCCGGAAGCAAATCAATACAATGGAAACACTCCGCACCGAAAACATCAAACTGATTCCCGACCCGGCAGGAGGAAGCATCGAAAGCCTGGTGGTGACCTACGCCGGCGTATCCTCGGCCAATGAGTTGAGTTCGCAATATTCGGTGCGGGGAGGAAGTTACGATGAAAACATTGTATACGTCAACGGGCTGGAAGTTTTCCGCCCGTTGCTGATCCGCTCCGGGCAACAGGAAGGGTTGAGTTTCGTGAATCCGGATCTGACGGAATCGGTGGAATTTGCCGCCGGAGGGTTCGGCGCCCGTTATGGCGACAAGATGAGTTCCGTGCTGGATATTACCTACAAAAAACCGCAACAGACGGAAGGCTCGGCATCGGCCAGTCTGCTGGGGACGAATATATATATAGGAAGCGCCTCGGGAACATTCACCCAGGTGACGGGATTCCGATACAAGACCTCGCGTTCCCTCCTGAGCACCATGGATACCCGCGCCGAATACGACCCGGTGTTTATCGATCTTCAAAGTTATATGACCTGGCGCCCGGCAGACAAATGGGAAGTGAACTTCCTTGGAAACCTGTCCGCGAATCATTTCCGCTTTACCCCACATTCCCGCGAGACCTCCTTCGGCACCACCGACCGGACGCTGAAGTCGATGATCTATTTTGATGGATGGGAACGGGACCGCTTCCAGACCCTTTTCGGGGCGATTACCTTGAAACATACCCTCGGGGAATATGCCGAGATGGGACTGCAACTCTCCGCCTTCAACAGCCGGGAGGAAGAAACCTATGATATTTCGGGCTCCTACTGGGTGGGCGATAACGACACGGAAGATTCCGCATCGTCAAGCGCCTCCGAGCCTTCGCCCCTGGAGGTGGGAACGTACCACGAGCACGCCCGCAACCGTTTGTTTGCCGGCATTGTGAACCTGGGGCATTACGGCTCGGTGCGCACGCCGGGCAACACCCTGCAATGGGGAGCGGCGGCACAGTGGGAACGGATCAGCGACCGGATCAGCGAATGGGAGCGGCGGGACTCGGCCGGCTACTCGCTCCCGCACCGTCCGGACGGCGTATACGTCATCTCCAACCTGTATTCGGACAACAATCTTAGCAGCACGCGCCTTTCCGCCTACCTCCAGGACGTATTCAGGTTTCGTTCGCGGCAGGGATTGTTCACGCTGACGGGGGGAGTACGCGGAAGTTATTGGACGTACAACGCCGAATACATCTTCAGTCCCCGCGCCTCGTTGGGCTTTATCCCCAATTTCAATCGGGATCTGACCTTCCGCGTGGCCACCGGCCTGTATTATCAGCCGCCTTTCTACAAGGAGTTGCGACGGATCGCCACCGACCCGGACGGCAATCGAAGGGTGGAGCTGAACCGGGAGTTGAAATCGCAACGTTCTCTCCACTTTATACTCGGAGGCGACTATGCCTTCCGCCTCATGAACCGGAATTTCAAACTGACCACCGAAGTGTATTATAAGAAGTTGGACTTTTTGAATCCTTACACCATAGACAACGTAAAGATTCGCTATTATGCGGAGAACTGCGCCGAGGGCTACGTTGCGGGTATCGACATGAAGCTTTTCGGCGAACTGGTTCCCGGAACGGATTCCTGGCTCAGCCTCTCGCTTCTGAAAGCCGAACAAACCATCCGCCAAGAGGTCCGGGCGCCCCTGCCGAATAATCCGGGATACAACGTGACGCTTTTCTTCCAGGACTATTTCCCGGGGTACGAACGCATCAAACTCACCCTGCGGGGCATTCTCTCCGGCCGTCTCCCCGTTACGGTTCCCTACAAGGGATACGAAGACGGCTATTACCGCACAACGCCCTACCGGCGCGTGGATCTTGGGATGTCCTACCGTTTGGGGGAAAGTTCCCGGTCGGTGATGAATCGGGGAATCCTCCGCCGCATGAAGCATGTATGGGTGGGGGTGGATGTGTTCAACCTCTTTGACATATCCAACGTAAATTCCTATATGTGGATTACCGACGTCTACGGCCGGTCGTTCGCTGTTCCCAACTACCTGACCGGCCGTCAACTCAATCTGCGCCTGATTGTAGATTTCTAACCCCTCGTTTCCTCACTCGCAGAGACAGGGGATGAGGTTTCGGTCGCCTCCGGCATTGTCTATCCGGGCGACGTTGACCCAGAATTTATTTTGGTGGATCCATTCCAGGGGAAAGGCGGCTTTCTCGCGGGAATAGGCATGTGTCCATTCGTTGCCGGCCACTTCGTATTCGGGGTGTGGAGCGTTCTTCAGCACATTATCTTCCTTGGAGGCCCGGCCTTCTTCCACCTCTCGGATTTCTTCCCGGATGCAGTTCAGGGCTTGGACGAAGCGATCGAGTTCGGCTTTGCTCTCGCTCTCGGTCGGCTCTATCATCAGCGTACCGTGGACGGGGAAAGAAAGTGTGGGAGCATGGTATCCGAAATCCATCAGTCGTTTGGCGATGTCGTTTTCGTCTATTCCGGAGCGTTCTTTCAGGGTCCTGCATTCCAGGATAAGTTCATGCCCCACGCGCTTGTTGGCGCCGGTGTAGACCACGCCGTAGGTATTTTGGAGTTTTGCCGCCAGGTAATTGGCATTGAGGATTGCGATCCGCGTAGCTTCCGTCAGTCCTTCGGCGCCCAGCAGACGAATGTAGGCGTAGGTAGCCGGCAGGATGCCGGCGCTTCCGAAGGGTGCGGAGGATACGGGATGTTGCGTGAGGAAGGGCTGCAGATGGGCGGCTACGCATACGGGGCCGACGCCCGGGCCGCCGCCGCCGTGGGGTGAGCCGAATGTTTTGTGCAGGTTCAGGTGGCAAACATCGGCGCCAATCCTGGCGGGATGCGTGAGGCCTACCTGGGCGTTCATATTGGCGCCGTCCATGTATACCTGGCCTCCGTGGGCGTGGACGATGCGGCACATTTCGCGGATGTGGGTCTCGAAGACGCCGTGTGTGGAGGGATAGGTGATCATGGTTGCCGCCAGGTTGTGGCGGTTGGCTTCCGCCTTTTGGCGGAAGTCATGCAGGTCGATGTTGCCGTTGCCGTCGGTGGAGACCGTCACCGGGGTATAGCCGCACTGCACGGCGCTTGCGGGATTGGTCCCGTGGGCCGAGGCGGGCAGGAGTACGATGTTGCGGTGGCTTTGTCCGACACTCTCCAGGTAGGAACGTATCAGGCGCAAGCCGGCATACTCGCCCGAAGCCCCGGAGTTCGGTTGCAGGCTAACGCCCGGCAGACCGGTGATTTCGGCCAAATAGGAAGACAGGTTGTCCATCATTTCCTTATAGCCTTCCGCCTGATCGTCCGGGGCGTAGGGATGGATGTGCTGGAAGCCCGGATGGCTCAAGGCAAAAAGGGAAACCGAGGCATTCAGTTTCATGGTGCACGACCCAAGCGGGATCATGGAGTGGGCGAGGGAGATGTCGCGGCGTGCCAGACGGGTGATGTAGCGCATCAGTTCGGTTTCGGTATGGAAGCTGTTGAAAACCTTTTGGAGCAGAAACCCTGAGGTACGCACATACAGGGGATCCAGGTAGAGTTGATCCGGGATTTCACGCTCCAGGGTATAATCCTGTCCTGCCGCCCCGGCAAAGAGGTAGAGCAGGACGCCGATGTCGCTGGGCTGTGTGGTTTCGTCGAGGCTGACGCCCACTTGCCCGGCGTCGAAATACCGGAGGTTCACCCGGCACTCCGTGGCGATTTCGCGCAGCCCTTCCGGGGATACGTGCGAGGGGAGTTCCAGCTTCAGCGTATCGAAGAAGTTGGCGTTCAGGCAGCGGTATCCGAGCTTTTCCAGCTCGGAGCACAGGAAACCGGTCAGGGCGTGAATCCTGCGTGCGATGAGTTCCAGGCCCTGGGGACCGTGGTAGACGGCGTAGAATCCGGACATGATGGCGGGCAGGGCCTGGGC
>JAITKB010000137.1 GCA_031278605.1 Tannerellaceae bacterium
AGTGGGGCCGAGAGGAATAAGATACTATATAAAGCAAGCCCAACCAAAAGGGAAAACCAGAAAACGGCATTATAATCGCTATGCGTAGCGTCCTGCTTATTGGTTAAGGCAACCGAAAATCCGCTGTTGATGATCGTATTAGCAATGCCCGTGAATATGGCCAGCATCGCCACCAGTCCATAATCGTCGGCATTGAGTATACGAGCCAGGAAAATACCGAATACAACGCCTAATATCTGCTGGGTTCCGTTACTGATCCCCCCCCAAAAGAGGCCTTTGGCTGTTTTTTCTTTCAGTGTGCTCTCCATATATGATTACACCGTCTTTCCGAGCAAGTCGCGAAAATACGCAATGGTAGGTTTTTTTTTAGTCCTTCTTCCAGTTTCATTATTTCTTTCTCTTTTGACTAAGCGTCAAGGCACGCAAAGCCTCGTCAGTCCCATAACAAGGGTGACTTAAGACATGCAAAGATATGATTTTAGGTGAATATATGCAGAGATATTCCATAGTTAAACAATGCGGGAAAACTCCAAACGTTTTTTTTTCGGCAAACCCGGCAAACCCTTTGTGCAGTCTTGTATCTTCGCGGGAAAAACCTTGCATGATTTTTTTTATTTCCAAATAAAAGGCGTACTTTTGCCAGCCGATTATTATCCAATTTACTAAGAGTTTAGTTCTTAGCGCATTGTTGCTCCAAGTGTCCGTAGCAAAGATGAAGTTGGGAACTTGTTTTTTTTGAGTTATTAATTAAATTAATTTTTATAAGCAGTGGATACTTTAAGTTTTAAGACCATTTCTGCAAACAAGGCGACTGTAAAAAAAGAATGGGTTGTGGTAGACGCAACCGGACAATCTTTAGGACGTATAGGCGCAAAAGTTGCGAAGCTTTTGCGTGGGAAATACAAACCCGATTTTACGCCTCATGTTGACTGTGGTGATAATGTTATTATCATCAATGCAGACAAAGTTGTTCTCACAGGGAATAAGTGGAACGATCGTATTTATTTAAGATACACCGGATATCCGGGAGGCCAGAAAGCCTATACCCCCGCCGACTTACTGGCTAAGGGCGAAGATCGTCTGTTTCGCAAAGTAGTTAAAGGGATGTTACCCAAAAATCGCTTGGGAGCCAAGCTGCTGGGCAACCTGTATGTGTATGCCGGAAGCGAGCACAAGCATGAGGCTCAACAACCTAAAGCAATTGATATAAATACACTTAAATAAATCTGTATGGAAGTAGTAAATGCAATAGGAAGACGCAAAGCAGCAGTAGCCCGTGTTTATGTAAACGAAGGAAGCGGTAAAATAACCATAAACAAACGGGAGTTAGGAGTTTATTTTCCTTCTACCATTCTTCAGTTTATCGTGAAGCAACCGCTTATCAAACTGAACGTAACCGAACAGTATGATATTCGTATCAACCTGAATGGCGGAGGCTTTAAGGGACAATCCGAGGCCGCACGCTTGGCCATTGCCCGCGCTTTAGTAAAAATCAATCCGGAAGATAAACCGGCGCTCAGAGCGGAAGGTTTTGTAACACGCGACCCACGCGTAGTAGAACGTAAAAAACCGGGACGCCCCAAAGCCCGCAAGAGATTCCAATTCAGTAAACGTTAAGACAGAGTGACAAGTAACCTCACTAAAGAAAAAGCGTTTAGTATCTAAATTGCCGAGATTTCTTTTGCATGAAGATATGTGGAAGACCTACCCGGTGATTGTATGGTAAAACAGAATGTAAACGATTAAAAAAACAAACGATGTCGAGAGTTAATTTTGAACAATTATTAGAAGCCGGAGTACACTTCGGACACTTGAAAAGAAAGTGGAACCCCGCAATGGCTCCTTATATCTTTATGGAGCGCAATGGTATTCATATCATAGACTTACATAAAACAGTCGCTAAAGTTGATGAAGCTGCAGAAGTGATGAAAAACCTTTCCAGATCAGGGAAGAAAATTCTTTTTGTAGCCACAAAAAAACAAGCTAAACAAATTATTGCCGATAAAGCTACCGCAGTAGGTATGCCCTACGTTATCGAACGCTGGCCGGGCGGAATGTTGACAAACTTTCCGACTATCCGTAAAGCCGTTAAGAAAATGACGACTATTGATAAGATGACCAAAGACGGCACCTTTAATAACCTATCGAAAAGAGAAAAACTACAAATCACACGCCAACGCGCCAAATTGGAGAAGATGCTGGGATCCATTGTCGATTTAACACGTCTGCCCTCCGCTTTGTTTGTGGTTGATGTGATGAAAGAACACATTGCCGTTCGTGAAGCGAACCGTTTGGGTATCCCTGTATTCGGCATGGTAGACACCAACTCGGACCCTACGAATATTGATTTCGTAATTCCGGCTAATGATGATGCCGCCAAATCGGTAGAAGTGATTGTGGGCGCCGTTTGCGAAGCTATCGAAGAAGGCTTGCAGGAGCGTAAAGCAGAAAAAATTGATACGGACGTCACATCCGAAGAATCTGCTCCGAGAAGAGACCGCAAAGTACGAACTGCCGCAAAGAAAGAACGGAACAAAAAGGAAGACGATGAAGCCCTGAATGCTTCTGTTATCCATAAAGTGGCAAAAGACGTTGAAATAAAAGATATTGAAGTAATAGAGTAATAAAATAAAGACACAGAAATTATGGCAGTTACAATGGCAGATATCTCCCATCTTCGGAAAATGAGCGGAGCAGGTATGATGGATTGTAAAAACGCTTTGGAAGAAGCCGGAGGCGATTTTGACAAAGCAATGGAAATTATTCGTAAAAAAGGTCAGGCAGTGGCCGCGAAACGTTCGGATCGCGAAGCGTCCGAAGGATGTGTGCTGGCCGTGGCCGAAGGCGGATTTGCCGCGATTGTGGCATTGAAGTGCGAAACGGACTTCGTGGCAAAGAATGAACAGTTTGTTGCGCTGACAAAAGAAATATTGAATGTGGCAGTCCGGAATAAAGCAGCTTCTTTGGATGAACTCAAAGCCGCACCCCTGGCCGACGGACGCCCGGTGCAGGAACATATTACCGACCGCGTAGGTGTGACGGGTGAAAAGATGGAGTTGGGCTTCTATGAATTTTTGGACGGAGCTTCTACCATCTCGTATATCCATCCGGGAAATAAACTGGCTACCATCGTGGCTTTCAATCAACCGCTGGAATATCAAGTCGCACGGGATGTGGCTATGCAGGTTGCAGCAATGAATCCCATAGCGGTCTGTCCCGAAGAAGTGACGCAAAAAACAATTGAGCAGGAATTGGAAATAGCCCGCGACAAAGCCCGTCAAGCCGGTAAACCCGAGAACTTGCTTGAGCGTATCGCCGAAGGCGCTTTACAGAAATTCTACAAGGAAAGCACTTTGCTGCAACAGGAATTTGTGAAAGATGCCAAGTTGAGTATTGCTCAATACTTGCAGCAACAAGACAAAAAACTTACTGTTACGGCCTTCAAACGTGTTACGCTGAATATGGAATAATATATGGAATGATTCTTTGTTCTCTTAAAATGAGGCTGTCCTGTTTTCGGGATGGCCTTTTTTTTTACCTTGCGTGAAATATTGAAAAACATGAAATACGACGTAGCTATCATCGGGGGCGGACCGGCAGGTTATACCGCTGCCGAAAGGGCAGGAGCGGCAGGCCTCTCCTCCATTCTCTTTGAAAAGAACGCTTTGGGTGGCGTTTGCCTGAACGAAGGGTGTATTCCCACCAAAACATTATTGTATTCCGCTAAGGTATTCGATACCGCCAGGGGAGCTTCCAAATATGCGGTGGGAGCAGAACAGGTGTCTTTTGATCTTCCGAAAATGATTGCTCGCAAAAACAAAGTGGTAAAAAAATTAGTGGCCGGCATCCGTATGAAAATGACGGCTCACGGCGTAATCACCGTGAACGGTGAAGCCCGGATAACAGGATACACAGCCAAGGGAGACATTGCCGTTGCCTGTAACGGGGAAACCTTCGAGACCGCCCACCTGATTCTTTGTACCGGTTCGGAAACTGTTATCCCTCCCATTCCGGGATTGAGCGAAGCCGGCTATTGGACCAGCCGGGAGGCTTTGCAGGCAAAAGAATTACCGGCATCCATCGTGGTGATAGGCGGTGGAGTTGTGGGTATGGAATTTGCTTCGTTCTTCAGCAGCATGGGAGCAGAGGTGCATGTAATCGAGATGCTCAACGAGATACTGCCCGGAATGGATAAAGAGTCGGCGGCCATGCTGCGGGGTGAATATGCCAAACGAGGCGTCAGGTTCTATACGGGACATAAGGTGAAGGCGGTAAACGGTGAGAGCGTTTACGTGGAAAAAGAAGGAGGAGAAACGTTTACGATACAAGGAAAGAAACTCCTGCTTAGTGCAGGACGCCGGCCCGTTACCCAGGGTTTCGGGCTGGAAACGCTGGGCGTTGAACTTCTTCGCAACGGTGTGAAAACAGATGGGTACATGCGGACCTCTTTGCCCAGGGTATATGCCTGTGGCGACATTACCGGCTTTTCCATGCTGGCGCATACGGCCGTAAGCGAGGCGGAAACGGCCGTAAGGCATATCCTTGGCAAAGATGCGGCGGCCATGAGTTACAAAGCCGTGCCAGGTGTGGTCTATACCAATCCGGAGATTGCCGGCGTGGGCGCCACGGAAGAAGCGTTGCAAGCAGCCGGACTTGCTTATAGGGTACGAAAAATCCCCATGACTTTCTCCGGACGTTTTGTCGCCGAGAACGAGATGGGGAATGGGCTCTGTAAAATCCTGACAAGTGAAAACGAAACCCTGCTGGGTGTTCACCTCGTGGGGAATCCGGCTTCGGAACTGATTGTTATTGCCGGAATAGCCATAGAAAAAGGGATGAAAGCCGACGAATTAGCTTCGTTTATCTACCCTCATCCCTCTGTTGGAGAAATACTGAAAGAAGCCTTAGGATAAGGCCGGGAGAGGGTTATCCGCGCACGATTTCTTCTTTTTCCTTATCCCAGTACATGGTACGTCCTTCCAGATAAGCCCGGGTTCCCATGTGGGCCGTGATGGCTTCTTCAAACGCTGCGTCGATGTGGCAACTGGGTGTTCCGCCGTTTCGGATACATTCCACCCATTCGCGTATATGCAGATAGGTTGTATCGTAGCGTTTGCCGTTCACATAGGCATACAGCAATCCCCGTTGGGCGAAGTACAATTCGGTAGCCGAACTTACGGCATCTACATTTTCCTGTCCGGGGACATAGGTAATCAGCGGAGTATCCGGTTTAATAATGCCTTTTGTAATCTGGTCGGCATAGCGCGTAGAGCGCGGGTCGACCTTAACGGTGAGTGAACTGGAGAGCTCCATGGATGCATCGTGGCCCATGAATACTTTCCCTCTGGAACGCTGGCTTGCCAGGGTGGCGCTATAAAGCATGGTCAGATCCCGGTCAGGGAACTCGAACGATGTTTGCAGGACATCGGGAACCGTGCGTCCGTCTTTGAAGAAATAAACGCCGCCGGAGGAGGTTGCCGAGTGGGGGATGCCTACTCCCAGGATTTGATTCACGGCGTCGTATTCATGCGTCAGCAAATCGCCGCTCAATCCGGTGCTGTAATCCCACCAGCAGCGCCAGCGGAAAAAGCGTTTCAGGTCGAATTGGTCGCGGGGTTCGGGGCCTACATAGCGTGTCAGGCCTTGGGATTGCATGTAATCCAGGTATTCCCTAATGCGGGTTTCGTCTCCTTCAAATTGTCTCCAGTCTATTGTTTGCGGACTGGCTGTTTCGTGGATGGGATACACCCAGGCGCCGTTCGGGTCGTTGCGGTTGGTGCATACTTCGATGAGGGAGACAGGGCCGAGGATGTTTTTCTCAATAATTTGTTTTGCTTTGAGATAACTGTCCGTTTGCCGTCCCTGATGTCCGAATTGGAAGATTACTCCGCTTTGTTTTATCACATCCCGTATCATATAGGTTTCGGGCACCGTCCACGACATGGGTTTTTCCAGATAAACATGTTTGCCTGCCAGGGCGGCGTCCATGGCCATTGTTCCGTGCCAATGATCGGGGGTGGCGATGATTACGGCGTCTACGTCGTTGGCTGCCAGGAGTTCTTTGTAGTATCGGTAGCGTTTCGGCGGTGTTCCGAAGGAGCCATTTGTGCCTTGGCGATGAATGTTTGAGCCGGACAATACGGCGGATTCGGCATAGGTGTCGAAGATGTCGCACACGCCGGTTACTTCCACGTTCAGGCTTTCCTGTTCCATATAATCATGGTAGCGGGTATCGTTTGAGTTGGTTCGGGCTGCTTCTTTCCAGGCATCTATAACGGCCGGTTCGGCAAAGCCTGCCGCCCTCAGCAATTGTTTTCCCCGGATGCCGTATCCTATGATTCCCAGGCGGAGGGTTTTACCGTTCGGACTTATTTCCTTGGCCGAGGGGGGCGTGATGGGCTCCAACTTAAACAGGTCTCCCAGGTTTCTGCGCGAGCGGTCGTATTGGGTCTTTTTGTATACTCCGTAGGCCATAGCTCCCAGCACGGGGACGGAAACGAGTGTTTTGATGGCGTTTCTGCGTCCGGAGGAGGAAGGTTCTTCCTGTTGTTTTTTATTTTCTTCCGACATGACTTAAAGTAATTTAGAGGGTTTGTTTTTCAAAAGTTTCAAAAGGTATCCGTCCAATCCGAATACGCTGGAGGTGGGAAAAACGTATAACACGGCGAGTGTTACGATTTCTATCAGGTTTCTGTCCACCCACAGATAGGAGCCTTCGCGGGGTAACATGAATAAGTCTTCCGATCCGATAAAGGGCGGGTGAGACAAATAGTAAAAGAACAACAGAAGGATACCGCCTATACAACCTACACGTGTCAGGCAGCCGAGCATCAGACTGAGGCCAATCAGGATCAGGCCCCATTCGTTGAGAAAATTAACCGCACTCAGTGTGCTTGCACTATTGGCCATGGAATGGAACAGGGAGGCGAACCAACCTTGCGAATCCATCAGATAGCCTAATGAAGTCCACTTGGGATTCAACACCTTGGCAACTCCTTCGTACAGGAAATGCCAACCCACCAGTAAACGTAACGCCACCAGCCAAATTTTTTGTGAATTTGAATAAGAATTCATTGGTACTAAAATTTAAAATCAGATAATTATTGAATTTTCGGACAATGACACAAAAGTAGTATTTTTGCGCAGATGAAGTAACATAGCAATAAAAAAACAAACTATCCATGACAAAATTCAAACGGATCCTGCTAAAACTAAGCGGGGAGTCTTTAATGGGAAGACAAGGGTACGGAATAGACGAAGAACGTCTTCGGGAATATGCCGGGCAAATCGGGGAGATAACGACTCAGGGTGTGCAAACCGGGATTGTTATCGGTGGCGGGAATATTTTCCGCGGGCTGAGCGGCGCCCACAAAGGCTTTGACCGAGTCAAGGGAGACCAGATGGGTATGCTGGCAACGGTGATCAACAGCCTGGCATTGAGTTCGGCTTTAGCGGCCGAGGGGATAAAGGCCAAGGTGCTCACCGCCATCCGCATGGAGCCTGTTGGGGAGTATTACAACAGGTGGAGGGCGGTGGATTTGCTGGAAGAAGGCCAGGTGGTAATCATGGCCGGAGGAACGGGGAATCCTTTTTTTACGACCGACACCGGGGCGTCGCTGCGGGCCATTGAAACGGGGGCCGAGGTGATGTTGAAAGGAACCCGTGTGGACGGCATTTATACCGCCGATCCGGAGAAAGATCCGACGGCCGTAAAGTTCGGCGAAATCACCTACGATGAAATATTCCGTCGGGGTCTTCGGGTGATGGACCTCACTGCCACAACGATGTGTAAAGAAAACAACCTCCCTCTTATTGTCTTCGATATGGATACCCCCGGTAATCTGAAGAAGATCATTGCCGGCGAACACATCGGTACGCTGGTGCACTGAAAACCCGGCCGGGGGGGAGGGAGAGAAGATTTCAAGAAGATAGAGTTAAAAGTATAGAAGCGACAGTTAAATGTAGAAACTGCTGTTATCTTTGTCGCCAATTCTTGCCTTTATATTAAATTACTTGAAAAGAAAATTATATGCTATGAAATCATCAGACTCTCACTTAAAGCCTCATCCGTCAGGCTGCCCGTCGGGGTTGGGTAAGCGCCCGAAGTCATTTGTTGTATTGTTGATGCTTTTTGTCTGCTTCTTGGCGGTTTCCTGTCGGGGGGATGACAACAATCCCGAACCGCCCGAAGCGTCTTCCCGGGAGGGTTTTCCCATTGGTTTTTCGGTGATCTCCGAGAAGAAGGCCGCGACCCGCGTGAACGGGGAACTCGCAACCCAGGAGAATTTCAACGAGATGTTTGTTATTGTCCCCCAAACGGTGGGCAAATGGGTAGCGTATCCATGGGATCTGGGAGACGGCGACGACGAATGGGAGGAGTGGAAGGAATGGTTAGCAGTGCATGAGGACGACGCCCCCCCGACGTTTATCATGCGCAACCAAAAGGTCACGAAAGTGGATGGTCGGTGGACGTATTCCCCGGTGAAGTATTGGCCGCCGAAGGATTACCTCTCGTTTTTTGCCTTTTCACCCATGCCATCCGAAGAGAACGGCATTGACATGTACCACGATGAGGGGACGTGGGAGGCACCCAGCTTCAGGGTAACACCCCCGGCATCACCCCAAAAACAGGTGGACTTTTGCTTAGCCAAGCCTGTTATGAACCAGAAATACGACTCGAACGATGGAAAAGTGTCGCTGGAGTTCAAGCACCTTATGACGCAGATCACTTTCATGGCGGAGTATGTCATCACCAAGGCCGTGGATAACAACCCCGCGGAGACAGCGGAGGTCTATATCCGGGAGATTAAGCTCAACAATCTGCAGCCATACGCCACCCTGTATGTCAACGAGTTCGGGGACTATGTGTGGTCCTCTCATCCGTATCTGACGCGGGACGCAACGTATACCCTCGTAGCCGGGGAGGGCGACCTGATAGACCAGCCACTCCCCAAGAAGGAAGACGGCCTCCCCCCGCTGGCGATTTCCACACCGCAAGGGACGCTCTGCCTCATACCCCAAGCCTCCAAGGTGGGAACAACGACGTTCATTAAGCTCATGACAGAGATAAACGGCACCACCTGGGAAATCAATGCCGACCTGTCGGACTACGCCTGGGAGGCGGGAAATCATTACAGCATCAACCTTGTAATCCATATAAAAGGCTCCTGGTTTTATACGTATACCGGTAAGGTAGAAGAGTTTCAAGCGCCTGAGACCGGAACCTACCTGCTGGAAGCCTGGGGCGCAAAGGGAGGAGATAAAGAAGGGGTTGCCGAGGGTATACCGGGGAACTACGTCAGCGGAACCTACGAACTGCAAAAGGGCGAGAAGCTGTATATCTGTGTCGGCGAAAAGGGGCACAACAGAATCCCGAATACAGGCGCCGAAGGAGGAAAAAACCCCGGGAAGGGGAATAGGGGCAACGGTGGACAAGGGGGCGACCCTTGCTGCAGTCCCGACCATCCCGGCGGGGCAGGCGGCGGGGCGTCTTCGGATATACGAACGGCTGATACGGACGTGGATAGCCGCATCCTTGTAGCAGGCGGCGGCGGCGGCCGGGGACATAATTTCAACCCCCAATACACCCCCGCCGCCGCCGCAACAACAGGGGGAGGGGGAGACGCGAACGGAAACGGAGCAAAAGGCGCGATTGGGTCGTATGACTGCTGGGAAGGCGCCGGAGGCGGCGGAGGAGGATACCAGGAAGGCGGCGCCGGAGGAAGAACCCTCGGCAGCGGCGTCCTCGGCGCAAACACCTATGATCAGACAGGCTTTTCGGGCGACAACTACCTGGCGCCCGGAATACAAAACGGCAGCGAAAAGTTTCGGGTAAACCACAACGGCCAGGTACGAATCACCCTTTTATCCAAGTCCGCCAACTAAGGCCTTTGCGCTCCCCCCCCTCCCTCCCTCGAAAAAACAGAAAAAGCCCCGTGTCGCATTCTCCGGCACGGGGCTTTTTCCGTGTGCTTCCAGCCCCGCGAAGATTCCCTTGTATTAATCTTTTTTCACGTTTCGAGGCAGAGGATGTAACCGCTTAGTAGTCAGCGATAAATCCATCTCCCGGGAGGGGAAAATTCTCAGTAGTGAAAAATTTATTTCTCACTACTGAAAAATAAAATTCTCAGTAGTGAAAAATTTATTTCTCACTACCGAGAAGTTTTTCTCCCGGTAAGGAGAAGGTATTTTTGTGAATGAACGTTTATTTTTCGAGGGAGCGTTAGGAATTTTTCACTACCGGTTAAGATACGGGTAACGTATAGGCGTGTGCGCAAATACTACTCAACAGGTAAGCCGTATCTTGAAATAATTGTTGAATCGTATCCCTATCCAATAAATTACAAAGGGGAATATCACTATCGGTGCGGAAGTACGAAACAGGAATTGAGAGGTGCTGCGCTC
>JAITKB010000138.1 GCA_031278605.1 Tannerellaceae bacterium
CGCTCGGCTGCGAAAGTGCAGTCGCTCGGCTGCGAAAGTGCAGTCGCTCGGCTGCGAACTTGCAGCCGCCCGGCTGCGAAACTTCTTCAAAAGGGGCGAAACTATATCGTATAATACGCCTCCCAGCCTTTTCGCGGCAGATCTCCAAACAACATTTGATTGGCCAGGGCATGGTTGGTGATCTGTTTGGTCTCCCGATCGAACAATAGTTTTTCGCCCAATTGCTGGCTCAGCACGCCCAGGCAGAAAACTTGGCTCAAAGGCCCGGCAACGGAGAAGGGTGAGCGCGGTTTCTCCTTCCCCATGCAACTCAACAGGAAATTGGCGTAATGATTCGACGGGCTTTTCGGTACTTCCGGCAGTCGGGATGCCACTTCCCCGGCTTTTGCTTCGGGGATGACAGACAAGCTACTCCCGTGCGAACCGCCTTTGAAAGTCAATGTTTTCGTGTATATTTCCTTTCCGGGATTCAGCTTCATGGGTTGTATCCTGCCTCCTCCCACGGGTGGAATATTGGGGTCTATTTCAGACACGCCGTATCCTTCCGGAACGGAGGGGATATTATCCAGCCCGTCGTACCAGGTGATGTCCACGGCCGGCATCCGCCCTCTTTCGGGGAACTTGAAAACCAGGGTAGACGACATCGGATAGAAAAACGGGTTATGATCCTTCAGGTAAACGGGATTGATTTCGCAGGGCAAACCCAAATCCAGGAATTGATGCACCGTATCCAGAAGGTGCGCTCCCCAGTCGCCCAAGGCCCCCATGCCGAAATCATACCAGCAACGCCATTGTCCGTTCACAAAATCGTGGTTGTAGTTGTGGTGTTTCACAACGCCCAGCCACGTATCCCAGTCCAGCGTTTGAGGGATAGGCTCGGCTGCCGGGAAATCCGTGATTTTCGGATCCCAGCCATGCCAGCGTCGCGGACTGTTCATATGGGCTGTTACGGCTGTTACGTCCCGGATGATGCCGGCCTCCAGCCAGGCTTTGAATTGGAAATAATTCCCTTCCGAATGTCCCTGATTGCCCATTTGGGTTACTACGCCGTATTTTTTTTCGCCCTTGATCATCAGTTCTACCTCGTTGAAGGTACGCGCCATGGGTTTCTCCACATACACATGTTTCCCATGCGCCATCGCCTCCATTGTGATGGGGAAATGGGCATGATCGGGTACGCCGACGCTCACCGCATCGATCCGGTTGGCCATTGCATCGAACATCTTCCGGAAATCCTGGAAGCGGGGTACGTCCGGGAATTTCTGAATGATGGCCTGCGTATGGGCCGCTCCCATATCCACATCGCACAAGGCAACGATATTGCATAAGCCTGTATTGTATAATTCGTTGGTGATTTCTCCTCCTCGATTCCCAATTCCTATAACGGCTAAGTTCACTCGGTCGTTGGGGCTTATCAGCGGAGAGGAGGGCATTGTCCGGGCTTTCGCCGGGGTCCAGAATGAAGGGATGACAGTCGAAGCCGCCGAAGCGGTAACAGCTTGTTTGATAAACAAGCGACGTGAAATTTCTTTTGTTTTCATGGTAGTATATTTTTACAACGTTTGTACAAACATTCAAATTAAAAGTTGAGCAAATATAACGATAAACTTGTAGCAGACGAACATCGACACCTTTTTTCAAAGCCTTCTCATCCGGAAGAAACCCCACATAACGGCTGCAGGGATTGTTTCGCGATTTTTGAATGAATATATTAGGGGATTCGTTGTGAATTACTACTTTTGCGAGTAATGAATGATAGAAATTTTATTTGTATGAAAACACTGGAAAGATTAGTAGCTGAGAAATTATTGAAGATTAAAGCGGTTAAATTACAACCCGCCAATCCATTCACATGGGCTTCCGGGTGGAAGTCGCCTATTTATTGTGATAACAGGAAAACCCTTTCTTACCCAGCCATGCGGAATTTTATTAAAATAGAGTTGGCACGCTTGATTGTTGAGAACTACGAAAACGTAGAGGCGATTGCCGGCGTGGCTACCGGAGCTATCGCACAAGGTGCGTTGGTGGCCGATTTATTGGGTCTTCCTTTCGTCTACATCCGTGCCACGCCCAAGGATCACGGGCTGGAAAACCTGATTGAAGGCGAGTTGAAACCCGATTCCAAGGTTGTTGTCCTGGAAGATCTGGTATCTACCGGGGGAAGCAGTTTGAAAGCGGTAGAGGCCGTGCGTAACTTCGGCTGCGAGGTTATTGGGATGGTGGCAATCTTCACACACGGATTCCCCATAGCCGCCGAGCAATTCAAAAAAGCGAATATACGTCTTGTTACATTGAGCCATTACGATGCCGTTATCGAGGAGGCTCTGCGTACCAACTACATCAGTCAGTCGGAAATAACCACCTTGCAGGAGTGGAGAAAGGACCCGGCCAACTGGAATCCAGCTTTATTATAATACGCAAAATTATCATACACAAAATCGAACGGCTTGATGACGGAATTTACAAGTGATACAAAAACAATACCCCATAACAAGGAGCGGGTCTTCGGGATGTTGTCCAACCTTTCCAACCTGGAGGGAATGAAAGATCTCATCCCGCAAGATAAGCTGAAAGATTTTTCGTTCGACAACGACTCCTGCAGTTTCTGCGTTGATCCGATAGGGAAAATAACCTTCCGGATTGTTGAACGCGAGCCGCATAAGACCATAAAATTCACAACCCTCCATTCGCCCGTTCCCTTGAACGTATGGATACAATTAAAGCAGGTGGCCGAAAACGATACGCGTATGCGGCTCACCTTAAGGGCCGAATTAAGCCCTTTCTTAAAACCGATGGTGACCAAACCCTTGCAGGATGCATTGGAGAAAATATCCGCCACGCTGGCAACCCTTCCTTATTAATAATCCTACGAATTACAAATGACTCAGAAACTTTGGGAGAAAAATCTCCGGGTGAACCAAGCGGTGGAGACCTTCACCGTGGGCAAAGACCGTGAAATGGATATGTACCTGGCCAAATACGATGTCCTGGGTTCCATGGCGCATATCCTGATGCTGGAAGGTATCGGTTTGCTGACGCGGGAAGAGCTTACGGCCCTCCTGTCCGGCTTGAGACAGATCCACCGGCTTGTTTGCGAAGGAGAGTTTGTTATAGAGGAAGGGGTGGAAGACGTACATTCGCAAGTGGAACTGATGCTGACCCGCACGCTGGGGGATATTGGCAAGAAAATCCATAGCGGACGTTCGCGCAACGACCAGGTGCTTTTGGATCTGAAGTTGTTTACCCGCGCCGGGATACGGGAGATTGTCCGGGGGGTTTCCGCCTTGTTTGAGGTGTTGTTGAGTCAGAGCAACCGCTATAAGGAGATCCTTTTACCCGGATATACGCATTTGCAGGTGGCCATGCCGTCTTCTTTCGGCCTGTGGTTTGGGGCCTATGCGGAAAGTTTGGTTGACGATTTGCTGTTGTTGCAGGCTGCTTATAAGATATGCAATCGCAACCCTTTGGGATCGGCGGCCGGTTATGGTTCGTCTTTCCCGTTGAATCGCGGGTTGACGACCGAGTTGCTGGGCTTTGATTCCATGAACTATAACGTGGTTTACGCCCAAATGGGGCGGGGCAAGATGGAACGCACAACGGCCTTTGCCCTGGCAGGGATTGCCGCTACGCTCTCCAAGCTCTCCTCCGATGTTTGTCTGTTCAACAGCCAGAACTTCGGTTTTGTCAAATTACCCGACCCGTATACGACCGGCTCCAGCATCATGCCCCACAAGAAAAACCCGGACGTATTTGAACTGACGCGGGCCAGATGCAACAAAATACAGGGCTTGCCCCAGCAGGTCACGTTGATAGCCAACAATCTCCCCTCCGGATACTTCCGCGACCTGCAGATCATCAAGGAAGTTTTCCTTCCTTGCTTCGGGGAGTTGACCGATTGCCTTGGCATGGCAACCCGCATGTTGGGGGAGTTGGAGGTAAACCCCTCTATTTTGGACGACGCCAGATACCATTTGATGTTCAGCGTGGAGGAGGTCAACCGCCGCACGCTATCCGGTATTCCTTTCCGCGAGGCCTACAAACAGGTTGGCCTGGAGATAGAAGCCGGCGAATTTATCCCGGACAAACAAATCCGCCATACGCACGAAGGCAGCATGGGCAATTTATGCAACGATGCCATAGAGGCCCTGATGCGGCAGACGATCGCAGGATTTTCCTTTGAGAAAGCCCTCGAGGCGGAATACAAACTGATGGAATCCCCTTTATGAAACGTCTGCTTTTCTGCCTCATAGCCTTTGCGATAAACTCCTGTGACAAAACAGCGATTTCCAGCATCCCTTACAGCTTGGTGTATCTGGAGTTGGACCTTACGTTTGAGGATAAGGACCTGGTACCTTCCCTGGCGTATAAAATATATACGCCTCAGAACATCAATCAGAGCATAGAAAAGACGGGCTTTGGCGGCGTCCTGGTTTATCACGGCGTCAACGGGACGGGCGCAGACGCTTATTATGCCTTCGACCTTGCCTGCCCCCTGGAGGCCGACCGCCTGGTAAGGGTTGAAGTAGACGACGAACACCTCCATGCCGTTTGTCCTAAATGTCAAAGCACATACGATTTAATTTTCGGTCTCGGGAACCCGGTCAGCGGTCCCAGCCGAGAACAATTAAAACCCTATCCGGTGGTAGTCAGCGGCAATACGCTTCGTATACGGAATTGACCCACCTATAACTCACCCCCGTAAACTTCCGGCAAGCAAATGATTGCGGCAGAAAATCTGTCGCAAACTTGATTTAGACCTTTACCTATGGGTAATGGAGTGTCCGGAATTTGATTTGGACCTTTACCTATGGGGAATTGGGTGCCGGGAATTTGATTTAGACCTTTACCTACGGGGAATTGGGTGTCCGGAATTTGATTTGGACCTTTACCTATGGGGAATTGGGTGTCGGGAATTTGATTTGGACCTTTACCTATGGGTAATTGGGTGCCGGGAATTTGATTTGGACCTTTACCTATGGGGAATGGGGTGCCGGGAATTTGATTTGGAATTAGTCTGAAATCCGGTTGTTGATACGGGGTGTGAGGTGTTTCAATACGGTTTCGGTAGCGCCGGCCTGAGTTTTTACGAACTCTCCGGCGGCTTCTCCGGCAAGGGTGCGCAAATCGGGGCGTTCGAGCCACCGGTCTATCCGGCGACTCAGCGACGGGAAGTCGGGAATGCTGAAGCCGCCGCCGAGGGCTATGAGCGATTGGGCCTCCTTGAACTTACGGTGAACAGGGCCGAAAAGAACCGGGATCCCATACACCGCCGCCTCCAAAAGGTTGTGAATCCCCTTGCCAAATCCCCCACCCACGTAGGCCATGTCGGCATAACGGTAGATACAGGACAAAAGCCCGAAAGAGTCGACAATCAGGCAGTCGCAACGGGTTATGCTCCCGGCCTCGGCCTCGGAAAGAAGCGCAACGGGGCGGAGAAGACGCGAACGGATCTCGCGTAAACGTCTGGAATTGATCTCGTGGGGAGCAATGATGAGGCGAAGATCCGGATGTTGGTTGAAATAAGGGAGCAGGAGGGATTCGTCGCGCAACCAGGTGCTTCCCGCTACCAAAATGGGCCGTTTCCCGCCTGGGGCGTTCTTGACAAAAGCCTCAACCAGGGGCAGCCGCCGGGCCTCGCTACGCACCTGAAGTACCCGGTCGAAGCGCGTATCCCCCGATACGCTCACGCGCCGAATCCCGTAACGCCCAAGCAGAGAGGCCGAGGATTCGTCCTGCACAAACAAGTGGTCGAAACATTCCAGCAAACGCAGGTAAGGACGGCCGTAGCATCTGAAAAACAACTGCCCGGAGCGGAAAACAGACGATACGCTATACGTAGGGATCGCCCGGCTTTTCAATTCCAACAGGTAGTTGGCCCAAAATTCATATTTAATGAAGACCGCCAGGCGGGGATTGGCCAGATCCAGGAATTTCTTCACCCGCCGGGGGGTGTCGAAGGGAAGGTAACACACCAGGTCCGCCCCCGGATAATCCCGCCGCACCTCGTAGCCGGAAGGGGAAAAAAACGTAAGCAGGAGCTTTCCATGCGGGTGGCGGGATTTTATTTTTTCCATCAAAGGCCGGCCCTGCTCGAACTCCCCCAGCGAAGAGGCGTGAAACCAGATCCAGGGCGCATTTCGGTCGATTCCCTCGCTCAGGAGACGGAACGTGTCCCGCTGTCCGGCGCACATCTTCCGGGCCTTGGGGTGGACAACCGACAGGCATCGGACAACAAAAGCATAGCTATGGATGGCCAACGTATACGCCCGAATCATGGCAATTGTTCGATGGCCCGGTGGATGCGGCGGAGGGTTTCTTCCCTGCCCAGCAGGGCGGTCATGTCAAAAAGGTGCGGTCCTTTGCCCTCCCCGGTCAGGGCCAGGCGGAGGGCGTTCAGGATTACGCCGGGAGCATAGGCCCGGCTCTCCATCCATTCCTTTACGGTTTGTTCCGTGCTCAGGGCGTCGAAGCGTTCGCAGGATGCAAGCACCCGGGCCAGCTCGGAGAGTTGTTGGGGCGAAGTTTCTTTCCAGCGTTTCTTCACGGTTTTTTCATCGTATCCGTCGGGAGGGGCGAAAAAGAAGGCCCCGTGTTCCCATAATTCGTTGATACTTCCGGCCCGTTCCTTTACAAGTCCCACCACCTTTTCTACATATTCCGCCTCCGCCTCCAGCCCGCGGGCCTTTAGAAGGGGGAGGAAAAGTTCCGCAAGGGCTTTGTTGTCCTTTGCGCGGAGGTATTGGTGATTGAACCATTTCCCCTTTTCGTAATCGAATCGGGCCCCGTTTTTACTGCAATGCGCGAGGTCGAAGCATTGCATCATTTCGTCTCTGGAGAGAATCTCGCGGTCGTCGCCCGGATTCCATCCCGTCAGGGCCAGGAAATTCAACAGGGCTTCGTACAGGAAGCCCTGTTCGCGGAATCCCGGCGAGGGTTCGCTGCCTTTGTCGTCGCTCCAGGCGAGGGGGAAAACGGGAAATCCCAGCCGGTCGCCGTCGCGTTTGCTCAGCTTCCCGTTCCCGTCGGGTTTCAGCAGGAGGGGGAGGTGGGCAAACTGCGGCATGGACGCCTCCCATCCCAGGGCGCGGTAAAGCAGGACATGCAGCGGGGCGCTGGGCAGCCATTCCTCGCCGCGGATCACGTGGGTGATCTCCATCAGGCGGTCGTCAACGACGTTGGCCAGGTGGTAGGTGGGCAGGCCGTCGGAGGATTTGTAAAGCACCTTGTCGTCCAGCACGGAGGAATGTACCGTGACCTCCCCGCGCACCAGGTCGTTCACCCGGATGAGTTCGCCCTCCTCTACCCGGAAACGTACCACGTACCCGGTCCCTTCCTCCAGGCGCCGCCGGGTTTCCTCCCCGGACATGGTGAGGCTGTTGCGCATCTGCATCCGGGTGGATGCGTCGTATTGGAAGTTGGCAACGGCCGCGCGTTTCGCCTCCAGCTCCTCCGGGGTGTCGAAGGCGTAATAGGCCTTTTCGGTCTCCAGCAACTGTTGCACATAACGCCGGTAAACAGGTTTCCGTTCGCTTTGCCGGTAGGGGCCGTAACTCCCGCCCAGGCCCGGCCCTTCGTCGAAGGGGATATTCAGCCAGCGGAAAGTCTCAACGATATAGGCCTCCGCCCCGGGCACAAAGCGCTGCGTATCGGTGTCCTCTATCCGGAGGATCAGATCGCCCCCCTGTTTCCCGGCAAATAAATAATTGTATAAAGCCGTGCGCACACCGCCAATGTGCAACGGACCCGTAGGGCTGGGCGCAAAGCGAACCCTTGTTCTCCTGTTATCCATATTGTTTTATGTATGTTTCTTTTTTTAACCAAACAAATATAAGCCTTTTTCCCCTATCCGGCGAAGGAAGCCGGGGGAATGATTAAATTTGTAGGGAGATAACCCGACGACAGAATCATCCTTAAATATACAACTTATGAAACCAATCAAAAATTTCACCTTTTCCCGGAAAAGGATTCACAGGGAGTTTGCATCGTTATTGTTGTCAATTAAAAAGTATGCGCCATGAAGAAAAAACAAGGGCGCCGATGCCTGTGCATCCGGATACTCATCCTTTGCCCGGTCTTCTTCGCCGGAGCGTTTGAAGGATACGGAGCGTATTCCCCATCGGCGCTTCAACAAACCGGACGGCAAATTACCGGACGGGTGGCCGATGCAAACGGCGAAGCAGTCTCCGGCGCTACCGTGCTGGAAAAAGGAACGCAAAACGGAACAATTACCGACGCCGACGGCAACTATGCAATCGGATTAAGGGAAGGGAACAACCCCGTGTTGGTCTTTTCCTTCATCGGCTATGCGAGCAAAGAAGTGCGGGTGGGCAACGAATCCGTTGTCCATGTATTCCTGGAGGAAGATGTTCGGCTCCTGGAAGATGTAGTGGTCATAGGATACGCCGTGGGAAACAAACGCTCCGTGTCCGGCGTAGTGGAAAAAGTGGGGAGGGAAGAGATGAATACCGGCATCGTGACCGAACCGCTGGAGGCGCTGAAAGGGAAAGTGGCCGGGGTGGTGATCACCCAGGCCGGCGGAGACCCGGCGTCCGACATCCATATACGCATCCGCGGGACAACCTCCCTGTCGGGAGGGAACGATCCGCTGGTGATTATCGACGGGATTTTCGGCGACCTGGATATGTTCCGCTCCATCTCGCCCTCCGACATCGAATCGCTCACCATCCTGAAAGATGCCTCCGAAACAGCCCAGTACGGTAGCCGGGGTGCATCGGGCGTAATCCTCGTATCCACACAACGCGGGAAAGCCGGGTTCGCCCAGATGGAATACAACGGCCTCTTCGGCCTAAGCCATGCGTATAAAAACCTCCGAATGCTAACGGCCGACGAATGGAGAGCCGGAGCAAAGGCCCTGGGCCTCGCCACAAACGACAGGGGATACAGCACCGATTGGGCCAAAGCCATCCAGCGCGAAGGCGCCCTGTCGCAAACGCATCATTTTTCCTTTACGCACGGGAACGAGGCTTCCAATCTGCGAGCATCGCTGGGGATCATAGACAACCCCGGTTTATTGAAAAATTCCGCCATGCGTAATTACACGGCCAAAATAGACGCCACACAGTATGCCTTCGGGCAAAAACTGCGCATCGAACTCGGTATATTCGGCTCGCGAAGGGAAGCCGACCAGCAATTCGATACCTACCGCACCTTCTATTCGGCCTCCTCCTACAATCCCACCTATCCCGCCTTCCGGAATTCGGAAACAGGGCAGTGGGACGAAGACCCCGTAGCCATCGAGGTATACAACCCGCTCGGAATGCTCGAAATCAGCAACCGGAACATCGTCTCGCGCATGAACGTGAACGGGAGGGTAAACTACGAAATCCAAAAAGGCTTTAACCTGACCGGCTTCGGCTCCTATACCTATTCGGTTAATAACCGGCGGCAGTATATCCCCAACGATATCCAGCAAGGGCTGATGAACGGCAACGGGCAGGCCCGGCTGCAATATGCCGAACGCGACGATTGGATGGGGAATATACAACTGAGCTACGTAAAGGAATGGGAGCAACACAGCCTCAACGCCCTGGCGCTGCTGGAAGCCCAGGAACAAAGCTTCTTTGAGTCCTCAACGCGGGTGAGCGGCTTTGAAACCAATTATTTCAGATACAACAATCTCCAGGCCGGGGCAAATGTCAGCTGGGGCGACGCCACCTCCAATGCCACACGGTATGCCCTGTTGTCGTACATGGCCCGCATCAATTATATGTATAGTGGGAAATACGTGCTTACGGCCAATGTGAGGCGCGACGGTTCATCCAAACTCGGTTCGGGCAATAAGTGGGGATTTTTCCCTTCGGCTTCCGCCGCGTGGATCGTTTCCAACGAACCTTTCCTGGAAAACCTGAAGTCGGTAAACCATCTGAAACTGCGAGCGGGCTATGGGGTGACCGGCAACCAGGATGCCATCAGCCCTTACAACTCCCTGTCGCTCATGTCCCCCAACGGCACCACCCTGGTGAACGGTTCCGCCGCCGCCACCTTCGCCCTTGCCTCCAATTCCAATCCGGATCTCCGCTGGGAAAAGAAATACACCTTCGACGCGGGAATCGACCTGAGCCTGTTTGATTCCCGCCTGCGCCTGACGGCCGACTATTATGCTTCCCGCACAAAAGACATGCTGTATACCTATACCGTCCCGATTCCGCCCTTTGTTTATACCACCATGCTGGCCAACCTCGGCGAAATGACCAACAACGGATTTGAATTGGCCCTCCACGGAGATATTCTCCGCAAGAAGGATTTCTCTTTCGGTATGGATCTCAATGTGTCGATCCAGAAAAACAAACTGGAATCATTGAGCGGGACCTATCAGGGCAGCGAATTTACAACAAGCCAATACATCCAACTGGCCAGTGTGAACGCCACGGGACTGACACAGTATGCCGGCGTAACCTACCTGACCGAAGGACAACCCATCGGCGTGTTCTACATTCCACATGCCAACGGCATCCTGGAGAAGGAAGAAGGTAAGTTCCTCTACGACATCGCAGACCTGGACGGCAACGCAAGCGTAGACCTTTCCGACAATGGCGACCGCTACATCGCCGGGCAATCCATTCCGAGGGCATACCTGGGCGCTTCGCTCAACCTGCGCTACAAAAACTTCGACCTGACAACCCAATTCAACGGGGCGTTCGGCCATAAGATATTCAACGGGACAAGCCTTACGTTCCATAACCTGTCGTCCTTCCCCACCTATAACGTGATAGAGGGAGCTTTGGAGAAACGCATTTACGACATTAAGATTTCCGACTACTACCTGGAGAAAGGCGATTACGTGCATGTGGAATACCTGACCTTGGGCTACAACGTTTCGTCCTCCTTTCTGCGCACGCGGCACATCAAAGCGTTGCGTCTGGCCTTCTCGGTCAATAACGTGGCAACCCTCACCGGATATTCCGGCCTCACCCCGCTGATCAATTCGGCCAACACCGCCTCCCGCTCTGCCGGCTCCAGCGGTTCGGGCGCTCTGACGCTGGGTGTGGACGATAAATTAATATACCCCTTGCGGCGCGTTTATTCCGTTTCGCTGGGCATTAAATTCTAAATCATACACAACCTCATTCAAGCAATACAATTTTTATGGAAAAGATACTATCAGGTTTGGTGTTGGCCGCGCTGCTGTCCGGTTGCTCCGGCTTCCTTGAAGAAACACCCCAGAGCCGAATCCCGGAGGAAGAGGCCTATAAAAGCGCCGTCATGGTATACGTCAATACCGTAGCCTCGGTTTATTCCGCCTTCGGCAGCAGTTTTTACGGAGCCAGGGAAAACGTACACTGCCTGCAGGAATTTACTTCCGACGCATGGATCCTGCCGGGCAGGCAGGCCGATTGGGTGGACGGGGGAAAATGGCAATCCCTGTTCCTGCACAACTACGGGCCGGGCCTCGCCACGACCGCTAGCGTATGGAACAATATGTACGGTCTGGTCGGCAAGTGCAACACCTCGATTGACAACCTGGAAACATTCATACAAGCCGGCGGCGACGATTTCCTGCTCGAATACCAGTACGAGGTGAGAAGCATCCGCGCCATTGTTTATATGCAATTAGTGGATTTCTTCGGACGTATCCCGCTGGTTACTTCTTCCCGGGTGCGCATATCGGAGGTGAGCCAGTCGGAAAGAAGTGAAGTTTTCCGGTTCATCATAGAGGAGCTAACCGACTGCATTCCGCATCTGATAAGCGCCAAATGCCAGAATTCCGGTCCTTATTACGGACGTATCACCCAAGCGGCGGGATATATGGCTCTGGCCAAGATGGCAATCAACGCCCCGGTATTTACCAAGGATAAATGGGACGACGGAACCCTGACGGGAGGGATTGATCACGTGTCGCCGGGAATCAATGAAGCCGGCAAAAACATTTTCATCACCTTGGACGGGACAACGCGCAATGCCTGGGAAACGGTTATTTATTGTTGCCGACAAATCGAACGGGAGGGATACGCCTTGCAAGCCGACTTCCGGGTGAACTTCAGCAAGACCAACGATACGTCCGTGGAAAACATCTGGACGCAGCCCAGCGACGGGACTACCTATAAAGTGGTCGACCAGCAGCTCACCCAAACGCTTCATCCTTCGCACGCCGGCGCCCTCGGACTGCAGGGATGGAACGGGGCCTGCGCTACACGGGAACAAATGAAGGTTTTCCGATACGATACGCCGGAACAGGACCCGCGCATGGATTTTACCTTTTTCTATGGTCCGATCACCGTAAACGGCGAGCAGGTTATTGCCGGCGCCGGCCTGCCTTTGGTTTATAATCCGGAAAGCGTAGCGGTAGACTTCAGCGCCGACGTAGACGATTATACCGTCAAAATGGCCGGAGCGCGTATGGGGAAATACGAGATAGACAATACAACCTCGTCATACAATTACCATAATAACGACAAAGTATTCTACCGTTATGCCGATGCGCTTTTGCTGGCTGCCGAGGCCAAAGTACGTTTAGGGGAAAGCGGCGACGAGGAACTGAACAGGGTCCGGAGCCGGGTAAATGCTTCTCTGAAAACAAACGTCACCCTGCAGGACCTTCTTGACGAGCGTTTGCTGGAGCTTTCCTACGAAGGGATGAGGCGACAGGATCAAATCCGTTTCGGAACCTATACGGAGCCGACCTTAGACCGTTATCCCGGGGTCCGTCACAACGTAGTCGTGGGCGATTACGTGGAAGACAAAACCGGCTACACCACCGTATTTCCCATACCCACATCCGTTCTTCAGTTGAATACAAAACTTACCCAGAACGTCGGATATTGACTTACTTGCCGATACAGAAGCGGCTAAAGATGTGGGTGAGTATTTCCTTGTTGCTGATGTGCCCGGTTATTTCGCCAAGATGGTGGATACATTCCCGGATGTCCTGGCTGAGGAAATCGCCGGAGATGTTTTGCTCCAGGCCTTCCATAAGGCGAAGGAGAGCGGCATGGGCGTGGATAAGGGCTTCGTAATGGCGGATGTTGCTAACCACCACATCCCCGGAAGAAATCGCGGCAGGGGCGGCAACTTCCACCAGGCGACGTTTCAAAAGAAGGAGGTCTTCTTCCCTTTTGGCTGAAATATAAAGACGCTCGGCTGTCGCTTCCGGAAGGAGCGGACGTTTGGCTTCCAGTTCCGTGGCGGATAATAAATCGGATTTGTTGAATACGAGCAAGGTTTTTTTTCCCTCCAGACGGGGGGCGATTACCCGGTAGAGGGCTTCCGTTCGGGCGTCCGAGCCGGTCAGGTCCATGACCCACAGAAGGATGGAGGCTTGTTGAAGTTTCTCAAAGGCGCGTTCGATGCCTAAATTTTCGAGGACGTCGGTTGTTTCGCGTATGCCGGCGGTGTCGATGAAGCGGAAGGTGATGTTCGAGAGGTTGACCGTGTCTTCTATCACGTCGCGCGTTGTCCCGTGAAGGTCGGAAACAATCGCCCGTTCTTCTCCCAGCAGTTGGTTGAGCAGGGTGGATTTTCCGGCATTAGTTTCGCCCAGGATGGCTACCGGGATCCCGTTTTTGATGGCATTGCCCAGGCTGAAGGAATCGGCCAGTTTGCGAACCAGGCCGGCTATGTCGGAGGCGAATTGCTTGAGATGGGCGCGATCGGCAAATTCCACATCTTCTTCCTCGAAATCCAGTTCCAGCTCTATGAGCGAGGCGAACTCCAGGAGTTGTTCGCGCAGTTTCCCCAGTTCTTTGCCGAAGCCACCCCGCATCTGATTCAGGGCCAGCCGGTGCATCCCGGCCGAGGTAGAGGCAATCAACTCGGCAACGGCTTCGGCCTGGCTCAGGTCCATTTTTCCGTTCAGGAAAGCCCGTTGTGTAAATTCGCCGGCAAGTGCCATGCGGCAGCCTTTTTCCATAAGCAGCTTCAGGATTTGTTGCTGAATATACAGGGAACCATGGCAGGCAATTTCCACCGTATCTTCACCCGTATAGGAATGGGGAGCGCGAAACAGGGATACGAGCGCTTCGTCTATCCGCTCCTCCTCGCTTTCGACACTTCCCAGGCAAAGGCGGCGGGCGGGTAGGGTCAACAGGTCCTTTTCCTTATTTTTTGGGGAGAACACGCGGTTGCTTATCGCGATGGCTTCGGGGCCCGACACGCGAATCAGGGCGACTCCTCCGCTTCCCGGCGCCGTTGCTATGGCGCATATCGTATCGTTCATGTTATACGGCAATTAAATCGTATTTGCGGATGCCCAGCCCTATCTTTTCGGCATGTTCCAGGCCGGCCTGCCAATGCGTATCGGGGTGTATTAAATGGAATTTGTCTTTCCCCAGCAACGCTTCGTGTGGGTATTTTTCGCTTAGCCGGCTATTTTTTAATGCCGGGGCTGCCGTCACCATATCGGCGGATGCCTGATCGAGGGCAACGGGGTCGAACGAGGCCAGGATCCCCAGGTCGGGGATGATTGCCGCATCGTTATGATTCCAGCAGTCGCAATTTGGGGAGACGTTCATGATGAAATTGATATGGAAATTGGGTTTGTCCGCCAGGACGGCTTTGGCATATTCGGCGATTTTACAGTTCAGTCGTTCCGAGCTGTCGCCTTCTCCCATCACGGCTCCTTCGTATTGACAGAGGGCCACGCATTGTCCGCAGCCCACGCATAGCTCATAACGGATGACGGCTTTCCGGTCTTTTCCGACCCGGATGGCGTGGTGTGCGCAATATTTTTCGCAGATTCCGCAGCCGATGCACGCTACGGGGTCTGTTGCCGGTTGGGAGGAGGAGTGCAGTTCCATTTTTCCTCCAACGCTGGCCGAGCCCATTCCCAGGTTTTTCAGAGCGCCTCCGAATCCGCTTTGTTCGTGTCCCTTGAAATGGTTCATACTGACTACGATGTCGGCCTCGGCAATGGCTGTGCCGATTTTAGGCGCTTTGCAATAGGGGCCTTCCAGGGGTAGTTGGCGATAGTCTGTCCCTTTCACGCCATCGGCAATGATGACGTTGCATTTGGCCGAGATGGGATTAAATCCGTTTTCCATGGCGCTTTGCAGATGGTCCACCGCGTTGGATCGTCCTCCGGAGTAGAGCGTATTGCTATCGGTCAGAAAGGGTTTTGCTCCGAGGCTGCGGAGCAGGTCGGCGAGTTTTGCCGCGTAGTTGGGACGGATAAAGGCGAGGTTTCCCGGTTCTCCGAAATGTATTTTAACGGCTACGAATTGATTTTTGAAGTCGATCGTTTCAATTCCCGCCCGTTTAACGAGGCGTTCCATTTTGGTTGTCAAACTACTGGAGGGCGTAGTTCTCAGATTCGTAAAATAAACTTTGGAAACATTCATTGTTGTGGGTATTTAAAAAGGTATTTGCATAAAGTGATTTCCTGTACGGATGCGTGCGAATGGCGGCAAATATAGGTCTTTCCCGCGAATCCCCCAAGCGATAATTCCCTGAGGCAGGGCAAGCGCATCTTCGATTTTTTTTTCAGAACCTCCACCGAACTTCGGACAGCGTTCTGAATTTTTTATAAAGTCTTTCTTTCCCCTTAGTCGGAGTTGATTCGAAAATTTCGGTCTGTTCTCAGCGGTAGCTTGTGTCGGAGAATAAAACAGAAACAGCACCCGCGAGTCGGCTTGCGTGCATTATTAATATGTTTCCGCCATTTTGTGTTAGATAGCTGCATTTTTACATTATTTATGATTTTCATTTGTCTGTAAATGAAAAAGGGAATAAAAAACGCATATATTTGTTTCCTGTATAGTTGTTACCCTTTTAATGTTATCCCATATGAAGAAAGAGTTTATTCCATTCCGTATCATTCGTTTTTATGTAGAAGGATTCCGAAGCATGACGCTTGGGAAAACACTCTGGTTGATCATTCTTATCAAACTGTTTATTATGTTTTGCCTGCTGAAACCCTTCTTTTTCCCATCTTATTTGGGTCAATTCAAGGGCGAATCGGAGAAACAGGACTATGTATGGGGAGAACTTATACAACGCGCGATGATCCCTTAAATGTATTACCCCTTAAATTATTCCGATTATGATTGAAAACATTGACACTTCTTTGATTGACTGGTCGAGAGCGCAGTTCGCCCTTACGGCCATTTACCATTGGCTTTTTGTACCGCTTACCCTAGGGCTTGGTATTATTCAAGCGATTATGGAAACAATCTATTACAAGACAGGGAAAGAGTTCTGGAAAACAACCGCCCAGTTTTGGATGAGGATATTCGGCATCAACTTTGCCGTCGGAGTGGCCACCGGATTGATCCTTGAATTTGAGTTCGGCACGAACTGGTCCAATTACAGCTGGTTTGTGGGAGACATCTTCGGCGCCCCCCTGGCGATTGAAGGTATCGTGGCCTTCTTTATGGAAGCCACCTTTATTGCGGTTATGTTCTTTGGATGGAACAAAGTCGGCAAAGGCTTCCACCTGGCTTCCACCTGGCTGACCATCGGCGGGGCTACGCTTTCCGCCCTCTGGATCTTGGTCGCCAACGCCTGGATGCAATACCCCGCCGGCATGACCTTCAACCCCGATTCCGTACGGAATGAGATGTCCGATTTCTGGGCCGTCGCCCTTTCACCGGTTGCCGTCAACAAATTTTTCCATACCGTATTATCCGGATGGATTCTGGGTAGCGTGGTGGTTATCGGCATCAGCAGTTGGTACGTATTGAAAAGAAAACATGTGGAATTTGCCCTGAGCAGCATCAAGGTATCGGCTGTATTCGGCCTGGTCGCTTCCCTTCTCACCTTCTGGACGGGCGATGGCTCTGCCTACCAGGTGGCTCATAAGCAACCGATGAAATTAGCCGCCATGGAAGGTCTCTACCGGGGAGGAAACGGCATCGGACTGGTAGGCGTCGGCCTCTTGAACCCGGCAAAAACCCACTACAAGGACGCCGTAGATCCCTTTATCTTCAAGATCGAATTGCCTAAAATGCTGTCTTATCTTGCCCAGAGAGACCCGGAGGCATTTGTCCCCGGAATCGCCGACCTGATAGACGGAGGCTACCCAACCTCCGACGGACAGACAGCCCTCTCGGCTCAGGAGAAAATCGCCAAAGGACAGTTGGC
>JAITKB010000031.1 GCA_031278605.1 Tannerellaceae bacterium
GGCGGAATCCGTTGAAGAGATCCATGCGGTTGGTCACGTCTATGTAATAGTGGCGGAAGTATTGCAGGTTAAGATCTTCGGCATTGAAGGTGGAATCGGTCAGTTGTTTATTGATTTCCTGCATCATCCCGAAGGAATAACTCTGGTTGCCGTTGCCCACCAGCAAACGAAGGGAGGCCAACCTTTCCGGCCAGTATTCCCAAAGTCCTTCCGCCTTGAAAAACACTTCTTTTTGTTTGGACACAAAACCCAGCTCGGAAGAAAATCCGAGTTGCCGTTCATCCTCGTAGCGTTTTTGCACCCGCATACGCTGGCGGAACGAGAGCCCGTTGTTTTGGGAATAACCCAGTTGCGAGGGGTTCAGGATGCCATAATAGCGGATGTGCGTATTTTTATAATCACGGCTGATGGGGTTGGTGATCATTTCGGTAAAGGCGAGGTAAGAATTGTAGCGTGTGGGGATGGAGGCTGCGGAATCTGCCGACTGTTTTTCTTTCCCTTCGGCTTGGGCATACAGGTTGTGTTCCTCTTGGGTCAAAGGCAAATCCCGCACTTGTTGCCAGAAAAGGGTGTCGCGGATGATGGCGACCGAATCCGGCGATTGCCCGTAATAGCGTGAGAGGTTGAGGGAGGAATCATCGCCCCCTGCCACATTCCGTCTCCGGGCAACCGGTCTGTAAGTATATTGTGCATGATACGTGCTGGATACGGCATTCCCCATCATGCGGTACGTAAGCGACAAATCGGCCGTTTCCGGAAGATTAAAGCGGGTGGAATCCTGTCCGCAGGTCATGGTGAGGATAAAATCCGAGAAGTAATAACGTCCGCTCAGTTCGATCCGCGCAACCCTCCAGTTCGGATCTTCAATATAGAGATAGCCGCCTATCAGTTTTTGGCTGATGCGATTGGGGAGAAAGCGAATGCGGTATATTTTCCTTTGGGGGGAGGGTGTTTCTATATCTGTGAGATGGAAATTGTAATATTTGAAGGCATTTTTGGCTGTCGGCATTAGGACTTCGTCGTTGAAGGCGGTTGAGGCTGAGATGTTGAGGCTGAGAAAATGGAGGATTTCCTGTTGTTTCCGGCGGTTGGGGATATGGCTGCCGTTGATGGCCTTGAAGTCGTGGAAGAAGGCATTGGGGGCTTCAAAGCTGGAATGGCTTACCATTTCAAACACCATATCAGGCACTTGTTGGTTTACCGGGAACAGGTGATGGGCGAAGCGAATCAGCAGGTTTTTCTCCAGAATTTTTGTTCGTCCTTTGATATAAATTTCCGCTTCCGAGCTTCCGAGTTGTTTTTTGTATTCGGCGGCCTGTGCGATCACTCGGAGCATGATGGAATCGGCCGGATTATTTTCCGTTTTCATCTCCATTCCGCCTCCCCACAGGGAAAGAACGAGCAACGATAGGTAAACCTTTTTATCCAAAAACATTTTATTTCCTGTACGATACGGGTGATGGCCGAATTTACGGAAGTTTTCCGTAATACGCATCTTTTTCTCTGCGTATGGGCTACCTTTTGATGCGCGGGATACAAAAAAAAGTCCCGCCCGAGATACAAACCGGGGGCGGGATAAATAATTCAAATTTCAATGAAGTACAAAATTTGATTTATGGTATATCAAAAAATTCTTATCTATGTATCAAAAACTATGCATTAATTTATAAAGTATCTTCCGTTGATTCTTCTTCCTGCTCTTGCTTTTTGCTGCTACGTGTGCGCCGTCCTTTCAGGAGGGATTTGTAGTATGCGATATAGGCGTTGAGTGCTTTGGCGAAGTGTAATATTTTCCCGTCGGGTGTGGAGGGGAGTGCTTCGAGATCTTCTACCGGTCCGCTGGGTTCTTCGGGCAATTCTTCTTCATCATTCCCGGAGGAGACGTCGATGACCAACAAAAGCGCATTGACGGCGTTTGTCATATTGGTATAGTAGCGATCCATCTCTATGCGAACCTGTTTCAGTCGTCCCACATCGGGGCGTGCCACGGTTTCTTCCACGCGTTCGGAGAGCGATTGTTTGTAGGCGGTATTGGCAGCCTTCAGATCGGTCACCCACACTTCGAGTGAGAGGATTTGTATTTCGGCTGAGAGGTCGATGCTACCTTCTTTCGGTGTTAAATCCTGAAGCAGATTATCTATTGCAGCTGTTTTTTCTGCCCGGCTTCCTTTGAGGATGGCGCTGCTGTATTTGCGTATTACGGCATTTACTTTGGCGCCGGCGTTTTGTTTTTCCGTATTGGGGGTATACTGGTAGGATTTTGCGGCGTTGCGCAGGCCCCGGAAGATCCTGCCGCGCAGGCGATCGGCCGATTGTGTATCGGCTGTGATGAAGCTTTTGCGCAGGATTTCGAGCAGTTCGTCACCTTCTTTATAGAGGATTTCGTAGGGGGGGAAGAGTCGTTCCATGTTCAACACATCCACTCCGCAGAGTTTCACCAGTCCGTAAAATTCGGTATGCATACGGAACCATTCTTCTATACGTAAAGGGGCGGGATTGAATTTGGTAATTTCCATGGTGTAACTTTTAGGGTATTATTTCTTATTGTATGTTTTCGAGGAGATGTTTAGTTTGGTTGCACTCAAAAAGCGGTAGCCGGTTGTCACGGCTCCTTCATCGGACGGCGTCCAGGCCCCGCCTGTTTTGCTGGCATGGGATCGTTCCAGGGTGATTGCGCCGCTTCCGGCTGTATTTTCCCGGTAGGAGAATGTACCTTTATAATAATGTTCCCCGTTTTCTCCTTCCAGTTCCCTGTATTCCACGAAGGAAAATCCGGAGAATGTCCAGCGGTGCATTTCGTTTTTTTCGGATTCCCAGACGCCTTCAAAGGGAGTAGAATCGGCGGCGACTTCCGCTTCGGTTTTGCGGCTGTTGCTGTTGGCGCCTGTGCAGCAGGTGAGCATAAGGAGTGTTATAATCATCCAAAGGTTCCTTATTATCCGGCCGGCCGGGCTTGTATTTCTGATGTCATTCATATTTTTATTTTTCGTTAATTCCGATACATATTCTACTTGGGCACGAAGGTATATATTTTTTTATACCTGCAAGTATTCCTGCAAAAAAAAAAGGATTTTTTTGATATTTTTTTTTCGAGTTCTCTTCTTGGGCGACACGTTTTCATTTGTATAAACACGCTTTTTGGGGCGAGGTTGGGGGTATTCATTTGGAAACCTAGAATTCACGCTGTGTGATTCTATATTTTCATTCGTATAAATGCCGTCTGTCATGCAGGTTGACGGTTTTTCATTTGGAAAACTCTTGTTGTGGATGGGGGACGATAGTTTTTCATTTGGAAAACTATAATCCGTGGTATGGACGATGGGTTTTTCATTTGAAAAAGTACGATCCGTAATTTGTGACGAGGGTTTTTCTTTTGGAAAAGTACGGGTTAAGATGTTCGATTACAGTTTTTTATTTGTAAAACCATTGGTGGAGATCAAGGATAAGCGTTTGACAAATGTCAAACCATCAACCGAATTGCAGGATTACCGTTTGACATTTAAAAAACCATTGTCCGTTGCTTCGGATGAGGGTTTAACTTTTGGAAAACTCCCGTCCGAAATGTCGAATGATAGAAAAACTTTTGTAAAACTCTAATCCGAAATGTCAAATGATAGAAAAACTTTTGGAAAACCCTAATCCGAAATGTCAAATGGAGGAAAAACTTTTGGAAAAGTCCAATTCGTAATGTAAAATGATGAGATAACTTTTGGAAAAGTCCAATTCGTAATGTAAAATGATGAGATAACTTTTGGAAAAGTATAATTTGCATTGTAAAATGATGAGATAACTTTTGGAAAAGTATAATTTGCAATGTAAAATGATGAGATAACTTTTGGAAAAGTATAATTCGCATTGTAAAATGATGAGATAACTTTTGGAAAAGTATAATTCGCAATGTAAAATGATGAGATAACTTTTGGAAAAGTATAATTTGCATTGTCGGACGGTGAAAAAATTTTTGGCGAGATGCATTTTTTTTGGAGTGATGATGGGTTGGCGTTGGATTTTGTGTCCGTCTTTTGAATTATTTAGGGGAAAATCTATGGGGTGGGGTGTTTTTTTTGGGTGGACAAACGTTGGACAAAGGGCAAAAAGTACGTTTTTACTGTTGCAAAACATATTCCATGCAAAAGAATGGTTACATTTGTGCCTCACAAACGGTTTATGGAATTTTTGCTGCAATTATGAATAGAAAACAAAAAGTAGAAATTGACTTTTCGGCAGGCTTGACGGAAGTCTGGAGGGTTTTGACGGAAAAAGAACGGGACGTATTGCGGAAATATTCCCTGATTCGGCATTTTAAGCGGAATGAACTCATCTACTTTGAAGGCGAAGAACCCAAAGATATGATGTGCCTCCTGAACGGGAAGGTGAAAATCTTTAAAGAAGGAGTCGGAGGACGAACGCAAATCATCCGCATGATCAAACCCATTCAATATTTTGGCTACCGGGCCTATTTCGCCCAGGGACGTTATCTCACAAATGCTTCTGCCTTTGAGGCTTCTACCGTTTGTAAGATCCCCATGACGGTGGTGATGGATCTGCTGAAGGGAAACCATAACCTGGCGTTGTTTTTCATCCGGCAACTGTCCGTGGACCTGGGAATCGCCGATTCGCGCACGGTGAATCTCACACAAAAACATATCCGCGGACGTCTGGCCGAATCCTTGCTGTTTCTCAAAGACAGCTACGGACTCGAAGAAGATGGGGCAACGCTTAGTATCTATCTGGCACGGGAGGATTTGGCCAATTTGTCGAATATGACCACTTCCAACGCAATCCGTACGCTTTCTACCTTCGTGGCCGAACGAATCATCGCAATGGATGGCCGGAAAATCAAATTGATAGACATCGAACACTTGGAAAAAGTCAGCCTCCTGGGCTAAAATCTCCCTCCCCCACCCTCCTGGCAGAAACAAACGACAAAAGCGGAATTTACCGACGTAAATTCCGCTTTTCGTTTGTCCCGTGGGGACTTTTCAGGATTCGATCCGGTCGAAACCCGTATAAGGGATTAAGGCCCGCGGGATGCGGATGCCTTGAGGCGTCTGGTTGTTTTCAAGCAATGCCGCCACCATGCGGGGGAGCGCCAAAGCGCTGCCGTTGAGGGTGTGACAAAGTTGGGGCTTTTTCCGTTCGTCGCGGTAACGGCATTTCAGGCGAGTGGCCTGGTAGGTCTCGCAGTTGCTTACGGAACTGACCTCGAGCCAGCGTTGCTGAGCGGCAGCGTAAACCTCAAAGTCAAAAGTAAGGGAAGAGGTAAAACCCATGTCGCCACCGCACAAGCGGAGCATACGCCAGGGTAATTCCAGCTTTTCCAACAGCGTTTGCACGTAATCCACCATTTCGCGGAGGGATTCGTAGGAATGTCGGGGCGTATCAATGCACACAATCTCTACCTTGTCGAACTGATGGAGGCGGTTTAAACCCCGGACCTCCTTGCCGTATGAGCCGGCCTCGCGACGAAAACAAGCCGAATAACCCACGTTTTTAACAGGTAAGGCCGTCTCCTCAAGGATGACGTCGCGGTACATGTTCATGAGAGGAACCTCGGCCGTGGGGATCAGGTAAAGATCGTCGTGTACGGCATGATACATCTGGCCCTCCTTATCCGGGAGTTGTCCGGTGCCGTATCCCGAAGCGGCGTTCACCAAGTAGGGAGGCTGCACCTCGGTATATCCGGCCTCGACCGCCCGATCCATGAAAAAGTTGATGAGTGCGCGTTGCAAGCGGCATCCGCGGCCTTTGTAAACAGGAAAACCGGCGCCGGCAATCTTTACCCCGGTTTCAAAATCAATCAGATCGTAACGGGTTGCCAACTCCCAATGCGGCACGGCCTCGGCGGTAAGCGTCGGAAAATCCCCCCCCTGTTTTTCCAACACATTCTCCCCTGCCCCCCGGCCTTCGGGCACGGACGGATGCGGAAGGTTGGGCAGAAGCATCAGGAGGTGACGGATGTGTTGTTCGGCTGTATGTTTGGTTTCCTCCAGGGTCTTGGCCGTATCCTTTATCTCTGCGACTTGCCTCCGGACGGCTTCGGCTTCGGCCTTGCGTTCTTCCTTCATCAGAAGACCAACGCTACGGGATAAACGGTTGATCTCCGCCAGAGACGCATCGGCTTCCTGCTGTGCCTGCCGTCTTTGGGCGTCGGAGGCCAGGATTTGTCCGATAATCTCCCGTGCATCGAAATGTTTCCCGGCGAGGCGTCGGATCACCTCTTCCGGGTCTTGGGTAATTGTTTTAATCGTCAGCATAATGGGTATGATTGGAATTTATAATTTTTTAATGAAGCAAAGGTACACAATATATTCAAGGAATATAATTACTTTCGAGGCTCAATACTGTATGCATTTAAAACAAAAATCTCATGAAGAAAAAATTTTTTATCAGTCTGTGCCTGATCTCCCTGGGGGTTGTAACCCTGTCGGCACAAAAGCATAACACGCTTACGGAGAAAGAAAAAAACCAAGGATGGACACTCCTGTTCGACGGTCAATCCTTCACCGGATGGCGCAAATGCAATGCCGCCGACATGGCCGCCAACTGGTCGGTAAACGACGAAGCAATGAAAGTATCCCGAGGCGAACACGCCGGAAGAGGTCAAGGAGGAGATATTCTGTACGCCTCCCGGAAATACGGGAACTTTGAACTGAGCGTCGACTGGAAAATCGAAAAGGAAGGAAATTCGGGCATATTTTATTATGTGGTGGAATATCCCAACCAACCTATTTATTATGCCGCACCGGAAGTACAGGTGCTGGACAACTGGAACGCCGCCGACAACCGCTTGACCCATCACCTGGCCGGATCGTTGTACGATATGCTTCCGGCCCTGCCGCAAAATGCCAAGCCTGCCGGCGAGTGGAACACGCTGGTCATCCGCGTGAAAGACGGTAAAGCCTCGCACACACAGAATGGAGTGAAAGTGGTGGAATATGAACTGTGGACGCCCCAATGGAAAGAACTCGTGGCAAAAAGTAAATTCAAGGACTGGGAAGGTTTCAAAAACGGACCCGCACGAGAAGGTTACATCGGACTGCAGGACCATGGCTATGACTGCTGGTTCAGGAATATAAAAATCCGGGAATTATAAAGGTTTACCTTTTCACCCGTCCGCCGGTTATCCAGGTGCGCAGGTAATACGGTTCGCTCAGGTTGCTAAGTATGACCCCCCTGGATGTGCTGGCGTGTATGAATTTGTTATTCTTCAGGTATATGCCTACGTGATTGGGAATTTTCCGGTTCCCGCCTCCGGTACGGAAAAATACCAGATCTCCTTCCTTCAAACCCGATCGTCTCACCCTTTTGCAATGATGTTTCAACAAATCAGCCGATGAGGCCGATAAACGGACACCGTAAACCTCACGGTAGAGGATCGAAACAAAACCCGAACAATCAACACCCCTACTGGAATTTCCCCCGAAACGATAAGGAGTTCCCATCCACCGGGATGCGCTTGTATACAAACGAAGGTTGTCCTTGCCGGTAATCCGCAGGCCAAAGCGACGCGAGAGTTCCGCCGGAGAATCCCTGCGCGGCGGAAGTTGCCTGCGCGTCCCGCACGAGGCAAGCAACAGGCAAAGAACGGATAACAGAAGTAAAAGCTTGTTCATCGGCAATGCTCGCGAATCAGGCGTGCTACAAGGGGATCACCCAAATCTTTGGCCCTGTGGAAATCTTCGCAGGCCTCCGAGGCTTTCCCGTTCCTTACATGACATACGCCGCGAATGCGGTAACAGGCAGCAAAGTCGGGAGCCAAATCCAAAGCCCTGCGGACACTTTCCAACGCCTCATCATACCGAAGCAAACGTACGTATACGGCTGCCTGTTCGGCAAAATAATCGGGCGCCTCGGCATTGAGGGCTATGGCCTGGTTGATGTCCTGCAAGGCGCCTTCGTGATCGCCTGCACGAAAACGGGCCTGCTCGCGGTAAAAATAGAAAGCATCGTTTACTTCCCCGTTGGTCAAGGCATAATAAAGGTTATAGTCCTCTACGGCTTCGCTGAACAAGGAGAGTTGGATTTTATGTTCCACCCGTTCCAAAAGGTATGGCGCCGCTTCCCGAGGCAGAGGATCCCCAAATTTAGAAATGGCGCCGTCAAGCAAAGTGATGATGTCGGCAATCTGCGCACCGGGAATCTGTTCCAAGGCTTTGGCCTCCTTGTAATACGACTCATGGGAGGCTGCGGAAGTGGCATTGATCTTTTTATACGCCTCGCAGGCCGCGGGGAAATCTTCCCGGAGGAAATAAATATCACCTTCCAACTCGTGGTAGGCCGGAGGGTTTTCACGGCTGCGACTAAGGAGGGTTGCCGTTTGCAAATCGGCGAGAGCCAGAGACAGGAATCCGGCTTGCGTGTCTTCATTGTCGGCAAGCTCGGACCTTTTGGACGTATAGTGGGACGCCCGGTTGAAGTATCCGTCCGGGTAGTCGGGGAATGTGGCAATGAAGTGATGAAGGGTTTTCAGGTATGTCCCGGCATCCTGTCTGCCTGAAAGCAGGAATAAGGAAACGGCTGCCTCTTCTACATCCTCAGGCCAGTCCTTTCGCAGGCCGATCCGCGTATAAACCGTATGAAGGACATCGGCAGGGTTCTGGCCCAGGGAACGGACGTAGGTTGCCGATACGCCGTAGGAATGGAGATTTTTCCCGGAAGCATCATCCTGCGCCAGGGCGAATACCTGTCCGTCGGCGAGAAGAAGCGGAGCGTTGCTCTGACCCTCTTCCAAAGGAAAGGAGAGTTTATAATAACTGTAAGGATCTTTCAGTTTGCTGACTTCCGTTATAACGCCCTGCTGGAAAGTCGTTGCCGTTTTCCCGGCAGAATAAGGCAGAAGGAAGACGCCGGTCCCCTCCGGCACAGGATCGGTCGTAGCGACAAGGAAGGGGACTTTCTTCGGAACAGTCACCCTAAAACGGATAACGTCGTACAAATCATCGGCTCCGATAACAGAAGCCACGGGGTAGGTATTCCCGTCGGTATCGGTAACCGTAGCAGAGTCCGCCCCATTGAAAATCGAGTAGGCAGAGAGCGCTTCACCGGTTTCGCTCACATAGAATCCCAGGCTGGAACGGATGATACGGCCGTCTTTGTCGAACGTGGTTACCCGAAGGACCGCTTTTCTTGATTTCTCCATCCATTTGGGTATTTTTTTGGCAATGGCCGGTGAGGTAATCAGGCCACAAATAATGAATACGATCAGTTTCTTCATGTCTTTTTATGTCTGTTGAATGAAACAAAGATAAAAATTAAATTTATAATACTACATTTGCCCTAGGATAACACAAAAATATCAGCTACCATGAATAAAGTACTTAAAACGCCTGAATATCTCTTTGAAAGCAGTTGGGAAGTATGTAACAAAGTTGGAGGAATATACACAGTTCTTTCCACCAAAGCCAAAACATTACAAAAGATATATCCCGACCGAATTATTTTCATCGGACCGGATCTTCATAAACAAGAAAAGCCATCGGACTTCCTGGAGGACGACACCCTGTTTGGCGAATGGGTAAATCATGCAATCCTTAAAGATCACCTGAATATAAAGAAGGGACGTTGGAATGTGCCCGGCAAACCGGTGGTGATACTGGTGGATTATACGCCTTTCTCCAACCTCGTCAACGATCTTTTTTACCATATGTGGGACTGGTTTAAGGTTGACTCCCTTTCCGCCTATGACGATTACAAAGAATCATGCATCTTTGCCTACGCCGTGGGACGGGTGATTGAAAGTTTTTACACATTCCATCAACTCGAGAACCGAAAGGTTGTGGCCCTGTTCAACGAATGGATGTTGGGCATGGGGGCTTTGTATATAAAGAAACAACTGCCCGCCATCGCAACCCTTTTTACAACCCACGCCACTTCCGTGGGGCGCTCTATTGCAGGAAACAACAAACCCCTGTATTCCGATATGGAAAAATACAGCGGAGATCGGATGGCAAAAGAATTGAACATGGATGCCAAACATTCGCTGGAAAAACAAACAGCCGCACACGTAGATTGCTTCACGACAGTAAGCGGTATAACCGCACAAGAATGTAAACAATTACTGGAGAAGGAACCTCACGTGGTTACCCTCAATGGATTCGAGCGGAATTTCGTTCCCACAGGCGAGGAGTATACACGAAAACGAGAGAAGGCACGCAGTCGGTTGATCTATGTGGCCGAAAAACTATTGGGGTGCCCCATTCATCCCAACAGCATCCTCCTGTCTACCGGCGGCAGGTATGAATACCGAAACAAGGGTATAGATGTTTTTATAGACGCAATGGACAAACTTCGAAATATGCAACAGTTGACTCGTAGCGTAATAGCATTCATCATGGTGCCCGCATGGGTGCGGGACGTCCGTAGCGATCTGAAATATGCCGTCGACAACAATTACCCGGTAAAAACACCCATGCAAATGCCCTTCTCCACCCATTGGCTGAACCACATGGAAGAAGACAGGATATTGGATTATATCACCCGAAAAGGATTTACCAATGAAGCTTCGGAGAATCTCAAAATCATCTTTGTCCCTTGCTACTTAACGGGAAACGACGGTATATTCAATACCTCTTATTACGATTTGCTGATCGGTATGGACCTGACCGTGTATCCGTCGTATTATGAACCCTGGGGATATACTCCCCTGGAAAGTATTGCCTTCGGTATACCGACCGTTACGACCGATCTGGCCGGATTTGGTCTGTGGGCGAAAGAAGAAGGCATAGGCAACGATATTACACAGGGAGTGCGAACCGTTCATCGAACAGACTACAATTATTCCGATGTGACGCAAGAGATTGCACAGTCTGTTCTGAGGTTGTGCACCGAAAAGAAAGCCGGCCTCGCAGCCATCCGGAAACGCTGTTATAACTTGGCCTCCCTGGCCGAATGGAACAAGTTTATTGCTTATTATCAAACAGCATATAGCATAGCACTGCACAATGCTCACGAAAGAAATGAGAAAGAACAACAAAAATCGGTAGATAATACTATCTTTGCCGCTCAACAAAAATAAGAACATATTAAATTTCACAAGAATGAAGATAAAAGCGAATAATGCGAATGATGCTGTGTGGAGAGAAGTCTATTCACATTCATCATTGCCCGAAGAATTGAAACCACTGAAAGAAATGGCTGGGAATTTATGGTGGGTATGGAATCATGAAGGATCGCAATTATTTGAGAAATTGGATGAGAAATTATGGAAATC
>JAITKB010000052.1 GCA_031278605.1 Tannerellaceae bacterium
TTTGCAGACAAATCCGAAACAAATACCCAAAAGCAAACAGACACCATGAACAAAGAAAAAATCCAAATAAAAAATGATCGGGGAGAAGACGTTCAAGCACAGGCGCCTGTGGTAATCTCCGCCAGCCGGGCTACGGATATACCGGCCTTCTTCCCCGAATGGTTTATCCACCGGATAAGAAAAGGATACGTACGGTGGGAAAATCCTTTCAATAAATCACATACCTACGTGTCGTTCAGGAATATGCGGGTCGTTGTTTTCTGGACAAAAAATCCCCGACCGCTCATCCCCTTCCTGAAGGAAATGGAAAAACAAGGAATTCATTCTTACTTTCAATTCACCCTAAACGACTACGAAAAAGAAAGGCTCGAACCCCGTATCCCCCCACTGAAAGAACGGATAGAAACCTTCCGGCGTCTTTCGGATTTGGTTGGCAAAGAAAGAGTTATCTGGCGCTTCGACCCGCTCGTGCTCGCGCCGGGAATCACCCCTTCGGATCTTTTGGAAAAGATCGGAAACGTGGGAGAACAATTGAAAAACTTGACCGAAAAACTCGTCTTTAGCTTTGTCGATATACAGCCCTACCGGAAAGTCCGCCGCAATCTGCTGAAAGATTATCCGAAAACGATGGTTGAAAATGCCGAATTTAAAGAAGAACAAATCCTGGAAACAGCCGAAGGACTCGCGCAAATCCAAAAACAATGGAAGTCGGAAGCCGGGCATATCCACCTGGCTACCTGCGCGGAAACAGCCGATCTGAAAAAATACGGCATCGAACACAACCGATGCATCGACGACCGGCTGATGAAACGCATCTTCCCTGCGGATAAAACCCTGATGCACTACCTGGAAGACAAGAAAAACCTGAAAGACAAAGGACAAAGAAAAGCCTGCGGATGCGTGAAAAGCAAAGACATCGGAGCCTACAACACCTGTCACTATGTCTGCAAATATTGCTATGCATGTTCGGGTTTTTAAATTACATTTGCATTTGAAAGCATCGTATGCATCCCTTTAAAAATAAAACATGAGAAAATACAGTCTTTTCTATCTGCTGGGGATCGCCCTTTCCACCCTGAATACCCAGGCACAGATCCGACATGGAGGAAGTCCGTTGCCGGTGGTTTTGACCAAAAGTTACCCCAATGATTTCTTTGAAGAAATGCCTCCTTTCAATGCGGAAGAAGCACTCCGGACGGATTCCCTGAATCCAAACGATTTGAAGGGAAGCTATCGGTTTGCCCATAAGTTCATGACGGACCTGAACCGCACAAATTCCGGTACAACCTTCACCCTGCCCGACGGAACCCGCGTATGGATGCTGGGAATCCGATCCAAAGGAGCCCTCTCCCTCAACGTATTGTTTACCGAATACGAGCTGCCGGAAGGCGCACAGGTGTTTCTCTACAACTCCTCCCGCGGACAAATAGCCGGGGCTTTCAATCACCTGAATCACTCGGAAGCCGGCCTGTTGCCGGTTTCTCCCATACAGGGAGACGAACTGATTATCGAATATCAGGAACCCGCCCAAGCCCCCTTCCCGGGCCGACTCACCGTAGGAGAAGTCAATCACGGATACCGCCATCTGAGAGGATACGAACCGGCCGGCGATAAAAACGAATACAACTGTATGCCATCGCCCGTCTGTTTTGACAACGACAAGGATTATTCCCCCGTCAGCCGAAGTACCGTACTGCTGATCATTGACGGAACAACAGCCTGTACGGGAGTGATGGTCAACAATACCCTAAACGACGGGAAACCCTATCTCCTGACGGCATCGCATTGCCTGAGCAAAGACTTTAGCGTGAAAAACCCCGACTACGAAGCCGTGGCCGGACGAATCGTATGCTTCTTCAATTACACCAGCCCCGCCTGCGACACCGTGATTCGCGGTACGGAAGAAATGTCGGTGGCCTCCGCCATATACCGGGCCGTCAATGAAAAAGCAGATATGGCCCTCCTGGAATTGGCAAAAGCCCCCCCAGCCTATTACCAACCCTACTACGCCGGCTGGACAATAGAAGAAAACGGAACCCATCCCCCCTACATCGGGATACATCACCCCACCGCTTCCGTGAAACGAATCAATGTCTACGAACATAATCTGTCGCTGAAAACATTCGATATTAAAGAAATGGAGTTTTACAGGAACGCCCACTGGAATATAGACCGGTGGAACGTGGGAAGTACAGCCGAAGGGTCCTCCGGCTCCCCTTTGTTCGACTCCGCAAACCGTCTGACAGGCCTTTTGTCGGGAGGACGTTCTACCTGTAATTCGCCCGTCGACGACTACTATTTCGCTTTCTTCAAAGCCTGGGATTCGTCCGGGAATGTTACCGAACAGTTGAAACACTGGCTGAATCCGTCCGGTCACAACCAACTCACCCTCGATGGCCTGGACCCTTATGCCGACCGCCCCTGTTACCGGCTCAGCAATATCTCCGGCATGAAGTTGCAGGACAGCATCCGGGTTTCGGAACTTCCGCCCCCGGCTACAGGGTATCTGTTCGGGATCAACTCCCTGAAAACTACCGAATATGCCGAAGAATACAAGGTAAACAAAAAGGCCTGGATCGATGGCGTCTACCTCGTAACCCCCTCCGTCGCCTCCACCGATAACAACCCGCAGGTGGAAATCCGGGTGTACCAGGGGAACAACAACCCCCAAACCCTCCTACATTCCGAAACCTTTCATCCTATATATACGGAGCTATCCCCCACGGACAGCACCTTCACAACCATAGAGAAAAAACACAACAGACAACAGGAATCCTTTGTCTCATTCCCCAAACCGATAGAAGTATCCGGCACTTTCTACATCGGCTACAAAATAAATGCCTCCGCAGAATCCTCCTTTGCCGTATACAATCTGCCCAAAGGACAAACCACCCGCAATACCGCCTGGGTCAGAAACGGAAACGAATGGATCAAAACCTCCTCCCACCCGCTAAGTCCGTTCAGCACCTCGCTGTTCATCGACCCGGTGGTACATTATGTAAACGGAGCTTCCAACGACACCGTCAGCCGGCAAACCAATCCCGTCGGGATCCGGATAGACGCCCCCCGCCATACGCTTCACCTGTTACTCCCCGAAGCGGAAAGGGCCACATACAGGCTGTACTCAACCACCGGACAACTCCTGCAGGAACAAACCCTCAACGGCGGCGAAACCACCTTGTCGATCTCCGGATTTCCACCGGGTATCTACGTGATACAGATCCAAGGCGACAACCTTTCGCATACACAGAAAGTGCATTTTTAATTTCTTTCTCCCGCTTTTTCCTTCTTCCGACCCCGGACAAAAAAGCGAAGAGTGTGAAATGTAGCGGATATTCATTAATAAGTATTAATTGGAAAGAAATTATTGCTTCTTCTGTGTACAGAATAAAAAAATGGTTTAGTTTTGCAAACGGATGTAACAAGATCTCCATATCAGTGCTAACTATAATAATACAGAGTATAATAACATTTAAATTTACATCAAAATGAACAAAAAGTATGTAGTGCCTCTTCTTATGCTGGCCGCAATCGTAACCTTTTCTTCTTGTTCCAACAAGTTGAATCCGTTGGCGGAGAAGTACGTAAAAGCCGAACCCCAGCCTCTCGAAGCCATCGGGGGTAAGGTGCCGGTAACCATCGACGCAACTTTTCCGGAAAAATGGTTCAACAAAAACGCAGTGGTAACAATCACCCCGGTTCTTCGCTATCAGGGTGGTGAAGCCTGGGGAACAGCATACACTTTCCAGGGAGAGAAAGTGAAAGGTAATAATCAGGTGATACCCCAAAAGGCCGGAGGAAACGCAACCCTTAAATCCTCTTTCAACTACAAGCCGGAAATGAAAAAATCCGAATTGTATCTCACATTCGATGCAAAGATCAAAAACAAGACAGTACAACTACCCGACCTCAAAATAGGCGAAGGGGTGGTTGCAACATCCGAATTGGCTGATGCCGCCACGGCTAACCCCGCCATTGGCGCCGATAAATTCCAACGCATCATCAAGGAAGCATACAATGCAAACATCATGTTCCTTATCCAACAGGCGGAACTTCGCTCGAAAGAGTTATCCAAGCAGGAAATAAAAGACTGGAAAGAATTGGTTAAAAAAGCCAACGACGCCCCGAATCAGAATGTAGCCGTAGAAATATCCGCGTATGCTTCTCCCGACGGCGGCGTGAAATTAAATACCGGACTGGCGGAAAGACGTGAAAACGCCACCTCATCTTATCTGGGAAAAGAACTGAAAAAAGCCAAAGTAGACGTCCCCGTGGATGCTCATTATACCGCTCAGGACTGGGAAGGATTCCAGGAACTTGTTTCCAAATCCTCCATACAGGACAAAGACCTGGTATTACGCGTGCTTTCCATGTACAAAGATCCAGAACAACGCGAACAGGAAATCAAGAATATATCTTCTGTCTTCAGCGTATTGGCCGAAGAAATCCTGCCTCAGTTGCGTCGCTCACGTTTGACGGCCAATATCGAAATCATCGGCAAATCCGACGACGAAATCAGCGCCTTAGCTAAAAGCAACCCCGGAGCACTGAATGTAGAAGAAATCCTGTATGCCGCTACATTAACAAACAATGCAGCCGAAAAGGAAGCTATTTATACAAAAGCCAGTCAGCAATATCCGAACGACTACCGTACATGGAACAATATCGGTATCGTCCGTTTCCGTGCAGGTGACCTTGCCAAAGCCGAAGAATTGTTCAACAAAGCCAATTCGGTAAAGGCAAACAACGAATCCAACCTGAACTTAGGTTTGATAGCCCTGACCAAAGGAGACAAAGACAAAGCACAACAATTGCTTGGAAGCGCAGCCGGCGTAGCTGAATTGAGCGAAGCTTTAGGCGTTCTCTACCTGCAACAAGGCGAATATGCGAAAGCCGTAAGTTCCTTTGGCGACATTAAAAGCAATAATGCCGCATTGGCCCAAATTCTGACCAAAGATTACAGCAAAGCCCAGCAAACGCTGAACGCCGTGCCCAATGCCGATGCAACTACCGATTACCTGAAAGCTATCGTGGCTGCACGCACCAACAATACAAACGGAGTAATTGACAACCTGAAAGCGGCTATAGCCAAAGACAGAACCTATGTGAAAGAAGCAGCATCCGATTTGGAATTTGCCAAATATGCCACAAATTCCCAATTTGCATCGCTGTTAAAATAAAGTGTTTCATTCTTAATAATTTTTCTCGAAGAGGTTGCCTTTGTAGGTAACCTCTTTTTCTTGCTTATGAAACACTTTATCAACGAACATGCCGGAGACGATTTAAACCAACTGCTGTTGAGGGCTTCTCGATATCCGGAAATAGATGTGCCCTTTGCCGTTGAACAAATCGCCGCCCGCCGGCAAATACGAGAGAAACTCCCCACCTGGTATGCCAACGACAATCTGGTATTCCCCGCAGCCATAGCCGCCGAACAATGTTCCTCGGAACAGACCGCCGCCTACAAACAACGATTGGTGGACCCTTCCGCACACGTATGCGACCTGACCGGAGGCCTGGGGATAGACAGCTTTTTCTTTTCGCGCAAAGTAAAACAGGTCACGTATATCGAACGTTTGAAGACATACTGTGATGCCGCACGCCAGAATTTTGTGCAACTTGGAGCAGATAATATAAACGTACAGGAAGGCGATGCGCTGGTATTGTTACCCGATTTACCCTCTTCTATCGACGTCTTCTATATCGACCCGGCCCGAAGAGGCAAGGAAGGCAAACGACTTTTTGCCCTTCGGGAATGTGAGCCCGATCTGACGACGATCCTACCCCGATTGTTGCAACACGCCCCCAAAGTAATAGCTAAACTATCTCCCATGGCCGATTTACGGCAAACCTTATCCCTGCTTCCCGGAACAACGGAAATACATGTACTTTCGGTTCGGAACGATTGCAAGGAATTGTTATTCATCATAGATCGAACGCCTTTTGCCACATCCCCTCCGGTGCATTGCATCCATCTTGCAAGAGATAAGGAAGAATCCTTTTCCTTCAACCTGCAGGAAGAAAAAGACTTTTCCACCGCTTGGGTAGACAGCCTACAAACCTACTTATACGAACCGAATGCTTCCATATTAAAAGCCGGAGCCTTTAAAACTATTACACGCCAGGGAGTAAAAAAACTGCATGCAAACAGCCACCTTTATACATCTTACGAGCTGCTGGAAGACTTTCCCGGCAGGCGGTTTAAAGTAGAATATACGTTGCCGTTCAGCAGTAAATGTTGCAAGACTTTACATAAATCTATTCCACAGGCTCATATTACGACCCGGAATTTCCCTCTAAACACGGAAGCCCTGCGACAACGTACCCAAATTACCGACGGAGGCGATCTCTACCTTTTTGCCACCACCGTATACAGCAACATAAAAACTTTAATTATATGCAGAAAAATACCTACATAAAGGAATTTCTAAAAAAAAACACTCCAGATTCAAACACATTTGTCACGGATTTAGGAGCTAATAATAAAAAAAACAGTTTAACCGTGTCGTAATCCCAAAATTATTAGTTTAATTTGTGACTTGAATAGGGTAACAAATCCTTTTCTTAAAATATGCAATTGAATATGAAGGACGCTCATGAAACTAATTTGCCCATAGAAGAAACCGGCAAATTGGAAGAAACTAAAACTCCGGAAATAATTCCGGAGAATGCCGCTGAAGGAAAAACTCCGGCAGATGAAAATATTGTGGAGAAAGAAGCAACGGAAGAACTCGTGACGGAAAAGCCCGTAACGAACGACAATCCCGAAGAATCTTTGGCTGTGAATAATACAAAACAGACAAAGGAAGAAATGCTCAGTAAACTAACGGAATTAGTAAATGCTTCGGTCGAGACGGTACGCAATGAAGTAGAGGCTATCAAACAAGCATTTTATAAAATTCACAGGCAGGAAGTAGATGAACTGAAAAAAGCATTTCTCGAAGCAGGAGGAGATGAAAAAAATTTCATCCCACCGGATGACGAAACAGAAATAAAGATAAAGAAACTGCTGAATACCTATAAGGCAAAAAAAGCCAGCACGCATGTGGAAGATGAACAAAGAAAAGCCGCAAATTATGCACTGAAACTGCAATTAATAAGCCGGATGAAGGAACTCACGGAAAGTCAGGATGATTTCAACAAGCTTTATAATGAATTTAAAGAAATTCAGCAGAGATGGAAAGAAGCCAAACCGGTTCCACAGAAACATGCAAACGAGTTGTGGAAAAATTATCAGATTTACAGCGAACGCTTTTACGATTTGATAAAGATAAATAATCAATTACGCGATTACGACTTCCGAAAAAACCTGGAGGCGAAAACAACCCTTTGTGAAACTGTGGAAAAACTGGAACACGAACCGGATATCGTATCCGCTTTCCATCAGTTGCAAAAACTACATCAGCAGTGGCGCGAGACAGGACCCGTTGCCAGAGAATTAAGAGAGGAAGTGTGGACGCGCTTCAAAACAGTTTCCGCAGCAATAAATAAACGCTACCAGGAACATTTTGAAACCATGAAAACCAAAGAGCAGGAAAGCCTGGCTATCAAAACAGCTCTCTGCAAACAAATAGAAACAATTGACTTCAGCCTGCTGAATACGTTTAAAAAATGGGAGGAAAAAAACAAAGAAGTAATCGCCTGCCAGGAAAAATGGAAACACACAGGTTTTGCGCCCAGAAAATACAACGTCAAACTCTTTGAACGCTTTCGGGCAGCTTGCGACGCTTACTTCACACGCAAAGTGGAATTTTACAAAAGCGTCAAAGAAGAGCTGGATGAAAACCTTGGAAAAAAAAGAGTTCTGTGCGAAAAAGCAGAAGCGCTGAAGAATAGTACCGATTGGAAAGATACAACCGACAAACTGATAGCCTTGCAAAAAGAATGGAGAAGCATCGGAGCCGTACCACGCAAACATTCGGACGCCCTATGGAAACGATTTGTCACCGCTTGCGACTGTTTCTTTGAACAGAAAAACAAAAATGTGCCCTCACAGAAAAATATCGAACAATCTAATCTGGCAGGGAAAAAAGAATTGATTAAAAAAATCAAAGCGCTGAATGAGGTTGACGAACAGGATAAAGCTCAGAACATGATAAAAAATTACATGAATGAGTGGAATGCCATCGGATTTGTGCCCTTCAAAGAAAAAGACAAAATAAATAAAGAATACCAGGAAGCGATAGAAAAACAGTTTGACCGCCTGAAAATAAACCGGAACGACTACAAAATACAAACCTTCCGCAGCACACAAAACGACATGACAAGCGGAGACGGCAGAGGTAGAGGGAAACTCTACGGTGAACGGGATAAATTAATGCGAACTTACGAACGAATGAAAAACGAACTGCAAACCTATGAAAACAATATCGGCTTCCTGAGCAGTTCTTCCAAAGGAGGTAGCGGACTCATCAAAGAGATGGAACGTAAGATTGAAAAGTTGAAAGAAGAGATGGAGATTATTATCAGAAAAATCGACACCATCGACGAAAATCTGGAGTAACAATCAAATTACATTACTTTAATCCGGGATACGAAACGGAAGTGTGGCAAAATACAGAACACTACACTCCGCCGATCAACGTCCGGAAAATGACAAAAGACCTGGCCTTCCTTCCTGCCTGGTACGCAGAAAAGGAAGACTATGTTTTTGTTGATGACGGGGAAACACCGGATGCCACGTTTCTGTCGGACCTTCCGGAAACGATTCGCCCCTCTGCTCTTCCGCTCACAAGAAATGATTTGGTGAAAAATGCAGCGATTCTTCCACACATGGAAGTGAGGCCATGGGGTATCTCGCGCCCGGTTATTTGCCTGTTTAACGAACTGAAACAAAGCTACGGACTCCCGCTCGACCTCCCGCTCTGGAAGCAGGAATACTCCCGACTGACAAACCGACGCACGGCCGCCGAATGCTTGGACATGCTACGGGAAATACTTCCTGATACACCTCTCCCGCCCACCCCGCGCTTCTTCTCGGAAATAGAAGAAATAGAAACATTTATGCAACGACATTCCGGCAACTTTGTCTTGAAAGCTCCCTATTCCTCATCCGGAAGAGGACTGCTTTGGACAAATGGAAACCGCCTGAACGACAATGAACGGAAGCGCATCGGGAAAATACTCCGGACACAAGGCGCCATAAGTATGGAGCAGGTTGCGGATAAAATACAGGACTTTGCCATGGAATATCATTCCGACGGAAAAGGTAACATACGCTACGAAGGACTGTCGCTGTTCCATACCACCCCACAGGGAGCATACAAGGGTAACACACTCCAGACGCAATCCGCCCTCCGGGAAAAACTGCAGACATACGTCGGAAAAGAAACGACAGAGCCTATCCGGCAGGCTGTAACACAGGCGCTCGTTCAGACTTTCGCAACCCGTTATACGGGATATATCGGAGTAGATATGCTTCTGTATAAGGGTAAGGAAGCTTTTGATATTCACCCTTGTATAGAAATCAACCTGCGCTACACCATGGGCCTGGCTGCCCTCCGTATCTTTGCGAACTATCTTGAGGCAAATGCCACAGGGGTGCTGAACATCCTGTACGAGAAAGAAACCAAACGAGCCTATGAACGGCATCGACAACTGAAGAAAACATACCCCATCGTGCACAAAAACGGAAAATTATCCAAAGGCTACCTTTCGCTTTGCCCCGTTAGGGAGCATACGCAATTCGTCGCGTACATCCTGGCAACCTGACGGATTAAAAAAAAACTCGTACCTTCGCCCGCAATTGTAAAACTGAAAGCATAACATCTCCCCAACAATGAATTATCAGATACATCCTCCCGCACAAGGAACGATCCGAGCCTCTCTCAAACTCCCCGCATCGAAAAGTATCAGCAACCGGGTATTGATCTTGAATGCTCTCTCCAACAGTCCCTATCCTATATGGAATCTCTCGGACAGCGACGACACTCAGGTGATGCAACGGGCTTTAAATTCCAACGAATCACACGTCTATGTCGGAGCGGCAGGCACTGCCATGCGTTTCCTCACGGCATTTCTGGCAAGGAAATCCGGGGAATGGACCCTCACCGGAACCGAGCGAATGAAACGCAGGCCCATCAAACTCCTGGTTGATGCGCTACGTTGGCTGGGTGCACGCATCCGATACGTGGAAAAAGAGGGATTCCCGCCTCTGCATATTTCGGGAAATGCCTTGCCGGGAGGCGAGATTGAACTATCGGGGGAGATCAGTTCGCAATACGTCTCGGCCCTGCTGATGATCGCCCCGCTCATGGAGAAAGGTCTCATCCTCCACCTGAAAGGGAGGCCAGTTTCCTTGCCTTACATCCGGCAGACCATTCGGCTGATGCGGTTGTTCGGGGCAACGATCCATTCCTCGGGAAACACCCTACAGGCCCTGCCCGGCGCATACTCCCCGAGGCCCTTCCGTGTGGAACCCGACTGGAGCGCCGCCTCCTACTGGTATGCCGTTGCGGCGCTTTCTTCGCAAGCCGAAATCACCTTGCAGGAACTGCAGGAGCGTAGTTTACAGGGGGACGCCGAAGTAGCCAGGTTGTTTGCCGGCCTGGGGGTTGAGACCGATTTCCATGCCCAAGGCGCAACCCTCCGACAAACAGGCAAGAGCTACCGGTGCCTCCTCTGCCACCTCATGGACTACCCGGATCTGGCGCAAACCCTCGCTGCAACCTGCATCGGACGGGATATTCCTTTCCGCTTCACCGGATTGCAAAGCCTGCGAATCAAGGAAACCGACCGCATCGAGGCCTTGAAAACAGAAGCCCGGCGCCTGGGCTTTCTCTTGGCGGATGCGCAAAACAGCATCCTGGAATGGGATGGGGGGAAATGCCCGCCCGAGGCGAACCCGCTGATTCGCACCTACGAAGACCACCGTATGGCCATGGCGTTTGCCCCTTTGGCTCTCACTCGGCCGCAAGGCCTTGGGATCATGCACCCGGAGGTGGTTACCAAGAGTTACCCTTCTTTTTGGGACGACCTCCAAACGGCGGGCTTTGCCCTCAGCGTTCACCCTCCCCAGGCATAACTTTTCTCCATGTGGTACCTTATCCTCAGCATTTTGCTTCTTGGCCTCCTGGCCGCGATACTGGAGAGGCTTTCCCGCGGCAAGGCTCGGGAGGGGGGGCCTTCACCTGCCCCTCAGCCTCCGGGGGTGTGTTGCCAACAGCACGAAATCTGCGAACGAACCTTCCGGCAAACCTCCCTCCCTCAGGCCATAACCTATTATAACGACGAGGAATTAGACCGTTTTTGCCGGATCGAAACCGAGGCTTATGCCGATAGCGAGGTGGAAGAATTTCGCGACATTCTCTACACGCTCCGCCCCTTTGAGGTTGCCGGCTGGCTGCACAGCCTGGAGCAACGCCGGATCAAGCTCCCCGCTCTGCTGCGCGAGGAAGCCCTGCTCATTGTCCTGGAAGAACACTCCTCCCCCGGCGCCCCATGACGGAACTGCTTCAGTACGCTTTTTTCCGCAACGCCCTTCTGGGCAGCCTGCTCACCTCCATAGCTTGCGGAATCATAGGAACTTACATTGTATCACGTCGGCTGGTATTCATCAGTGGCGGAATCACACATGCTTCTTTCGGCGGCCTCGGCTTGGGTTTTTATTCCGGCGTCAACCCCATTTTCACGGCGTTGGTTTTCGCCGTTTTCTCGTCGCTTGGCGTCGAGTGGGTCAGTCGTTCGAATCAGGTGAGGGAGGATTCGGCCATTGCCGGCATTTGGTCCTTGGGCATGGCTGTGGGTGTTTTGTTTATTTTCCTCACGCCGGGCTATGCGCCCAACCTCTCGACCTATTTGTTCGGCAACATCCTCACGATTTCCTCGGCCGACATCTACGGCATGTTGTCTTTGGTTGTGCTGCTGGTCTTGACCTTCGCCTTGTTTTTCAAAGAAATCGTATACACGGCTTTCGACAAGGAATTTGCCTTCACCCAGGGCCTTGCCGTCCAGTGGATCGAGCGTTTGATGATGGTATTCATTGCCGTCACCACGGTTCTTTCCATTCGTTTGGTGGGTATTATGCTGTTGATGAGCCTGCTTACTTTGCCTCAGATGACCGTCAATCTCTATACGTCCGTCTATAAACGGATCATTTGGGGGAGCATCGCTTTGAGTTTTCTTTCCTGTTTTGCCGGTTTGATGCTTTCTTATTTCCTGAACGTCCCTTCCGGCGCCTTCATTATTTTGGTATTAGTGGTTATCTTTTTAGCGGCAAAAGCCCTGAAGAGGATCTGAATCCCAAAGGGAGCAGACCGAAAACGGCAATAGGCTGATAATAAGATATCTGCAATTTCTCGCCACAGGGCCTGAAGCTGCAGTGGGGAGGAGCCGAAGCTGGAGTGGGGAGGAGCTAAAGCTGGAGTGGGACGCAGCTTTTGCCGGAGTGGGACGCAGCTTTTGCCGGAGTGCACAGAAAATTCCCCGGGAAAAAGGGGAGAAAAATATCTGCCAAGCGCGCATCCTTCTTGTTTGCTATGGGAATTTGGTTTATGTTTGCAGGCAAGTGCTTCTGTTTTAGTAAACAGGCAGTTATAGATTACGAACATGAAACTATTTGAACATGAAAAATTCATTTCCTAAAATCGGTATTCGTCCGGTTATCGACGGACGGCGACGCGGCGTGCGCGAATCGCTGGAAGAAACCACCCTGGGCCTGGCCCGTAAAGTTGCTCTGTTTTATACCGAGAATCTGCGTTATCCGGACGGCTCTCCGGTGGAATGTGTGCTGGCCGACAGCTGCATCGGCGGCGTAAAAGAGGCCGCCGACTGTGCGGTAAAATTCGAAAAAGCCGGCGTAGGACTCTCCCTATCGGTCACGCCCTGCTGGTGCTACGGATCGGAAACCATGGACATGAACCCCCTGATACCGAAAGCAATCTGGGGATTCAACGGCACGGAACGTCCGGGCGCCGTCTACCTGGCGGCGGCCTTGGCGGCTCACGCTCAGAAAGGCTTGCCGGCCTTTGGCGTCTACGGCCGGGAGGTGCAGGATGCCAACGATCCCCGCATCCCGGAAGACGTGCAGGAAAAGTTGCTGCGCTTTGCCAAAGCCGCCCTGGCCGTCGCCCTGATCAAAGGCAAATCCTATCTGGCCATCGGGTCGGTCTCCATGGGGATCGCCGGATCCATGATCCAAGCCGACTTTTTGCAGGATTACCTGGGCCTGCGTGCGGAATATGTGGATAGCGTGGAGCTAATCAGGCGTATACAGTCGGGGATATACGACCCGGAAGAATACGCAAAAGCCCTGGAATGGACACGCCAAAGGTGCGCCTTGCGCGAAGGAGAAGATTTTAACGAACCCGGAAGCCAAAAATCCCGCGCAGAAAAAGACAAAGACTGGGAATACGTGGTGAAAATGACCCTTGTTATGCGGGATTTGCTAAAAGGAAACGACAAACTCCGGGAAATGGGCTACGAAGAAGAAGCCCTGGGACATCACGCCGTTGCCGGCGGCTTCCAGGGACAACGCCAATGGACAGACTTCCTTCCCAACGGAGATTTCTCCGAAGCCATCCTCAACTCCTCGTTCGATTGGAACGGGATACGCGAGCCGTTCGTTTTTGCCACCGAAAACGACCACCTGAACGCCATCGCAATGCTTTTCGGCAAACTGCTCACACATACCTCGCAAATCTTTGCCGATGTGCGCACCTACTGGAGCCCCGAAGCCATCAAACGGGTGAGCGGATGGGAAGCAAACGGACCACTCAAAAACGGAGCCATCCATCTCATCAACTCCGGATCCTGCACCCTGGACGGAACAGGAGAACAAACCGAAAACGGTTACCCGGTCATGAAACCCCACTGGAAAATAACCGCCGAGGAAGTGGATAAAATGCTGAAGGCGACCACCTGGTATCCCGCCTCCCTGGGGTATTTCAGGGGAGGAGGCTATTCGTCGCACTTTCTCACCCGGCCGGGTATGCCGGTCACGATGAGCCGATTGAATATCGTCAAAGGATTGGGACCGACCCTGCAAATGGCCGAAGGATGGACGGCCGGTTTCCCTCCCCAGGTGTTCGACGCCATCAATAAACGCACGGACAAGACCTGGCCTTCTACCTTCTTTGTCCCCCGTCTGGGAGGCAAGGCTCCCTTTCGGGACGTCTATTCCGTGATGAATCACTGGGGAGCCAATCACGCGGCTGTGTGTTACGGACACATCGGCGCCGACCTGATTTCCCTGGCTTCCATCCTCTCCATCCCGGTATGTATGCACAACGTGGAAGAAAAACACATCTTCCGTCCCGCAGCATGGAACGCCTTCGGGGCCGACGCCGAAGGAGCCGATTACAGGGCATGTGCCACCTACGGGCCTTTGTATAAATAATGAAATGAGGGATTTATTCAAAAAATCGGTCGATGCCTCCTACCTGCGAAGAGGAGGCAGAGTCGGTATCCGGACAGGGGTTGGCGTACCGGGCGGGGAGGTCGAAGGTCTCCGTTTCCGAGTAGGGCAACGTGGGGTCGGCGTATACCTTCTGCATAAAAAGAGCGTATATGGGCAACGCCATGTTGGCCCCCTGTCCCTCGGTCATCCGGTCGAAATGGATGGAGCGCTCCTCCCCACCCACCCAACACCCGGACACCAGGCTGGGAGTAAAGGCCATGAACCATCCGTCGGAATGATTCTGCGTCGTTCCGGTTTTCCCTCCCATCGGCGCCCTGAGGTTGTAGCGGTATCTCACGCGGCTTCCGGTGCCCCCATCCATCACACTACGCAGCATGTGAAGCATTTTGTAGGTTGCCTCCTCGGGAAGTACCTCGTGCGTTTTCGCCTGAAATGAAGCCACGGTGTTCCTGAAGGAATCTTCTATGCGTGTGACGTAGAGCGGCATTACGCGGAATCCCCTTTTGACAAACGTGGAATAACCCCCGACCATCTCGCTGACCGATATGTCGGCCGTGCCGAGGGAAAGAGAAATCACGGGGTCGATCTCGCCCGTCATCCCGAAGGACTCCAAAAGGCTTTTGAGCACGTAGGGCGAGAGTCGCTTCATCAGGTAGGCCGTTACCCAGTTCGAGGAGTTTTGCAGTCCCCAACGAATGGAAACCATCTCGCCCACATGCTTCTGGTCGGCATTGCGCGGTATCCAGGTATGTCCGTTTTCGTCCGTCAATTGTTGCTGTACGTGCAGCATCTGCTCGCAGGGGCTGATGCCTTCGACCATGGCCAACGAATAGAGGAAGGGTTTTATGGTTGAGCCAATCTGCCGTCGTCCCCCCGTCACCATATCGTATTGGAAATGATTGTAGTTGATGCCTCCTACGTATGCCTTGACATGTCCGATTGTATCCATCGACATGAAAGCCGTCCGCAGAAATCCCTTGTGGTAACGGATAGAATCCCAAGGCGACAGGATGGTGTCAATGGGGCCATCCCAACTGAAAACGCTCATCTCAATGGGTTTCATAAACGCTGTCTTAATATCCGCTTCGCTTATTCCGGCCCGTTTCATTTCGCGGTAGCGGTCGGTTTGCTGCATCGAACGGGTGAGCACATCGTTTACTTCATCCGGCGTGAGGTCCCTGGAGAAAGGAGCATAGCTACGTCCTTGTTTCTCGGCCGAGAAGGCGGGTTGCAGTGTCTGTCTTATATGTTCCTGTACGGCTTCTTCGGCATACCGCTGCATTCGGGAGTCGATCGTGGTATAAATCTTCAATCCGTCGGTGTAAATATTATAGTGGCTACCGTCAGGCTTTTTGTTTTTATTACACCAGCCGTACAGCGGGTTGTCTTCCCATGCGGTGGAGTCCTCCCTGAACCTGTTTTTTTGCCAGGAAGCGGGGTAATTGTCGCGGTTGGGTTTTTGGGCAGTCATGATAATCCGGAGATATTCCCTGAAATAAGGAGCCGGGCCTTCCGTGTGATCCATCTTCGCAAAATGAATCGTAAGAGGCAATGCAGCCAGCGAATCGCGTTCCCTTACACTGAGATACCCGGCTTTTTGCATCTGCTGCAGGACAACGTTCCGGCGTTGTTCCGTCCGGTCGTTATGCCTTACAGGGTTGTAGTAGGATGGGTTTTTACACATCCCGATAAGCGTTGCCGCCTCTTCCGTTTTCAGTCCCTTGGGGGTTGTGTTGAAGTAGGTACGGGCTGCCGACTGAATACCTACGGCGTTGTAAAGGAAGTCGAACTTATTGAGGTAGAGGTTCACAATTTCTTCCTTGGTATAGTAGCGTTCCAATTTAACGGCAATCACCCATTCGATAGGTTTCTGCAGCAATCGTTCGGCAAAGTTGGCTGCTCCGGGCGAGTAGAGCTGTTTGGCGAGTTGTTGGGTGATGGTACTTCCTCCTCCTCCGCTTTTTTTCATCAGGATTCCCCGCATGACAACGGCACGCAACAATCCTTTTATATCTATTCCGCTGTGCTCCGAGAAGCGTCTGTCTTCGGTCGCGATAAGTGCTTTCACCAGGTCGGGCGACAGGTCTTTATAGTCTACTAATATGCGGTTGTCTTTGCTGTGTGCAAAACTGCCGAGCGTTTCACCATCGGCCGAAATAACAACCGAAGCACGTTTATCAATGGGATTGGTTAATTGTTCCACGGGCGGCATGTATCCGATGGAACCCTTCGAAATAGCCATAAACAGGATAACGATAATTATCAGCGCTACCGCGTACAGCGCCCAAAATAAAAGGGTGATATTCTTTCTTGCCTCTGAAGTCATTATGATAGGGAATCTACGTTCGTATAGTTAGTTTAACGGTTAGCAAAGATAGTAAAACATTGTTGTTTTCATAAAAAAACGGGGGAAATAGGAATTCTCATCCTACTTCCCCTGTCGGCAACAGTATTATCCTATGAAATTCTAACGCCTGGGAGTTGCTTCTTTTACCACCATCTGACGCCCTTCGTATTCAGCGCCATTCAATTCATCAATTGCTGTTCTTGCTTCGTCATCGTTAGGGATCTCCGCGAAAGCAAATCCTTTGGATCTGTTTGTATCGCGATCGATAATTAACTTTATGGAATCTACTCTTCCATACTCTTCCAGAATCTGTTTTAACTCCGGTTCTCTAACCCGATAGTTCAGGTTACCAATGTAAATGTTCATAAAAAAATAAATATAAAATAAATAAATAAATAAAATTAAACAGGTGTTTTTCAATATGTCAGTCCCTTCATGAACGTATTATCATTGCTGAGAATAAATACAGGTAAAGAAAGATCAAATGGAACAACAATTGTTTTATGCCGCAAAGAAAATTATAATAATTGAATATCCAAGCAAAAAAAAGACTTTTTTTATCCCTCTGCCTGCCGATGAAGACGGAAATACACAAATTGCCCGAATTTAGCAGAGTATTAAAAACGGATACTGTTATTTTTCATTATTTTTGCTCCTTCTTTTTCGTATTGCGGAATAAATACAATCATCATACAAATGAGACATTACTTACGATCAACCATTTTGGCCTTGACGGTTTTATTACCGGATTCCTTCTGCTCTAAGGCGCAGAATGTACAATTGCATTACGACTTCGGCAGCGTCGTGTACAACAAAGATTACGGTACACGGCCTTTGCTCACCTCTACCGTAGAAATGTTTAAACCCGATGCCTGGGGCAGTACGTTCTTCTTTATAGATATGGATTATACCAACGATGGGATAACCGGCGGATACTGGGAAATTGCACGCGAACTACGCTTTTGGAAAAGCCCATTCTCCATCCACGCAGAATATAACGGCGGACTAACAACACTCTTTCCGTTTCAGAACGCTTATCTGGGCGGTGCAACTTACACCTTCGATAATAAAAACTTCAGTAAGGGTTTCTCGCTAAGCCTCCTGTATAAGTATATCCAAAAACACCAGGAGCCTCATAATTTCCAAGTTACAGGAACCTGGTATTTAAACTTCGGCAAAAACGGACTTTGTTCCTTTTCCGGATTTGCCGACTGGTGGAGAGAAAAAACAGAGGTGGGGGATTTTATCTTTATGGCCGAACCGCAGTGTTGGGTCAATCTGAACAAAATAAAAGGCGTTGCCGAGGATTTCAACCTAAGCTTCGGGAGCGAAGTGGAGCTGACGAACAACTTCTCCCTGAAGGGCTTCTACGTCATCCCCACGCTGGCAATGAAATGGACTTTTAACTGACCGGCATGATACGGAAACTATGCGGGTTCGACAAACAGACCATGAAGCTCCGCACGGAACTGACGGCCGGCCTCACAACGTTTCTTACCATGTGTTATATCCTTGCCGTAAGCCCCTCCATACTCGAAACAACCGGGATGGACAAAGGGGCGGTTTTTACTGCCACAGCCCTCACGGCGGCCATCGCCACCTTGCTGCTTGCCTTCACCGCCCGCCTGCCTTTTGCGCAGGCTTCGAGTATGGCGTTCAATTCTTTTTTCGCCTATACGCTGGTGCAAAGCATGGGATATTCGTGGGAAACAGCGCTCACGGTCATGTTGGCCGAAGGCGTTCTTCTTCTTCTGGTAACGATGCTGAACCTGCGCGAAATCATATTAAACAGTATCCCGATGAATCTGCGCTACGCCATATCGGCAGGCATCGGGATGTTTATTGCCTTTATCGGAATGAAAAATGCCGGTATCATAGAAGCCGCCCCGGGGACGTTAATCCGGTTGGGGAACTTTACGCCGGGATCCCTGCTGGCTATGAGCGGGATCCTGCTGAGCGGAATCCTAATGGTAAAGAAGGTAAAGGGAGCTTTGTTTTACAGCATTCTGGCATGTACGGTTGCCGGGATACCGTTGGGGGTTACGCAGATTCCGGAAGGTTTCCTGCCCGTGGCGGCTCCACACTCGCTTTCGCCCACGTTCATGAGGTTCGATTTCTCCGGTTTCTTTACCTTCGATATGGCGATTGTCGTCTTCACTTTGTTGTTTATGAGTATCTTCGACTCGGTAGGCGCTCTCCTTGGGCTTGCTTCCAAAGCCGGCGTTATAGATGAAAGGGGGAAGATCCCCAGGGTCAAACAAGCGATGATGTCGGATGCCATCGGCACAACCGTGGGGGCTATGCTGGGCACAACGACCGTTACCACCTTTGTGGAAAGCGCCGCAGGCATAGCCGAAGGAGGACGTTCGGGATTAACGGCGCTTGCTACAGGTATTTTATTCCTTGCTGCGCTGTTTTTCTCTCCCCTCTTCTTGCTGATACCCGGAGCAGCCGTTACGGGGTCGCTGGTATTGGTAGGCGTCTTGATGATGGAGGCGGCCTGTAAAATCAACCTGGAGGATCTATCCGAGGCGCTCCCGGCCTTCGTTACCATCCTGCTGATGACGCTCACCCATTCCATCGCCAACGGGATGATCCTGGGATTACTCTGTTACGTGGCGGTCAAGCTCTGCTGCGGCAAACACAAAGACATCCCGCTCACGATGTACATCCTGGCGATACTCTTTCTCCTGAATTATATCCTCACGTAACCTTATATATAATGTATATGAAAAAGAAAAGCGCTTGCCTCCTGTTCGTAGCCCTCTTGTTTCCGGCCGGCTTTGCTCCGCTTTCGGGGCAAACGGTGGAGATAGACGGCGAAATACGTTCCCGGATGGAATACAGGGAAGGATTCCGCCAGCCGCTGGCCGATACCCTGGCCGGCTCCACAATCGCTTCCCTCCGCACCCGCCTCCGGCTAAATTATGACGCAGGGAAAACCAAGGCCCGGATAACGCTGCAAGATGCACGCATCTACGGACAAACCGGAACGAATGATACGCGCAATTCCTTAGGCCTTTTCGAGGCATGGGGCAGTTATTTACTTACGTCCGACTTCTCCGCCACCCTGGGCCGACAGGCTATCGAGTACGACGATAAGCGCTTACTGACCGTTTCCAACTGGAGCCAGACGGGAAGCGCACACGATATGCTCCTTATGAAATACGAACCGGCCAACCGATTTAAACTCCACTGGGGAGGCGCCTGGAACCATAGCGGCGATGATGCCTACGAGCAACCTTACAACGTGGCTCGCAGTTACAAAGCCCTCACTTTCGTATGGTTCGGAAAGTCCTTCGAGCCGGGGGACTTTAGTGCGATATGGCTTAACGACGTTTTCAATTACAGCCCGACGGATACCGAAACCGGCAAGAAATCCTTCCGTCATACGCTCGGCGGAAATCTGAGGCTGAAAAAGGATGGAATCCCCTTCTCGCTCTATACCACGGCATATTACCAGTTCGGGCACGACCCCGCGAACGCTCCCCTTGACGCCTGCCTGCTGGCGGCAAACGCCCAATACCGATGTTCCGAAGCCTGGAGCATCAAGACGGGTATCGACTATTTTTCAGGCTCAACCCCGGAAGAAAGGCAAAAGGGTAAAAACAAAACCTTCAACAAGTTGTACGGAAGCAATAACTCGTTCAACGGCATGATGGAGTATTGGACTACGCTTCCGGAGCAGGGACTCCTGGAGCTGTACGGGGTCATCACCTGTCAATCCGGCCGGGTGTTTGATATAAACGTTGCCTTCCGCTCCTTCGCACTGACGGAGTCATTGGCCGAGACCAAGCAAAGGGGTATCGGTTCGGAAATCGACCTCACCCTGCATTATACCCTATGGTCCGATCTGACCCTCCAAGGGGGATGGAGCGTCTATTTCCGCAACCGGCAAACCGACCTCCTGAAAGCGCAAACAGGCCTACATACGCATTTCCCGCAATGGGGATACGTTATGGTGACCTTCAAACCCCAGTTCCTGAAGTAGCAAACAGCACTCGCAAATAAAACTATGATTACGAAACAACAACTTCAACACATCCTCACCGATACCGAAAGCTATCTGATTGAACGGACCACCTCAACCGATAATGCCGATAAATTCTGCCAGGCTATCTGGTGCTTGGAGTACATGATAACGGAATATTATCGGGACTAACAATCGACGACAGACTATTGCTTCGGATTGCCAATATCCGTACGGACGGCAACATACTTCCGCAGCCTGTAATGACGGTGGAAAAGTTTATTTTTGAAGATGGCGAAGTATTGGTTGCCGAAGTTCAACCCTCGGAATTTCCACCGGTACGTTACCGTGGCCGCGTTTGGGTACGTGTTGGCCCGCGCAAAAGCATTGCCTCCGAAGCCGAAGAAAAAATATTGACGGAGCGCAGGCTTTCCAACGTTCATACATTCGATGCTCTGCCCTGCCGGGGTACTACTATCGACGACCTGGATGTAGCCTTTATCAAAAAAGAATTTCTGCCGAAAGCTGTTGCCGAGGACATTTTGGGAGAGGATAAGCGTCCCCTCGAAGAGCAATTGACTTCGCTTGGATTCTTTGATTTACGCTACAATTGCCCAACGAATGGAGCTATTGTGCTGTTCGGAAGAAATCCTGAGCGGTATTTGCACGGTTCGTATGTACAATATGTCCGGTTTGCAGGAAAAGACAGGGCGGGAGACATTATGAATGAATACAAATTCGGAGGCAATCTCTGTCGTGAATTGGTGAAGCTTGACGCCTTTATTGCCGCAAGCATTGCGCAGAAACGTCCCATTCCGGTAAGCATCTTACGGGAAGAGACCATTGCCAAATATCCGTATTGGGCAACCCGGGAACTGCTGATGAACGCTGTGATGCACCGCGATTACGAAACCAATGCGCCAATTCTGTTCTACGAATACGACGATCGGATTGAAATACAAAACCCCGGCGGATTATATGGAAAAGCTCAGCCAAATAATTTCCCCAATGTGAGTGATTACCGCAATCCGTTTATAGCCGAAGCGATGAAAGTATTAGGCTATGTTAATCGTTTCAGCCGTGGGGTGCATCGTGTGCAAAAGGAATTGGAGGAAAACGGAAACGGTAAAGCTTCGTTTGACTTTTCCTTATTCACTGCATTCAATGTGATAGAAAAAGTTTCAGTAAAGTATTTTGAGGAAGGCTTTGGAGTGGACCCCCCCCAAGAAAACCAGGAAAACCCCCAAGAAAACCAAGGAAACCCCCAAGAAAACCAGGAAAACCCCCAAGA
>JAITKB010000054.1 GCA_031278605.1 Tannerellaceae bacterium
GTCGTTTGGAGCCGTCAACAGTTCGTAACGCCAAGGTTTCCCTTCATAGAATTGGTATCGAAACTTCCCTTCCCGCGGGAAAAGATAAGCAATTACTGCGGCTGTGAGCACAAAAAAGACCGCTGTCGGGATGGTTTGATATTTTATCTTCATGGCTTAAATCTTTCGTTTACCGGCTTAACCAGGGTTGCGGATTTTGTTTGTCTTTTTCTTTCCAGAGTTCAAAATGAAGGATAGTGGCGTTGTCGTTTTCGCTATCGGTAAAGATTTTTCCGATCGTTTGCCGTGCCTTTACTTCGTCACCTTGTTTCACATATACTTCGTTCAGGTTGCTGTAAACCGTGAGGTAGTTGCCGTGTCGTATGATCACCGAGTTATTAAACCCGCGCTGTACGAAAATAGAGGTTACTTTTCCGTTGAACACGGCTCGTGCATCGGCTCCGGAAGTTGCTTGAATGTCAATGCCGTTGTTTACCACCCGGACGTACTTCAGGTCTTGGTGTGGTTGTTCTCCGTAGAAGCCCACGATAGCATATTGGCCGCTGACCGGCGCCGGCAGTCGTCCCCGGTTAGCGGCAAAGCTATCGGACAGGCGTTTCTCTTCTCTTGTCATGGCGTATCCTCCTTTGCTGTCGGCCACACGTTTGTTGTTGTCTGTTTTCGATTTATCTCCGGCGTTTTCCTTCGTTTTTTCTTCCCGTTCTCGCGAAGCTTTTGCTTCCCGTTCAGCGCGTACTACTTCTTCGGCAATTTGTTTTTCTATCTGCCTGTTCAGAGCTTCCGCCTGTCGTTGTTTCTTCTTCAGGTCGTCTTGCAACTGACGCTGTTTTTTCATCAACTCGTCTATTTCCTGTTGTTGCAGGATTTCTTCTTGTTCCAGCGTACGGTTTTCTTCTTCCCGTACGTATAGCAGGTTTTGTTTTTCGGCGCGTGTTTTTTCCAGCGCTTCCCACTTGCTTTTGATAACTTTTTGTTTTCCGCTTATTTCGATGGCTTGTTTTTTCTGCCAATCGGCATATTCACGCAGATAGCGCATACGGCGGAAAGACTGACTGAAATTATCGGCCGAAAGGATAAAAAGCAGTTTGTCTTGGGTGGAATAATGTTTATGCAGTTTCTGAATGGAAGTTCCGTAATTGTTTCGTTTCAGGCTAAGTTCTTTTTCCAGGGTAGATATTTCGTCGCGTATGGCTGTAATTTCATTGTCTATAACGGTCAGTTCTTGGTTCAGCAGGTGAATGACTTTCCTGCGTTGTTGGATTTGTTGCGAGAGCAGATTCAGACGGCTGAGCGAATTTTCCGCCGATTCGTGGATTTCGGACAGGAGACGGTTGGTTAGTTCAATTTCATTCAGGGCCGTTTTTCGCTGGTTCTCCAATTCTCTTATCTTGGCAGACTTCTGTCCGAAAATTGTTAAGACCGAAAACATACATATAATAAGACCGAAATATTTCATCTTTTGCTATGGATTGTACATTAGCTAACGACCTTTATGATTTCCTCAAAGGTGGTGCGTTTATATTTTTCGGGGATAGGGAAATCCATTTGTAGCGGAATATCTCGTCGGATACGCGAAAAAGACAGTTTAATTCCGGCTGCCGGTATTCCGTCGTTGAGTATTTGCACGTCGATTTGCATTGGGAATAGTTGTTCTTCCGTCGGACGAAAATCGGTATATGTCCATTGCATTATGTAACGTTCCGAGGGGGCTGTAATGCGGGTGGCAAGCAATTTCTCCAGGTTGTCGGCTTTGAACGTGTAAAGTAGTAGTTCCATAGCGTCTTTCACTTGAGCTTCCGTAATATTTCCTTCCTGTTTCAGCGTAAAACGATGGTATTGGCGGGGAGTTATATCCTGTTCGCCCGGCACAAAAATATGATTGGTGAAGAGGGCTTGCAGGTTGTAGAAATTAAATTCGACGGATGTATTTTTTTTTAATTCGGCATAGCTTTCGATGATATAACATTTGTTGATCCGGTCGATGATCTTCACGCTGTCGGTATTAAATTCAATACGAAAAATCTCCATTCCCAGAAGCGGGAGTACGGAAAGCTGGAAAACACTATCCTTTATCATTTTCATATCCACACGCGAACTTAGGTCCTTGTCCGAAAAAATCAATTCCGCATGCATACGTGCCGAGAACGTTTGATAGTGGAATGCCTGCTTTTGTATTGAATAGAAAAACTCGCTTGTTTCTTTTGTTTCATTGACTGCTCCTACAGTCAGTTTTCGAGAAGTTTTACATCCGGAGAGAAGCGGTAGCAATCCGCATAGCAGGAATATCAGATTTGTCCTTATTTTTTCACTGAGCATTTTCATCTTCGATATATTTTTCTTCTTTTATTTTACGGTCCAACACTTCGCTGATTTTGCCCATCTCTTTTGCTTGTTTCCACTGGGAAATAGCTTCATCTTTGTTTCCCGACATATAAAGTATGTCTCCGTAATGGTCTATCAGTTCCGAACTTGCCGATTTATCTTTTTGCAAAGCGCTTTCAATATAGAATTTTGCCAACTTGTAATTACCTTGTTTAAAGAATATCCAAGCGTATGTGTCCAGATATGTAGCATTATCGGGTTCAAGTTTAATACACTGTGCGCTCATGCGTTCCGCTTTTTTCAGGTCCTTATTCCCCAGTGAAAGGAAATAGGCGTAATTATTCAGTACCGTTATGTTTTTGTCGTTAAGTTCCAAGGATTTTTCGTAAGCCTCATAAGCGCTTTCCTGCTGTTTTGCCTGGTAGTAGATATCGCCTATTTGTCCGTAGAAGGTTGACTTCAATTCTTTGTTTTCCGGCGGCACGACATGGATGCCTGCGTAGTATGTTTCCAAGGCTTTGGGGTAGTTTGCTTCCTGGTAATAGCCTATGCCTAAATAAAAATAGTATTCCGGAGCGTCGGGGAAAAGTTCTATACACTTTGTGCAAAGTCGGATAACCTCTTTGCTGTCTTGTGATTTGAGGGAAAGATCGAGTAATTGTTGCCAGCCCACGGTATTGTCCGGTTCCATTTCGGTCACTAATTGAAACTGAAATTTAGCTTCGTGGTTTTTTCCATTGGCAACCAGCAGTCGGCCATACATAATCCGGAGTTCGGTTTCTTCGGGATGCTGCTCTATCAAAGTTTCAAAGAGTTCGTTTGCATGGTTTGTTTCTTTCTGAGATTGCTGGAGGCGAAGGATATAGCGCGAGAGGATGGCCACTTTGGTTTCGATGTCTAATTTTTCGTTCACCAGCGCATTGCGTATCTGTGTTTCGGCTGCTTCCTTATCTTGGGTTGCCTCATAATAATTGGCCATAGCTACGATATAATACGGATTTGTGGGGTCGATGGCATAGGCTTTCCGGTATGATTCATAGGCCTCTTTTGTGTTCCCTTTTTCCAGATAAATATCACCTGTCATGATGGGATAGCGGGCTTCGGTGGGGAATTTGGCCGATAGCTTTCTCATTTCTTCAAAAGCTGCGTCGGATTCTTCCAGCATCGAATACAAGCGGTATTTCTGCATGGAGATGGCTTCATTCATTCCCACACTCGATTCCAGCATATTATAGGCGTCAATGGCTTTATTTATTTCTCCATTCTGTGTTAAGGCGTCGGCCAGATAGTAGTATAATTCAATTTTTTCCGGCCAAGCGGCAATTAATTCTTCGTAGGCATCTACGGCTTCATCATACATTTTCAGGGAACGCAACGTGGTGGCCAAAGCTATTTTGTATGTGAAATTATTGCGGCTGTGCAACACTGCTTGCCTCAACATCTCCACGGCCTTACCGGACTGGTCGAGTTGCATATAAAAAGAAGACAGTTCGTATAAAAGTGGAGCCGAGGTTGAATCAATAGACAGGCAGTGAATAAAGACATCGAAAGCTGCATCGTATTTACCTGTATTTTTCAAATTTAATCCTTCGTAAAAGAAGTAATCAAATTTTCGTTGTTCACCTGCAGTCTGTCCCTTAACTTGCATAAGAAGAAACAAACATAGGAAAGCATATATCACTCGCTTTACCATACAATATAGTTTTTTTTGTTTATTGGCACCGATCCTGATTACCATATTACAAAAGTACACAAAATTAATGAGAAACGAATTCTCCTCCGGAGCAGGTCTATTGTAGGCTTTCGGCCAGGAACGTCTTTCCATTTTCACCGGAGAGCAAAAGAGAGTGCCGTGAATAGGAGAGCGGACATTCGCTTTAATGTCCGCTCTCATGTAATATGCTATTGTACAACCGACGAGCGCAGATGCGGATTCACGGGAATTGAGCAGGGATATATGGTTAAGGTATACGTTGTGGGCGTGCCGGCGCAACCGCTGTAATAGGGCGTAACGGTGATGGTGGCCGT
>JAITKB010000113.1 GCA_031278605.1 Tannerellaceae bacterium
AATATTTCTTTCTAACTTTGGCACGCAAAAAAAACGTAATATAAGGATGCAATGAATATATCTTATAATTGGTTGAAGACGTATATTGATTTCGATTTGCTGCCGACGGAGGTGGCGGAGGCGTTGACGTCTATCGGACTGGAAACAGGCGGAGTGGAGAAAGTGGAGCGTGTGAAAGGGGGATTGGAAGGGTTGGTCGTGGGCAAGGTGCTTACTTGCGTTGCGCATCCGGATTCCGATCACCTGCATGTGGCAAGCGTCGACGTTGGCGGCGGAGAAGCCTTGCAGATCGTATGCGGAGCGCCCAACGTGAACGCCGGACAGAAAGTAGTGGTGGCCGTCAACGGAACCAAACTGTACAAAGGCGAGGCCTGTTTCACGATTAAAAAGTCCCGGATACGCGGAGTGGAATCGAATGGGATGATTTGTGCCGAAGACGAAATCGGTATCGGTAGCAGCCATGAGGGGATTATTGTCTTGCCGGACGAAGTCGAGACGGGAACGCCGGCCAAGGCATATTATAATGTAGCAAGCGATTACGTCCTGGAGGTGGATATTACGCCCAACCGCGTAGACGCCACTTCGCATTTCGGCGTGGCGCGGGACCTGGCCGCCTATCTGCGGCAGAGGGGAAAGCCGGCAAGATTGACGCGGCCCTCGGTGGAGCATTTTGCCGTGGACGATCCCTCGCCGGCCATTCGCGTGAGGGTGGAAAACACGGAGGCTTGTCCGCGCTATTCGGGCGTGACGATTCGCGGGGTGACGGTAGGGGAAAGTCCGGAATGGCTGCAAAGGGCCTTGCGTGCGATCGGCCTGCGACCTATTAATAATGTAGTGGATATAACGAACTATGTGTTGCACGAAGTAGGTCAGCCCCTGCATGCCTTCGATGCAGACAAGATAAAGGGAGGAAAAGTAATCGTCAAGACCCTCCCCGGCGGAAGCAAATTCGTCACCCTCGACGAGACGGAACGTACCTTGACCGACCGCGACCTGATGATCTGCCATGCCGAAGAAGGGATGTGTATCGGGGGCGTCTTCGGGGGATTGGATTCCGGGGTGACGGAACAAACCACGAACGTATTCCTCGAATCGGCGAATTTCAATCCGACCTGGATACGCAAAACGGCCCGGCGTTTCGGGCTGAATACCGACGCCTCCTTCCGCTTTGAAAGAGGGTTGGATCCGAACCAGACCCTGTATGCCCTTAAGCGGGCCGCTTTGCTTGTGAAGGAAGTTTGCGGGGGGCGGATCACGGGAGAGATCGAGGACGTCTATCCCTCGCCCGTGGAGCCTTGCCGCGTGGACGTTACCTATCGGAAGATATACGCCCTGACGGGAAAGGCGATCCCTGTGGATACCATCAAAAACATCCTCGATGCGCTGGAGATACGCATTGAGGCCGAGACGGAGGAGGGGCTGACGCTTCGGATCCCGGTGTACCGCATCGACGTGAAGCGCGACGTGGACGTGATTGAAGACATCCTGCGCATTTACGGCTACAATAATATAGAGGTGAGCGACGACCTCCACGCGAGCCTGACCTACCGGACGCCTACCGACCGGAGTTACCGCTTGCAGCATCTTGTGTCCGAGCAGTTGTGCGGGGCGGGATTCTGCGAGATACTGAACAACTCACAGACGCGCTCTTCGTATTACGAGACGCTGACCACCTTCCCCTCCCGGCGTTGCGTGCGCCTGGAGAACGCCCTGAGCGCCGACCTGGACTGTATGCGACAAACCCTGCTGTTCGGGGGCCTGGAGAGTATCGGATACAATGAAAGGCGGCAGAACGCCAACCTCCGGTTCTTTGAATTCGGCAACTGCTATGCCTACGACGCAACGCAGGCAAAAGACGGGGACCCGCTCGCCGGCTTCGTTGAAGATTACCGCCTGGGTCTTTGGATCTGCGGCAACCGCGTGGAAAATAATTGGGCGCATCCCGACGAAAAATCTTCGGTCTACGAACTCAAGGCCGCCGTCGGGCACATCCTAACGCGCCTGGGCATTGCCGGCGCAGCCTCCGTGGAGGCAACGCCCAGGGAGAGCGACGTCTACTCCGCGAGCGTGACCCTCAGGGAGAGCCTCACGAAAGAAATCCTGGGGACCTACGGCATAGTGAATCGCTTGCGGCTGAAGGACACGGACGTTAGCGCGGACGTCTACTTTGCCGAGCTTTCCTGGACGGCCTTGATCAAGGCCCTCCCCCAGCGCCCGACCACCTTTAGCGAAATCCCCCGTTTCCCCACCGTGCGGCGCGACCTGGCGCTGCTCGTTGACCGCAGCCTCCCCTTTGCCGAGATCGAGCGCGTGGCACGCGAGAGCGAACGCAAACTGCTGCGGCGCATCGTCCTTTTCGACGTATACGAGGGCCGGAACCTGCCGGAGGGGAAAAAATCCTATGCCGTGAGCTTCTACCTCCAGGACCCGGAGCGGACGCTCAACGAGCGGCAGATCGAGCAGATCATGCAAAAAATACAAGCCGCCCTGGAGCGCAAACTCCACGCCGTGCAGCGATAAATCATCATCATATATTAAACAGATTATCTTATGGGAAGAGCGTTTGAATACCGCAAAGCAAAGAAGTTTAAGCGTTGGGGCAATATGGCCCGCGTGTTTACCAAGTTGGGGAAGGAGATCACCATTGCCGTCAAAGCCGGCGGATCCGACCCCGACAGCAACCCCCGTCTGCGCGTCTTGATGCAGCAGGCCAAGAAAGAAAATATGCCGAAAGAAAACGTGGAACGCGCCGTCAAGAAGGCCACCTCCAAGGATTTCACCGACTATAAGGAGATGAACTACGAGGGATACGGACCCTTCGGCATCGCCCTCTTCGTAGAGACGGCAACCGACAATACGACCCGCACCGTGGCCAACGTGCGCAGCTATTTCAACAAACACGGCGGGTCGCTGGGCACCTCCGGCAGCCTGGAATTTTTGTTCGATCATAAGTGCGTCTTCCACATCGTGCCCAAACCCTCCACCTCCATCGAGGACCTGGAGCTGGAGCTGATCGACTACGGCGTAGAAGAAGTGGAAGAGGACGAGGGCGAAATCATCCTCTATGGCGAATTTGCGCAAAACGCCCTCCTGCAAAAATACCTGGAGGAGAACGGCTACGAGATCAACAGCGTGGAATTTCTTCGCCTGCCCAACGACCTGAAAGACGTCACGAACGAACAGCGCGAGGCCATCGAAAAACTCATCGACAAACTGGAAGAAGACGAAGACGTGCAGAACGTTTTCCATAATATGCGCGAAAACGACGCCCCCCAGCCATGAACTACGACGAAACCCTCGACTACCTGTACGCCGCCGCCCCCGACTACCACAGCCAGGGCGTCCGGGCCTACAAACCGGGCCTCGCTACCGCCCGCGCCCTGGACCGCTACTTCCACCATCCGCACCGCTCCTACCACAGCCTGCACGTGGCGGGGACCAACGGCAAAGGCACCGTTTGCCATACGCTGGCCGCCATTCTGGGCGGGGCAGGATACAAGGTGGGCCTTTACACCTCGCCGCACCTGACGGATTTTCGCGAACGTATCCGCGTGAACGGAGAAATGATCGAAAAAGACTACGTGACGGCCTTCGTGGCGCAAAGCCGCGCGTACTTTGAACCCCTCTCACCCTCCTTTTTTGAACTCACAACGGCCCTGGCGCTGGACTATTTCCGCTTCCGCAAGGTCGATTTTGCCGTGATAGAAACCGGCCTGGGAGGACGCATGGACACGACGAACATTATTACCCCGGTGGTGAGCGCCATCACGAGCATCAGCCTGGATCATACGCAACTGCTGGGGCCGACCCTGCGCGATATAGCCATCGAGAAGGCCGGTATCATCAAGCCGGACGTGCCCCTGGTGGTAGGCGATATGCCCAACGAGGAGATCTACGAAGTGTTTCGCCGCAGGGCCGACGAACTGGGCGCCCCCTATTTCCGGGCCGACGCCGACGATGGATGGGACAGCCTGGCGGACTGGGCCCTCACCCCCGTGCAGCGCCTGAACGTGCGCACGATCCTGTGGGTGCTGGACCTGCTGGACAGCCTCGACCTCACGCCTTCGCTGCCCCGCGGCATCGTAGCCGACGGCTTTGCCCGGGTCATCGAACAGACCGGTCTGCGCGGACGCTGGGAGGTGGTCGGACAAAGACCTTACACCGTGCTCGATACCGGTCACAACGAAGGAGCCTGGCGCTTTCTTTCGGAGCAAATCGAACGCCTCCGCCGCAGCCGGCCCTTCCGTAAGCTGATCCTGGTGACGGGCTTTTCCGCCGACAAGGATCTGGACCCCATCCTGGACCTTCTGCCCCCGGCGGCGGAGTATATCTTCACCCAGGCCTCCCTTGCCCGCGCCCTGAGGGCCGAGACGCTGGCTGCCCGCGCCCGCTCCCGCTCCCTCGACGCACGGGTATGCCCCACCGTGGCCGACGCCCTCCGCCTCGTGCGGGAAATAGCTACGGAAGACGACTTTATCTTCATCGGCGGAAGCAATTTTATTGTAGCCGACGCCCTCCCCCTCCTTCCCCTCTTCGAGGAATAACCCCCTCGCCTTCCTCCCCCGGAAAAAAATCCCCCGCCATGAGCGCACACCGATCTTCCCCGGAAAAAATTCCCCGTCGGTATGCGCCCCTGCCGCCCCCGCCCGAACCCCCTCCACCCGGTATGTATGCATACGAATAGCCGCAGGAAAAATTTCCTATCGGTGTGTATGCATACGACCCTTGGCGGAAAAAAATTCCTATCGGTATGTATGCATACGACCCTTGGCGGAAAAAATTTCCTATCGGTGTGTATGCATACTTGTATCCGCGGAAAAAATTTCCTATCGGTAGGTATGCATACGACCCTTAGCGGAAAATTTTTGCTCTCCGTATGCATACAAAACCTCGACCACATAAAAAAAATACGCGCGGAACAGAAAAAAAACACAAAAAGAAAACCGGACAGCTTCCAAATCTCTGAAACTGTCCGGTTGAAAAAGTCGGGGTACCAAGATTCGAACTTGGGACCCCCTGCTCCCAAAGCAGGTGCGCTAACCGGGCTGCGCTACACCCCGATGCAATTTTTTATTGCGATGCAAAGGTAACTATTTCTTGTAAACAGCCAAACGGCGCACGACAAAATACCCTATAATCAAAATAATCGTATCTTTACCGAGTAAAAAACAGTTAAACATGTAACAACAGAAAACATGAATAGCCCTCATTTCGTATTCGATTATAAGTCCGCTGCAAAGGATATGCAGATTCCATCCGAAATAGTCTTGCGCTTTGAAAGAGAAATACGACACGAATTTCCCGACGACCCCATGCTTATGGAATTACATATCTTGCGTGCACTCAGATATTATGCGGCAAAGAACGGAGAAATCAAACAATGAAAAGCAAAATATACTTGGATACGTCTGTAATTAGCGCTTTGTTTGACCATCGTACACCGGAACGTATGTCGCTGACTTGCCTGTTTCCGAACCGGCGCATTTGCTCGCTCATACATACGTTGCACAAGGCATTTTCCCTGAAAAATATTACGATGACGCTTTGCATGTAGCAATAGCATCTATTCATCAAATAGGAATTTTGTTAAGTTGGAATTTTACTCATCTTGTTAAACTCAAAACCCGGCGAATGGTAGCGCTTGTGAATACTTTGGAAAATTATTTGCCTGTCGAAATTATTGCGCCTCCGGAATTGTGAAAAATCCGGATACAAGGAATTTTGTCGTACACCCATAGCCAAACGAGAACCGGACAAGCATCGAAATTTCCTTATCTTTGCCGCACAAAAAATAAAAAACAAATCAATCAAACTCTAATCATACATACCCATGACAGAAATGATCCTTCGCAAACTAAACGACTCGAAAGCCTTCCGGTGGATGGCTCTTATTATTGTGTCCTTTACCATGATGTGCGGCTATTTCATTACCGACATCATGGCGCCCCTGGAAGACCTCCTGATGAGGGCCTATAGCTGGACCTCGACGGAATACGGCTTTTTCTCCGGCGCCTACGGCTGGTTCAACGTTATTTTTCTGATGCTCATCCTCGGAGGAATTATCCTCGATAAGATGGGCGTGCGGTTCACAGGACTGATGGCCTGCGCCCTGATGGTGGCGGGAACGCTCATCAAAGCATACGCCGTAAGCCGCTACTTCCCCATCGGCGAAGATACCGTGGCAGGCTATAAATGGCAGGTGGCCATCGCCGGACTGGGATTTGCAACCTTCGGCATGGGGGTCGAAATTGCCGGCATCACCGTGAGTAAAATCATCGTCAAGTGGTTCACCGGGCACGAGCTGGCCTTGGCTATGGGCCTTCAGGTAGCCCTGGCTCGCGTGGGAACGGCTTGCGCTCTCTTCTTCAGCCTGCCGCTGGCGAAGCATTTCGACGAAGTTTCCGCCCCGGTATGGATCGGGGCCGTCGCACTCTGCATCGGGGCCATCGCCTTCTTGGTGTACGGGGTGATGGATCGGAAACTCGACGCCTCGGTCGCCGCCGCCGACCGGGGAAAAGAACCCGAAGAAGGCTTCCGCCTGAGCGACATCAAACTCATCGTCACCAACAAAGGCTTCTGGCTGATAGCCATCCTCTGCGTGCTCTTCTATTCGGGCGTCTTCCCCTTCCTCAAGTTCGCTACCAAGCTGATGATCTATAAGTACGGCGTGGCGGAGAACCTGGCCGGCAGCATCCCCGGCCTCCTGCCCTTCGGCACCATCCTGCTGACGCCCCTCTTCGGCAGCCTGTACGACCGCGTGGGCAAAGGAGCAACGCTGATGCTGATCGGCTCGGTGATGCTGACCCTCGTGCATGTCCTCTTTGCCCTTCCCGTGGGGAACGTGTGGTGGTTTGCAACCTCGGTCATGATCCTGCTGGGGATTGCCTTCTCGCTGGTGCCCTCGGCCATGTGGCCCTCGGTGGCGAAGATCATTCCGCAAAAACAGTTGGGGACGGCCTTCTCGCTCATCTTCTACGTACAAAACTGGGGCCTGATGGGCGTGCCCATGCTGATCGGTTGGTTGATCGACCGCTATGCCCGTCTGCCGGGCGAGGAGTTGGCCTACGATTATACGGCGCCCATGTCGGCGTTTGCCCTCTTCGGCTTGCTGGCTATCCTGTTCTCCCTGTGGCTGAAGGCCGAAGACCGGAAAAAATCCTACGGCCTGGAACGGCCCAACATCCGCAAATGATCTGCTTCCCGAACGCGAAAATTAACCTGGGGCTGAACGTCCTCGGTCGCCGGGAAGACGGATACCACGACATCGAAACGGTGTTTTATCCCATCCCCCTCTGCGACGCCCTGGAGGTGGTAGAGGCCGAGGCCTTCTCCTTTTCGCAAACGGGCCTCGCCCTGGACTCCCCCCCCGAAGATAACCTGGCGGTGAAGGCCCTGCGCTTGGTGTCCGAAGCCTTCCCGCTCCCTCCCCTTGCGGTGCATTTGCATAAGGCGATTCCTTCGGGCGCCGGGCTGGGGGGAGGATCCTCGGACGCCGCCTTCATGCTCAAACTGCTGAACGAACTCGGCAAACTGCACCTCAGCGCCAACGAACTGGAGCGGATGGCTTCCCGTCTGGGCGCCGACTGTCCTTTTTTTATCCGCAACGCGCCGGTAGTGGCTTCGGGAACGGGGAATATTTTTGAGCCGCTCGACCTCTCGCTGGCCTCCCTCCACCTCTGCCTCCTCACGCCCGTGGGCATATCCGTCTCTACGGCCAAGGCCTACTCCGCCCTCGCACCCCGCCTCCCCTCCGTACCGCTCGGCGAGGTCATCCGCCTCCCCATACAAGCCTGGCGCCAAAGGCTGACCAACGACTTCGAACCCACCATCTTCGCCCAACACCCCCCCCTGGCCGTCCTCAAAGAAAGCCTCTATGCCTCCGGCGCCCTCTACGCCTCCATGTCCGGCTCCGGCTCCTCCCTCTTCGGCCTCTTCGAAAAACCTGCCCCCATAAAAAAAATAACACCTCACCCCGCAGGGGTGAGGTGGGTGGGGATGGGGTGAGGATTTATTGTGGAGTATATACTCCGTCGTAAGGATTCTGGTCGCCATTGGGCCAGATGCCGTCTACCAAGGATTTATTGTTTTTCATTTCGGCATTGGGCAATTGGAACACAAAGCGCCAGGAACGCGACGCTAACGTGGTGGCTCCGCCGTAATTGATGTGATTACCCGTGCGAAGCAAAGGTTTCTGATTGCGCAGTAGGTCAAACAATGCATACCCCTCGCCATAAAGTTCTTTCCGCCGTTCAATCAAAATATCTTCTATCAAATCATTGCCCGAAGAAGTCGAACGCCGGGCATTCCGCAGATCCTGTAATTGCCACAGAAATTCCCTCGCCTCGGTTTCTTTGCCTTGACGCGCCAAAGCCTCGGCTACATTCAACAACATCTCCTCGGATCGCATGAAAACAATGGAACCGCGACAGTCGTCGTTGTCCCTGAATTTGTAGGAAGCATAAATCTGATCCCACCAAAATTCAAATTGATAACGTATGTCGTCTTCATCGAACAGGGCAACGAAGTCGTCCGCCAGGAAATAAGCCCTGAAAGTAAAACATTTGCGGGTATCGTTTCCCCACATGGCGAAAAGAGAATAATCGCTCATGTTTTGTTCTTCGGTTTGCCTCATTCCCCAAATCCAGGAAGGCGTATTTTCGTCGTTGAATCCGCTCAGGTATTGTTCATTGGTCGTAAGCGGGTATTTTTCCAGCACCCTTTCGGCATATTTCCCCGATTCCTCCCAATGGTTCATTACCTGATAAACTTCGGAAAGGATGCCCTCCACAACCGAGAGGTCAAAGTGGTTGATGTTGTTTCCCCGGTCGAAATCCGCCAGAAGCTCTTCCGCATTTTTCAAATCGCTCAGTACTTGGGCGTATGTGTTGTCCAGCGTACCCCTTGGTTTGCCTTCGGTAGATTCGGTGGTCGGCTCCGTATAGATAGGAACGCCGGGCATGTTTTGTGCAATGCTGTAAGTCTGCTGGAAAAGTTGCGCCAGGCTGAAGTATGCCCATCCCCGCATGGCCAACGCCTGTCCTTTGATGTGGCGTTTTTCCACCTCGGCGCCATCGCACTGGTCGATATAGGCTATAATGGAATTGGTATTGTTGATCAAGCGATAGTGGAATGTCCATAGTTGACTGGAGCGATAAATATCCGCACGGGTTTCCCCCCAATAATTGTAGTTGTAAACATACCATCCTCCCCAGGCGATGATGTCTTCGCCGCACATATCGGAGATCAGGCGGATGGAAGGTATGCCGTAATCGTCTTGCCGGTCGGCGCCTCCGCTATTGTAGGCTCTCATGTGATAATAGCTGCCGTTCAGAGCCGCTTGAGCGCCTGCCGTGGTGGTGAATACTTCAGTGTCGGCAACCGACGTAGAAGGATTTGTTTCCAGGAAATCGCTGCAGGAGCATATCCCGCAAAGCGTTATCCCCAAGTAAAAAATATGTTTTATGGATTTCATATACCAAAAAATTTTTCGTGATTATAAATTCAATTGTAAGCCAAAGGAGAAGGACTGGGTAACGGGGAAGCGGTTGTTGGTCTGTCCGGAGATACTCTGTTCCGGATCGGTGCCTCTTCCGACCGCCTTGCCGAACGTGAGCGGATTATCGCTTTGCACAAAGAGGCGTAACGAATTTACCTGGATTTTCCCGCTTATGGCTTTCGGAAGCGTATAACCCAGGGTGATGTTCCGCAAACGAACAAATGTATTATCGAATAAGAATTTAGACGAATACGATCCCATTGTATTGGCATAAGCCGTTGAGATACGCGGGAATTGGGCGCTTGTGTTCTCGGACGTCCAGGCCTTCAGCATATCCGGGTGCATACTGTAACCGGTTCGGTAGGACATCATTTGCGAGTAATCGCTGTCGTAGAGCTTACCTCCCAGGCTATAATAAATCAGGAGTGAGAAATCAATACCTTTATAAGATAAGGTATTGGTGAAGCCGCCAAAGAGTTTGGGCAAGGCGTCGCCGAGGTATTTTTTCTGGTCGTCGCTTGTCAGTTCGTTCAGGTTTTCGGTTAGTTCTCTACCCGTTAAAACCTTTTCTCCGCTGCTTGTATCGTATATATTTTTCCAGAATTGATCGTTTCCTGTTTCCGGATTTACGCCGGCGTATTCAACACCCCAGAAGTTATACCGGGATTCCCCTTCGCGCCATTTGAAATAGCCGGAATTCATTTCTTCCTGCGGGAGTTTGGTGATGATATTCTTATAGGAAGTACCGTTTAGGTCGATCGTCCATTTCAGATCTTTCCGATTGACGGCCTGGTAGTGCAGTTCAAATTCAATCCCATAGTTTTTTACATTGCCGATGTTGCGGTCAATGCTTCCGAATCCGGTAGATGGCGCCAAAGGCATGGGAAACAAAAGGTCTTTCGATGCGCGATTGAACCATTCGACACCTCCTTCCAGCTTGTTGAAGAGGGCAAAATCTACTCCGATATTCGTCTGTATATTGCTTTCCCATTTCAGGCTTTTATTCGGCAGGCGACTGATTGTTACCCCTGCATTATTGTAATCATTCATTCCCGTGGCGTATAATCCCTGATAGGCGTAGTAGTTGCTCGCGTTTCCAATTCTTAGATCGTCGTTACCCACGGCTCCGTAACTAGCCTTCAGTTTCAGATTGTCTATCCACGGGTAGACTTTCAGAAATTCTTCATTCGAGATACGCCAGGATGCTCCGATCGACCAGAAGTTTCCCCAGCGGGTGTCGGGGTGAAAACGGGAAGTTCCGTCTGTGCGGAAACTGCCGGAGATGTAATACTTGTCGGCATAATCATATTCTATGCGGCTTAGCCAGCTCAACAGGCGATAATTATCCTGATAGGAATCCATGCTATTCATTTCGGAAGCCGAACCTATTTCCGTCAGTCCGCCGAAGGGGAATCCCCGTTTCGAGGCCATGAGGTATTTCTGTTTCATGGTGTATGCCTCCTGACCTGCCAAGACGTTGAGATGGTGGTTGGCAAAGGTTTTATTGTAAGTGAGCAGATTATTGATGGTGTACGACATGTTTCGGTAGTTTTCCTTATAAGCTTCTCCTCCGAAACCGGCCGCATAACCGTATTCGCCGTTGGTATAACCATCGTAGGAATACAAATAAAAATCTACACTGAAATTGGTTCGAAACTTTAATCCCGGCAAGAAGGTAAGTTCGATGTAGGAACGGCTCGACACATTGTCGGTCGTAGCAGGTGAAGGATTATAAGCCGCATCGGCCAGGGGATTCCAGGCTATCCATGTCTGGCGATTGTCGCCATAGTCGTAAATGCGATTCCCGTTGGAGTCCAGCTTATAGTCTCCTTTTTCGTAATCCCATTCGTACACAGGATAGGTGGGCGAGATCGTTCGGAGAAACCAAATCGTGCTGCTGTCTATCCATATTTTGCGGATGCTGTGCGAGAGCGAGGTATTTGTTCCTGTCTGTAACCAGGCTCTGGGTTGGTAATTCAGATTGGCACGTGTGGTAAAACGTTCAAACTGCTGAGCGGTAAATATACCTTTATCGCTCACATATCCTCCGGATACGAAATAGTCCGATCTTTGAGTTTTCCCGCTAATATCAAGCGTGTATTCCTGCCTCATGCGCGATTTCAGCAGTTCGCCGCGCCAGTCACCGGAAAACAACAGTTGCGCATTGGGGTCGATCAATCCATCCAACCCTACCGGTTTATTTGTATTGTAGGGATTGATTTTTAGTTCGTTCACCAGGTTGTCCGTTGCATAGGCGGAAGCTTCTGCGTCGGATATTCCGGCATCCATCCTCCCGTTTTTCATAGCCAACCAAGTGAGACCTACAAACTCGTCGGAACTTAAAGCTCGCGGCAAATCTACCGCTAAGGAAGAAAAGCCGAAGGTCGAACGGAAATTAATCTGCCCTTTTTCCGAAACGCCCTTTTTGGTGATAATCATGATAACGCCGTTGGCTGCTCTTGAGCCGTAAAGGGCCGTGGCCGAAGCGTCTTTCAGGATGGTGATAGATTCCACATCGGCCGAGTTGATTTGATTGAGATATCCATCGTAGGCCACGCCGTCTACAACATAGAGCGGACTGCTGGAGGCATTGACGGAACCTATACCGCGTATTAGGATGCTGGAATTGTCGCCCGGTTGTCCGCTACTGTTAATTACCTGTACGCCGCTACTTTGTCCCTGCAAGGCTTGTGTCACATTCGATGTGCGGATTTTTTCAATCGACTCGCTTTTAATCACTGTTGCCGATCCGGTAAAGGTCGATTTCTTTCCAGTACCATAGGCAATGACCATCACTTCGTCGATGGCAACCACGTCCGGTTCCAAGGCTATGCGCAGTGTTTGATTGCCTGTGATGGTTACTTCCCGGGTTTTATACCCCAGGTAGCTAACCAGCAATTGTTGTGATCGTTCCGGCAGTGAGAGAGAAAACTCTCCGTTTTCGTTTGTTACCGTTCCCCGTTGCGTTTGTTTGTCGATAACAGTTACGCCGATTAGGGGTTGTTCGTCATCCGAAGACGTTACCACACCTGTCACTTCTCTGTTCTGTGCAGATAATACAGGTATGCACATCATAAAACTTAGGATAAAAAAGAATTGTTTGTTCATCATAACTCATTTGTTTTTCAATGGTTTCTTTTTAAGACTCTTTTTATTCAGAAAATAAACAAAGTTTTTCTGAACACAAATGTAAGGATCTCAAAATTAATATCAATAAGAAAAAATAGTGAAATCATAAACATATCCAATTATTTGTTTTACATATTACATGTTTGCCGGAAAATCCATTCGGAGGCCGATTCCGGATAAACTTCTATCTTCGCACTCTGGTATAATACAAACGATGGAAATGAAAACAAAACATGCAAACCTGCGCCACTGGCTGGAGGCAACCCGTCCGAAAACCCTTACGGCGTCTGTCTGTCCGGTGTTTCTGGGATGTGCGTTGGCGTATAGCGACGGCGTGTTTCGTCCCGAAGTGGCCCTGCTTTGCCTGGCGGTTGCTTTGCTGGCTCAGATAGCCTCCAACTTTGCAAATGATTATTTCGACTTTAAGAAAGGATCCGATGGCGAAGACCGTCTTGGTCCTGAACGCGCCGTAGCCGGTGGACGCATCGCTCCCGCGGCTATGTTGACGGCTACCTTTGTTACTTTGGGACTGGCCTGTTTCTGCGGATTGGGATTGCTTTTCTATGCCGGTTGGTGGCTCATCTTTGTGGGGATCGCCATCGCCGTATGTGTGTTGGCATATTCGGCGGGTCCTTTTCCATTGGCTTATCGCGGTTTGGGCGATGTATGCGTACTGGTGTTTTATGGTATGATTCCGGTTTGTTTCACCTATTATGTGCAGGCGCATTCGTTCAACGTTTTGTCTTTCCTGTTGTCGTTATCGGCAGGCCTTTTGTCCGTGAATATTCTCGTTGTGAACAATTACCGCGATTACGAGCAGGATAAAGCGGTTGGAAAGCGAACCAGCATCGTATACTTCGGCAGAAGGTTTGGGCGCTTTCTTTATTTGTTCAACGGAATTATGGCTGTTGTTTTTACCCTTCCCCTCTTTTTTCTTCCGGGCGTCACCCTGTGGATTGCTCCGCTTTATATTATTTTCTTCCTGCTCTTTCTCGGAACCTGGCGTGAACTGATTCGTTTTCAAGGGCGATCCCTCAACGAAACCCTCGCCCATACCGCACGCAATGTATTTCTTTACACGCTTCTTTTAGTTTTGACGCTTTTGTTGCGATGAAACCAAACGGTGGTTTCCGCATCAACCCGACAACAGGGTAGGATTTGATCAGAGCCGGAAAACTTCCGCCAAATCCTCGAGTTGGCGGTTGGTCATGCCTTCCGGCTCGTAGCCGGCTGCCCGGGCGCTGAAGAATATCTGTGCCGACTTACTCAGGGTATCAATCATATCGAAACATTCGATGATATTTTCACCCACAGCCAGGATGCCGTGTTTTTCCCAAAACACCACATCGTGCCGGCTAAGTTGTTTTATGGTGGCATGTGCCAGCGCCAGTGTGCCGGGTATTTCGTAAGGGACGATTCCGATACCTTTGGGTACAATAATTCTACATTCCGGGATCATGCTCCAGAGGAGGTGGGTAAGTTTTTCCGAGTCCAGATAGGGTTTGCAGTGTGTCAGTCCGATCAGGTCGGTAGGATGGGTATGGAGCACCACGTTTGTTTGTCGCCCCGAGGCTTTCAGGTAATTGTGCATCAGCAGGTGGGAAGGCAGTTCCGAGCTGGGGGCGATATTTTTTTCGGCCAGCATATCATAGGATGCTCCATCGGCGGCAATGCGGATGAGCGAACCGTTGTCGAAGGGATCTTTGGCCACGTAGCGCATTCTTTTTCCGGTACCTGTTACGTAAAAGACTTCACCTTGGAGTGCGTTTACCGGCTCTTGCAGGGAGATACCTGTTTGATGGGGTAGGGGAGGCATTGTTCGTTCTTCGGGGGTAAGCCGGCTGGTAAGGTTCACGGATATATTTCCTCCGTTTCGTTCCGCCCAACCTTTCTCCCAGAGGTATCCGGCCACTTCGGCTATGCGGTTTATTTCCGCTGTCAATTGTTTATTGTCTCGAATCATATCCTTATGTTCAGGTTGGGAAAGAGTAACGAAAATATCAAAATTGCCATTCCGACGGCGAGCGCTCCGATGGTTTTTCTGTCGGCCCCTTTCCATTCCTTGAGCAGGATACCCCAGCCGTTGCTGAAGAGGATGTTGAGCGACATCAGGATGCTCCACGAAAAGGCCATCATCATGGGGCTATTGCGGAAAAAGGTTTTCCCCATTCCAAGTCCGAAGAATTGGCTGTACCACAGTAATCCTGCCAGGGCGCAGAATAATATGTTATGAAGTAAGACCCCTCCTTTTGTGGAGCAGTAATCGTTTCCGCTTCGGTTTTTCAGATGCAGGGCAATGCAGTAGAGGGCATTGGTGAAAAAGCCTCCTGTTGTAACGGCCAGAATAACGGGATTGAGTGCAAAAAGTTCGTTAGCTCCGGCTGCTTTGGCGGCTTCTTCGATGGGTTTGCCTGCTTCCAGTCCTAAATTGAAACAAGCGCTCATGGTTCCTGCCAGTAGCGCCACGATCAATCCTTTGGTAAGGGCAAAGTCTTGAATGGCTTTTCGTTTTTCCTCTTCCGAGAGTTTCCGATCCCGCAGACTGCCGGCGTATCCTATCACTGCGATACCTGCCAGCATGATGCCTACACAGGCAGCAAGTATCCATTTCTTTTCTTCCGGGGCATCGCTATCGTTCATCAGGGCGGGAATCATTGTTCCGAAAGCCGAGCACATCCCCAAGGCAAGGCTTTGTCCTAAGGCTATCCCAAGGTAACGCATGGAAAGGCCAAAGGTGAGACCTCCGATTCCCCACAACACGCCATAGCCTATCGGGCCTTTCAGCGATGCGCCGGCATAGAGGTCCATCAGACTGCTTCCTTCCGGTACGGCCAACATGGCTCCCAGGGCCGGAAACAGAAGCCAGGCGAACACGCCTTGTACCAGCCAGAAACTCTCCCATTTCCACAACCTGATTTTCCGGATAGGCACATAGGAGCTGCTTTGGCCCAAGCTTCCCAGGGCGATGATAAGCAAACCGGTTACGATATTCCACATGACTTCTTCAGCGTTTGGAGGTAACATTCCGTTCGTAGTTCAGGATGCCGTTGATGTAGTCTTCTCCTATCGGCACGTTGTTGGTGAGGCAGAACATATCCCACACGGCGCTCCAGGGAAGCGATTTGGATTCTTCCTGCAGGGCAAGTCGTTCAAACAGTCGGTCTTCGTCTTCGTATTTCCTGAGCAGGGCGCTGGGTTCGAGCAGGGCTTGCAAGAATGCTTTTTGCGTAGCCCGGACGCCAATCACGTAGGCTCCGATGCGATTGATAGTCGCATCAAAGTAATCCAGTCCGATGTGTACTTGTCCGAGGGCGTCGCAACGGATAATTTCGCGGGCGAGGTCAAGCAGGTCGTCGTTGAGGATCACGACATGGTCGCTGTCCCAGCGTATCGGGCGACTGACGTGCAGCATGATTTCGGGGGTAAATAATAATAAGGAAGAGATTTTATCGGCAACGTTTTCGCTCAGATGGAAGTGTCCGGTGTCCAAGGTTACGATTTTACCTTTTTTTGCTCCGTATCCCAGGTAGAAATCGTATGAACCCACGGTATAGCTTTCCAGTCCGATGCCGAAGAGTTTCGCCTCGATGCAGTCTTTCATGTTTTTGTAGTGTGTGGAGAATATTTCGTCGAGGCTTTGTTCCAGGATACGCCTGTAACGCATCCGGTTGGCCGGCACTTCTTTGCTTCCGTCGTGTATCCAGAGGTTCATCATGCAGGGGTCGTATTGTTCGGCGCCTATTTTATCGGCGATCCACCGGCAACGTTTGGTGTGTTCGATCCAGAATCCCCGGATGGAGCTGTCGGGGTGGGCCAGGGTGAGGTTGCCGCTTTTGGGATGCGAGAAGGAGGTGCTGTTGAAGTCTAATTTCATCCGGTGTTCTTTGGCCCATTGCATCCACGAGGTGAAATGTTCGGGTGTTACTTCGTCGCGATCGACGGTTTGTCCGCCGAAGTCGCCATAGATTTCGTGCAAACTCAGGCGGTGTCTTCCGGCCATGTATCGGGTTGCTTCCAGGATGTCGGCACGCAGTTCGTCCAGGGTGCGGGCTTTTCCGGGATAGTTCCCGGTAACTTGTATTCCTCCGGTGAGTGTTCCGTTTGGGTGTTCAAAGCCATTCACGTCGTCAGCCTGCCAGCAGTGCAGGGAGAGCGAGAGGTTGTTTAGTTTTTCCAGGGCCTCATTCACCTGTATTCCCAGGCGGGCATATCTTTCGGCTGCTGCGACGAAGGAGGCTTCGATTCGTTGTTCTGTTCTCATGTCTCAATAGGTTTTATTTAAGGATTGAATATTTCGGGAGGGAATCCGGCGGCTACTTTTTGCCTAATATCCCAGCGGTTTTTCACCAGTCCGGCGCATTGGGCTTGCAACATGATGTTTCCGATGGCCGTAGCTTCGGCCGGACCGGCGATGAGGGGGATTCCGATAGCTTGTGCGGTGAGTTGGTTCAGCCACCTGTTGCGTGATCCGCCGCCTATGACGTGGAGTTTTTCTATCGGGAAAGGCGCCAGTTCCTTCAGTGTGGCGAGTGTTTCCCGGTATCGGCCGGCCAGGCTGTGAAAAATGAGGCTTACGGTTTCCCCATCTGTTTGCGGCGGCGGTTGCGACTTCTTCCGGCAATATGCGGCGATTGCTTCACACATGGAGAGCGGCCGGGCAAACATCGGGTCGTCGGGGTCGATTCTTGCGGGATAATCGGCGGCGTTTTTTGCCATTTCCACGATTTGCGGATAGGTGTATACGCGTCCTTTTTTCTCCCATTCGCGTCGACATTCTTCGAGCAGCCACATCCCTGTCAGGTTTTTCAGGAACCGCCAGCTGCCTTCGATGCCTCCTTCGTTTGTAAAATTGTGGCGCATGGAGGCTTCTGTGATGATGGGTTGCGGGGTTTCTATTCCCATCAGGCTCCAGGTTCCGCTGCTTAGATAGGCAAAATGGGCATTTGTTGCCGTAACGGCCGTAACGGCCGAGGCCGTATCGTGTCCTGCCACGGCAATGACCGGAATGGGCGCTATGCCAAGTTCTTCGGCCAGACGATGCGTTAGTTGTCCCACCTGGGTCCCCGGGGGAATGGGTGGGAGCAAAAGCGAGGGATTGATTCCCAGACGGGAGAGCAGTTCCGTATGAAACCGGTTGGTTTGCGGGTTCAGCATTTGCGAGGTAGAGGCGATGGTATATTCGCACACGGCGCGACCCGTAAGCAGGTAGGTGAGTAAATCGGGCATAAACAGGATCCGTTTAGCCTGGAGACAGGGGGCGTAGTTTTGCTGTTTGGCCCGGTAGAGTTGGAAAAGGCTGTTGAAATCCATGATTTGTATACCGGTTTGCCGATAAAGTTCTTCGCGTGTGATGATTTCCCGGAACACTTCCTCGGATGCGCCTTGGGTGTAGGGGTCTCGATAGGCTCTGGGGAGGCCCAGCAGCGAACCGTCGCCGCCGATATAACCGAAATCCACTCCCCAGGTATCTATTCCGAGGGAGTGTACGGGTATTTTTTCTTTTTTACAGAGGATCAAACTCTTTTTAATCTCTTCATAGAGGTTGAAAACATTCCAGAGACACTGTCCGTGTACCTCCACGAAGTGATTGGGGAAGCGGTATAGCTCTTGTATTTCGGGGATTCCCCTGTGGAAATTTCCCAGCACAGCGCGTCCGCTTGTTGCTCCGATGTCGATTGCCAAAAACCGGTGTTCTTCCATGACTTAGACTTATTTTGTTCTTGTCCACAAACCGGCCGAAGGGGTACGGATGAAATAGATTTCTTCTCCGTTGTCGAGGGTATTAAATCCGTTTTGCCGTTGATCCGGGCGATACGTTTCCCAGGCTTTTGTGTAGTCCATATAGGAAAAGTTCACCGATTCGATTTCTTCTTTCGACAGATGCCCCGGCGCGTACGTGATTTTGAATCTTCCTTCCGAGGATCCGTGAATCAGATGTGCCGTAGCATGTGTCAGGTCTTGCAGGTCGGCATTTTTTCGCCACAATTCCATCACTTTGGGTGTTCCTGCGTACCCGTATTTGCGGATGATGGCCTCCACTTCGTCCTGTTCTCCGAAGCGTTTCAATCCTGGGGCGAGGATGATGAGTTCACCCTGGTCGGCCATGGCTTTGCGTGTGCGGTAGATGGCTTTGTTGGCCACCCAGGTGCTGAAGAATTCGTCGCCTTGCATGACGGCGACTACTTTTTTCAAGGGGGGGGTGACGGTAATATTTTCCTGCATGGACTGTTGAGCGGCGAGCAGATAGGTATCCAGGTCATTGCCGCAATAAAATCCGCTGTGTACGAGTTCTCCTTCTTCGTTGTACCTCATGGTCACTTGGATATAGACGTCCGGGAGTGCGCCGAGGTATTCGGATTCGGCCTTATTGTAACAGTGTCTCAGGGGTGTGACGATATTTCCCAGGTTCTTTTCAATGCCGTAACAAGCGGCGGCGATATGCGATGCGCAAATGGTTTCCTTGCATCCTAAGCCGATGAAATAGTTTTTGTTATGATTGGCAAATCCAAGCACTTCATGTGGAACGACATGTCCGATGTTGATGACAATATCCCAGGCCTCTTCCAGGACGATGCGATTGATACCGATCGGGATATCCCAGTCGGCTTTTCCGTCGGTTATGGCCCGGAGGTAAGCTGCGTTGATGCGTCCGAGTTGTTTTCCATCGGTTTTCCAGTTGTGTTTCAGGATTTTTTCTTCGGGAATATCTCCGAACATCCACCGGTTTTGTTCCGGCGTATGTGGGATATGTTGACCCAGGGTGGGTATGACATAAACATTGGCTGTTGGTGCGAAGAAGTGATATAGCCTGTTGGTAATTTGTCCTGCGCCTGAATGGGCTCTTGTGATATCCGGAGGCAGAAGCAACACGTTTTTGGGTGAGGGACAGATGCGTTGCAAACATTCTTCGGCTGCTTTAGTGACAAGTTCTTCCAGCCGTTTTCCTGTTATTTCCTTTGTTTTTTCAAAAAACCAGGCCATGGTGATAGGTATTATTAATTGTTAGAGTATAACGCAAAGATATATAAAAAAAGCTCTTTTCCTCCTTTCCGAAGCCTTCGGGAGTGTATTATTCCGGAATTCCCACAAGCGCCTCTCACTTGTGCCCACAAGCGTGCCTCACTTGAGCCCACAAGCGTGTCTCACTTGTGCCCACAAGTGTGTCTCACTTGTGCCCACAAGCGTGGCACGCTTGAAAAAACAAACCAGGAATCAAGATATTTTCCTTAAGTTTGTAGTGTTATCTCAACAACGATCCATCATGAGAGAAAAACTCGACCTAGCAATCTTTCCTTTTTGCGCGAAAAAAGCTCCGGAATTCTTGTATTTCTTGGCTTGTAATTTGTTGATGTCGAATATATTGTTACTCTCTCTCTCTCTCTCTCTCT
>JAITKB010000129.1 GCA_031278605.1 Tannerellaceae bacterium
TTTGGATCGGCAAAAAGCCACGATGGAGTTGTATAAACGCGCAGGGGCAAGCCCGATGAGTGGCTGTTTGCCTATGCTGATTCAGATGCCTATCCTGATCGCGCTTTATATGCTTTTCCCGGCATCTATCGAGTTGAGACAGCAGAGTTTCCTCTGGGCACAAGACTTGTCGGCCTACGACGCTATTATTAGTTGGGATGCCTACATTCCGCTGGTTTCACCCTACTTTGGCAACCATGTCAGTCTATTCTGCTTGCTGATGGTGGCAGTAAACATCGTTTATGCAAAGTTTAATATGGAAATGACCAATACCGGTCAGCAACAAATGCCCGGCATGAAGTTTATGATGGTCTATATGATGCCGCTGATGCTGCTCGTATTCCTCAATCAAAGCGCTTCGGGACTGAGTTATTACTATTTCATATCAACATTAATCACGATTATCCAAACGTTTAGCTTCCGGTTCTTTATCAATGAAGAAAAACTGCTGGCCAAACTGGAAGCTCATAAAAAGAAACCCATCAAGAAATCCGGCTTTATGAGGCGTCTGGAAGAGATGCAAAGACAGCAACAGGAAGTTTTGCGCCGGCAGCAAAATCAGAAGAGAAAAAAATAAATGCCTACAAACGAAGCGTGGGAAAACGGACTGGTTTCAGTATGGGGGGCGCGCGTTCATAACCTGAAAAACATTGATGTGGAAATACCGCGTAATGCGCTGACAGTGATCACCGGATTGAGCGGAAGTGGTAAATCTTCGTTGGCTTTCGACACCCTGTTTGCCGAAGGACAACGACGGTATATCGAAACATTCTCGACTTATGCCCGCAATTTTCTGGGAGCTATCGAACGGCCGAATGTGGATAAAATTACCGGACTAAGCCCTGTTATCGCTATTGAACAGAAAACAACAAACAAGAATCCCCGATCCACCGTAGGTACTACGACCGAAATCTACGACTTCTTCCGACTACTCTACGCTCGGACAGGTGATGCGTATTCCTTTCTCACCGGAGAGAAAATGGTGAAGTATACCGAAGAGCAAATACTGCAACTCGTCCTAGAGATGTATCAGGGGAAAACCATCCATGTGCTGGCTCCGCTGGTGCGTAACCGGAAAGGGCATTATAAAGAGTTGTTTGAACAGGTGCAAAAAAAAGGATATTTGCATGTGAGGGTAGACGGTGTGTTCAGAGAAGTGATATACGGGATGAAGCTCGACCGATATAAGATGCACAATGTGGAGGTCGTAGTAGACCGGCTAACCGTATCGGCCAACGACAAGCGACGCCTGAAAAACAGCCTGAGTGCCGCCATGAAGCTAGGTGACGGATTGATACTCGTTCTCGACTGTGAATCGGAAGAAATACGCCATTACAGTCGCCGGCTAATGGATCCGCTGACGGGACTCTCCTACAGCGAACCGGCTCCGCATAATTTTTCCTTCAACTCGCCCCAGGGAGCCTGCCCCAGATGCAAGGGATTGGGTATAGTGAACGTGCCGGATATGAAGAAAATCGTGCCGGATACATCGCTGAGTATCTATGGCGGAGGGATCGTAGCCCTGGGTAAATACAAGGACTCGCTTATCTTTCGGCAGATTGAAGCGATCTGCGAAAAATACGCTACAAACATCAAAACGCCTTTTAAAGATATGCCGGAGGAAGCCATAGAGGAAATTATGAACGGAACGAACGAACGACTGCAAATAAAAAACACATCTCTGGTAAATTATTCCAATTATTTCCTCTCCTACGAAGGAGTGACCAAATATATCCAGATGCAGCAGGAAAACGACACCTCCGCCTCGGCGCAGAAATGGGCGGAACAGTTTATCAAGGAATCTGTCTGTCCCGAATGTAACGGGCTTCGACTGAATCAGGAAGCCTTGCATTATCAAATAGCGGGAAAGAACATCGCCGAAATATCGGCAATGGATATTTCCGAACTCTATGAATGGCTTGATGGAATAGAAAAGCAATTCGGCGAAAGACAGCAGGTCATTGCCAAAGAAATATTGAAAGAGATTCGCATCCGACTGCAATTTCTCCTGGATGTGGGCTTGGAATATCTTTCGCTCAACCGCTCCTCGGCTTCTTTGTCGGGAGGGGAAAACCAGCGTATCCGTCTGGCCACTCAGATAGGCAGCCGGCTGGTGAACGTGTTGTATATATTGGATGAACCCAGCATCGGCCTGCACCAGCGGGACAATATCCGCCTTATTCGCTCCCTCAAACAGTTGCGTGATACGGGTAATTCCGTTATCGTGGTGGAACACGATAAGGAAATGATGCTGAGCGCGGATTATGTGGTGGATATGGGGCCAAGGGCCGGACGGATGGGAGGGGAAATCATCTTTGCCGGCACACCGAAGGAGATGCTGAACACGCACACCCTTACCTCGTCTTATCTGAACGGGACAACCGAGATTGCCGTCCCTCGTGAGCGAAGAAAAGGGAACGGTCAATTCCTTTGCATCAAGGGTGCGTCGGGGAATAACCTTCGGAACGTCAACGCGACCTTCCCCTTGGGTGTCTTTATTTGTGTAACCGGTGTGTCCGGAAGCGGCAAGTCTACTTTGATCAATCGTACGCTTCAGCCCATCCTGCGTCGGCATTTCTACCGTTCGCACGAGGTCCCTCTCCCCTATGAATCGGTCGAAGGCATCGAACACATCGACAAGGTGGTGAACGTAGACCAATCACCCATTGGCCGGTCGCCACGGAGCAATCCGGCTACTTACACAGGGGTGTTTACCGACATCCGCAACCTGTTTGCAGAACTTCCGGAGGCCAAGATACGGGGTTACAAGCCGGGAAGATTCTCGTTCAATGTTGTAGGCGGACGATGTGAAGTATGCAAGGGCAGCGGCTACCGAACCATTGAAATGAACTTCCTTCCCGACGTGTTGGCGCCCTGCGAAGAGTGTCGCCGGAAACGTTATAACCGCGAAACCTTGGAAGTGCGTTTCCGGGGGAAATCCATCTCCGATGTGCTGGATATGACCATCCATCGGGCGGTGGAGTTTTTTGAAAGCATACCCTCGATTCTCCTGAAGGTGAAAGCGTTGCAAGACGTTGGCCTGGGATACATCACGCTGGGACAGCCCTCCACCACCTTGTCCGGGGGGGAAAGCCAGCGCGTCAAATTGGCCGCCGAACTCTCCCGGCGGGATACCGGGAAGACCTTGTATATCCTGGACGAACCAACTACCGGGTTGCACTTTGAAGACATCCGTATCTTACTGGAGGTACTCAATCAATTGGTGGATAAAGGGAATACGATGCTGGTCATCGAACACAACCTGGATGTGATAAAGTGTGCCGATTACCTGATCGACATGGGACCGGAGGGGGGACGCAAAGGCGGAGAGGTGCTCTATTGCGGAACACCGGAAGAAATGATTACCCAGGGCGCTCAGACAGGTTTTACGGCGTCTTTCCTGAATAAAGAATTGAAAAACAGATAAACAATGAAGAATCCAATCGTAATGATTAAGCAATGCATCGAGAAGGACGAACCCTACTTCCTGCTACGCGGGCAAGACGTTTGCGCCCTCCCTGCGATCGAAGCCTACTACCATGCCATCAAGGAAAAGGTGCAAGATCCTTATTTCATTGAAGAAATAGAAGAAATCATGAAGGACTTCCGGGCTTACCTGGAAGAACAGCCAACCCATGTTCCCGACTAAACCCATGGCGGACGACCATTATCAAACGATTCTTGCGCCGGCTCAGGGCTATTATACGGAAAAGCGCAGTCGGTTTCTCTCCTTCGCACATCCGGCGCATACGGTCGACGAAGTGAAACAACTGCTCGAACAATACCGCAAACAATACTATAACGCCCGGCATTTATGCTGGGCGTATATGCTGGGATTCGAACGGCTTATCTTTCGAGCCAACGACGACGGAGAACCTTCCTCTACCGCCGGGAAGCCCATCCTCGGACAAATTAACTCGCACAAACTGACGGATATACTTATCCTCGTTGTTCGTTATTTTGGGGGGATCGAATTGGGTACAAGCGGACTGATTATAGCCTATCGTCTGGCCGCCGCCGATGCCCTTGCCCATGCCGAAATCATAGAACGCACCGTGGATGAAGACGTCACCGTACACTTTGAATACCCTTTCCTGAACGCCATTATGCGCATCGTCAAAGAAGACGCTCCCACCATCCTCGCCCAATCCTTTGATACCGACTGCCGCATCACACTCCGCATCCGCAAGGGCGAAGCCGAACGCCTCAAGGCCAAACTCCTGAAAGTGGAAAGCGCCCACTTGGAGAAATAATTGCCGGATGCCCGGCTGGTGAGCGTTCCATCCCGAAGGGGTGCCGACGTATTATCGACAAGCGCCGGCAGACCCTGGGGGACGATACGGTAGAAGTGAATTCGCCCTGTGAAGGGTTAATAATAGGTTAGCTGTTGTTTTTTCAGAAGACGCAGTTTGTATTTGTTGGTTTTGATGATATCTGTCGTAGTGAACGTCCCTTTTAAAGGGAAAAAGAGGACCTTATCTTCATCTCCTTTCTCCACACACAGGTATTCGTCGTTCTGTTTGAGTGTGGAATGGCCGTGTTGGCTTAATAAATTATTTACCTGTTCCAGGTTTTGCAGGCAAAGTTCGTGTAGTTGGCGGGCCTCTTCTGTGGAGAGTATTTTCCAATTGCCTATCCCATAGTGTTCGTATTTTAGCATCAAATCATTCACCCCGACAGTGCCCGTAGATTCCCATTGCTTGGGAGAGAGCAGGGTGAGGGTCACGTTCTTATCGGCATCTTTCTCAACATGAAGTATGTAACAATCCCTATAAAAATCACCGGCGCGGTACGTTTTTCCCCCGAAAACAAATTCGTGAATTTCTTCGCCGGCCCAATCGGTCCCGGTAATCGTTCCGGCAATCTCCGGGTTGCCGGATTTGTAAACGGCCGTAATATCGTATTTGTAATTTGCTTTTATTTCAATGGGGGTGTTGTAGGCGTAATTGCGATCCCCCTTGCCATCGGTCAGGACAATCCCAACGGTAACGTTCCCATCACTGGGGAAAACAAAGGTGTTATTTGTTTCCCAGAGATTTATCGTATCGTTTTTGACCAAGGGTATGTTGATCTTTTCAAATTGCGTATAATCAAACAGGCCATCCATACGAAGGATGCTATGTAGGGGTTGGAATGATATTTTTGCCTCGGTGATATTTTCCGGCAGGTCGAAAACAGAAAACTTCACCTGTGCCACGACGCGGTTCACCGTCAAGGCGAGTTCTTTGTATTCGTCATTGTCTAAGGTTATATTGGCTCGTCCGGTTTCTATTTCGACATGTTCGCTTTCCGGATCAATCCGTTCTAAAGGGGAGGTAGTCAGGGCGTCCGATAAATTGGGAAGTATATACCGGTCGGATGTGACGCCGGTCAATGCAGCGATTGTATAAGTGCCGGCTGTCAATGTCAAAGACAAGAATTCGTCGGCTTGGGTTAGTATTTGATACGCCACACACTGTCCCGTCGTATTAAAAGCATACACATGAACAGGCAAGTTGCTGGGTGATTCTCCGAGGTTTGTCCGTGTACGGATGGATACTTTTGCGGTTGGCAGGTTTTTTTGCATGTCGGAAAATGAATCGGACCCGCGGGTACAGGAAGACAGTGCAATCAAAGCAGATAAGTAAATTAGGTATTTTCCCATTAGTTTTTTATGTTTAAATATAATTTTGGTCTGCGAAATTACATAAAAGAATCAAATCACACAAAAAACGGCTTCAAAGGAACTATAATCTGCAATCCTTTCGTCGGAATTGTGAATCGAGAACAAAAATTCATTCCATGAAACGAAACATTCGCCAGGCCCCAAAAGGCCTCGAAGCTGCTGTGCACTCCGGCAAAATTTCCTGTGCACTCCGGCAAAATTTTCTGTGCACTCCGGCAAAATTTCCTGTGCACTCCGGCAAAATTTTCTGTGCACTCCGGCTTCAGCTCCTGTGCACTGCAGCTTCGAGGCCTGTGGGGTGAAATTGCAGATAGCTTATTATCAGCGTATTAACAATTGTTCGCCGCAGGCTTACGAAAAAAAGGTGTGCCGAAACTTCGACACACCCTTGGGGAGCGATTGGCGGATGGAGCCTATGCCAAAAATCCCAGCAGGATCCCGGCAGCTACCGCCGAGCCTATGACGCCGGCAACGTTCGGACCCATGGCGTGCATCAGCAGGTAATTGCCCGGATCGTAACGCAAACCGACCACCTGGGAGATTCGCGCCGAGTCGGGAACAGCCGATACCCCGGAGTTGCCAATCAAGGGGTTGATCTTATTGCCACTCCCCAGGAACAAGTTGAAAAACTTTACGAACAAAACCCCCGCACAGGTGGCTATCACAAAAGATAAAGCTCCCAGACCGAAAATCTTTACCGAGTTGAGCGTCAGAAACTGAGTCGCCTGGGTGGAAGCCCCCACAGTGACGCCCAAAAGAATGGTAATGGTGTCGATCAACGGGCCGCGGGCCGTTTCCGCCAAACGCCGGGTGACGCCGCTTTCCTTCAGCAGGTTGCCGAAGAACAACATCCCCAAAAGAGGAAGACCCGACGGGACCAGAAAACAAGTGAGCAACAAGCCGATGATCGGGAACATAATCTTCTCGGTGGAAGACACCACACGCGGTGGCTTCATCCGGATAATCCGTTCCTTCGGAGTGGTGAGGAGCTTCATGAACGGCGGTTGGATGATCGGAACCAAAGCCATGTAGGAATAGGCCGATATGGCAATGGCGCCCATCAGCTCAGGCGCTAATTTGGAGGACAAAAAGATGGCCGTAGGTCCGTCGGCGCCACCAATAATGCCAATGGCGCCGGCCTGGTTCGGTTCAAACCCGGCCTGGAGAGCAATCACGTAGGCGCCGAAAATACCAAATTGGGCCGCAGCGCCTATCAACATCAGCTTCGGATTGGAGATCAGGGCCGAAAAATCCGTCATCGCCCCAATGCCCAGGAAGATCAGCGGAGGATACCACCCGGAGGTGACGCCCTGATAGAGGATGTTCAGCACCGAGCCTTGCTCGTAGATGCCGATTTGCAGGCCGGCATCCTTGAAAGGGATGTTGCCTATGAGGATGCCGAAGCCGATGGGAATAAGCAGCATCGGCTCAAATTCGTATTTGATGGCCAGGAAAATAAAAAGCAAGCCGATGGCAATCATCACAAAGTGGCCCGGCTCGGCGTTGTATATCCCCGTATAGGTGAAAAACAACCGGAGGTTATCACCCAGGAATGAAAAAAGAGTCTCTTGCATAGCTTAACCGATGATTACGAGTTCCGCATTCTCCAATACGGAATCTCCTTTGTTTACTTTCACTTCGAGGATGCGTCCGTCGCGGTCGGCATGGATGGTGTTCTCCATCTTCATGGCCTCGAGGATGAATAAGACCTCGCCCCGTTTTACAAGGCTTCCCCGGCTGCATTTCACCTCCAGAATCACGCCGGGAAGCGGCGAGCGCACAGCCCCGGAATGGGACGACGAGGAAGGACGCGTCACCACGGGATCGCCCGCAGGAGTGGTGGGCGCCTGAACCGGACGTTTGATGGTAACCACCTGTTTCTTGGAAGGTTTTTCCATCGTCACCTTATAGGGCGTCCCGTTTACTTCCACTTCGGCAATGTTCTCTACAACGGAATTGATGTGTACCTTATATACGTTCCCGTTGATGGTGTATTTAAAACTTTTCATTGTTTTGTTGTTTTTAGATAATTACTTTTTTGGGTTCTCGCGCAGGCTATAGATTTTCGAACTCCATGGCGAATAGTTCCGTTTGACCTTCTGTATCGTGAGTACGGTGCGTTCGATGTCGTGCACGTCTTCGTTCAGCTCGTAAAGCGCGGCGCTGATGGCCGCCAATACCTCCCCGGAAAGGTCGCTCCCGTGCACGGTGGCGTGACCCGCCTTTTGCGCCCTGAATTTGCCGGCGGCAATGGCCAGACGCGCTACCTGCTTGAAAACGAGGTAGAGGAAAAACAGTCCGAGGAACACTACCGCCATGGCCGTAATGGTCATGCCCAGGCCCAGGGAGTCGTTGGTCTTGAAATTGTCTATCTTCTCGTTCTTATCCAGGGTGAGGTTGTTGGTGCTGGGGGTCACCTTGGTGAAGTACATCCATCCCTCCTCTCCGTCCTTGCTCCGTCCGTAGCTCACGTCCGCTTGCTGAGCGGGGGGGATGAGGAGTGAGTCTACCAGCGTTTTCCCGTCGGAATCGTACAGGGCAATGTAATTCTCCTGCCCGGCCTCCAAAGCAAAGTTCAGGTGGAAGGTTCCACGCGAGGCCACGCCGTCGGCCCAGAACAATACATGCTGGCGAGGGCTGATGCGGGTGAGTATGTCGCCCTTGGGTATGGGGTATTTCTTGGGGTTGCCCCGCTCGTTGGTGAGGAAGCATCCGCCGATATTGACCGTTCCCGCCGAGGTGTTGTAGAGTTCAATCCATCCGCTGCGTTTGCCGTAGTCGTCCACGAAGTTGTCTTCATTCACCACCAGCACTTCGTTGATCTTCATGGAGGTCACCCTTTGTGCCGGCGCCTCCGTCCTTCCGGCAAGAAGCAAGGCGGCAATCAGGAAGATGGCCGCGGGGCGCAAAAAGCCTCCCCGGGGTTTCGTTTGTATCCTATTCATAATGCTTTCCTGGATTTAGAGGGGGAGGTTATCGTGTTTCTTTGCGGGGTTGGTCAGTTTCTTTGTCTGCAACTGGTCCAAGGCCCGGATGATACGGAAGCGTGTATTGCGAGGCTCTATCACGTCGTCGATGTAACCATATTGCGCCGCGTTGTACGGGTTGGCAAAAGCTTTCCGGTATTCTTCTTCCTTCTCGGCTGTTGTCCGGGCGGGATCGTCTGAAGCGGAAACTTCTTTGGCAAAAATAACTTCCACGGCTCCGCTTGGCCCCATGACGGCGATCTCGGCCGTCGGCCAGGCGTAGTTCATATCTCCGCGCAGGTGTTTGGAACTCATCACGCAGTAGGCCCCGCCGTAGGATTTGCGTAGCGTGACGGTTACTTTGGGTACGGTGGCTTCGCCGTATGCGTACAGCAATTTGGCTCCGTGGAGAATCACCCCGTTGTACTCCTGCCCGGTGCCCGGCAAGAAGCCCGGTACGTCTACCAGCGTGACCAAGGGTATGTTGAAGGCGTCGCAAAAACGTACAAAACGTCCTCCTTTCCGCGAAGCATTGCTGTCAAGGCAGCCGGCCATCACTTTGGGTTGGTTGGCCACGATACCCACGGACTGTCCGTTGAAACGGGCAAAGCCTACGATGATATTCCGGGCATAATCGGCATGTACTTCCAGAAATTCCCCGTTATCCACAATGGTTCCTATCACTTCGTACATGTCGTAACTCTGGGTCGAACTGTCGGGGATGATTTCGTTCAGGCTGTCGTCCAGGCGGTCTATCGGGTCTTTGCATACTTTCAGGGGCGTCTCCTCCAGGTTATTCTGCGGCAGATAGCTCAGCAGTTTCCGTATCAGGTTAAACCCGTCTTCTTCCGTATCCACGGCGAAATGCGCTACGCCCGACCGGGTGGTATGCACGCTTGCCCCGCCCAATTGCTCCTGTGTGACGTCTTCGCCGGTTACGGTTTTTACCACCTTGGGGCCGGTGAGGAACATATAGCTTGTTCCGCGTGTCATGATGTTGAAGTCGGTCAGGGCCGGCGAATAAACGGCGCCCCCGGCGCAAGGGCCAAAGATGCCTGATATCTGCGGCACAACGCCCGAAGCAAGGATGTTCCGCTGGAAGATTTCCGCATAACCGGCCAGGGCGTTCACCCCTTCCTGTATACGCGCTCCTCCGGAGTCGTTCAAGCCGATAACGGGAGCGCCCATTTTCATGGCCTGATCCATTACCTTGCAGATTTTCAGCGCCAGGGTTTCCGACAAAGCGCCTCCGAAAACGGTAAAGTCCTGCGCATAGATATAAACCAGGCGTCCTTCAATGGTTCCGTAGCCTGTTACCACGCCGTCGCCCAGGAACTTGGTTTTTTCTATCCCGAAATTCGTGCTGCGGTGTTGCACAAACATGTCAAATTCTTCAAAACTACCTTCATCAAGCAGCATGGCAATCCGTTCGCGGGCGGTATATTTCCCTTTGTTATGCTGTGCTTCAATTCGGTTTATTCCACCGCCGATCCGCGCTTTTTCCCGTAGTGCGATCAGCTCTTTTACTTTTTCAAGTTGGTTACTCATTGTTATTCGGATCTATGAAAATGATTATTAATTACATGCAGAGTTCGGTCAGTACTCCGCAGGTTGACTTCGGATGCAGGAATGCGATGTGCAAGCCTTCGGCGCCGGGGCGCGGGGCTTTGTCGATCAATTGAACCCCCTTGTCTGCTACTTCCTCCAGGGCTTCCCGAACCGAGGGGACGGCAAAAGCGATGTGATGGATACCTTCTCCTTTTTTCTCGATAAATCGGGCGATGGTACTATCGTCGGCGGTAGGTTCCAGCAGTTCGATTTTGGTTTGTCCCACCTTAAAGAAGGCCGTTCTCACTTTCTGGTCTTCAACGACCTCAATGCTGTAACACTTCAGGCCCAATACGCCTTCGTAATAAGGCAGGCAAGCCTCAATGCTTTTTACGGCAATACCAAGATGTTCAATGTGTGTAATGTCCATACGATATAAATTATTTAGTAATACATTATAAATTTGCCGCAAAGGTACTCAACTTTATTTACGAATGGGGAAATATTTCTTCAATATGATGCCCGTAATGCCCGCCGGCTTCGATTGCTTTGCGCTTCGATGCGGTCCCCGGTAGTTCCCGGGGAACCGGCTCCCGGAGGAATTCCCGGCAAATAAACTTACAGGCACGGTTGTGAAAAAGATTTTTCCGTACCTTCGCGAGCAACAATCTATAACATTTTTAATGATGAGGAAGAAAACAATTATTGCTGCCGGTATTGCCGCGGCGCTCATGAGCGCCTGTACATTGTCTGATAAAAAAGCAGACGAAAGCGACACGAACAATCCGTTTTTTGCGGAGTACTCTACGCCATTCGGCGTACCACCCTTCAACGAGATTAAAATAGGCCATTACAAGCCTGCCATCGAAAAGGGAATCGAAGAACAAGCCAGGGAAATAGAGGCTATAACAGCCAATGAAGAGGCGCCGTCGTTTGACAATACAATCCGGGCCCTTGACCAAAGCGGTAAGCTGCTCAACAAGGCTACCATCGTATTTTCGGGCCAAAACAGTGCGAATACAAACGAGGAAATGGAAGCCCTTAGCCGTGAAATATCGCCTTTGCTATCGCAGCACCGTGATAATATTTCGCTGAATGCCGAACTGTTTGCCCGTGTCAAAGCTTTGTACGAAGACCGGGCCAACCTGGGTTTGGATAAGGAAGAAGCCAAACTGCTGGAAGAAACCTACAAGGACTTCGTGCGAGGCGGTGCGAACCTAAGCCCGGAGGATCAGGCCAAACTCCGCGAACTGAACAGTCAATTGGCCCTGCTTCAGCTTACCTTCGGACAAAACATGCTGAAAGAAACCAATGCTTTCCAATTAATCATTGACAACCAAGCCGACTTGGCCGGCCTGACCGAAGCCTTGATTGCCAATGCTGCCGATGCGGCCCAGAAGGCGGGTTTGGAGGGTAAATGGCTCTTTACATTGCAGAATCCCAGCATCATGCCCTTCCTTCAGTATGCCGATAACAGGGATTTGCGCGAGAAAATACTCAAGGGCTATCTCATGAGGGGGAATAATGGGAACGAAAACGATAATAAGGAAGTAGTCAAACAATTGGTGACCCTTCGCCTGGAAAAGGCCAAGCTGATGGGTTATCCCGATTATGCCGCCTTCGTATTGGAAGAGAGAATGGCCAAGAATGCCAATAGCGTCTACGCACTGCTGGATGAACTCTGGACGCCGGCGCTGAAGGTTGCCCACCGGGAATTGGAGGACATCCAAAACGAGATTACCAAGGAAGGCAAGGGCTTCACGGCCGAAGCCTGGGACTGGCGCTACTACTTCGAGAAAGCCAAAAAGGCAAAGTTCGACTTGGATGAAAGCCAGGTGCGTCCCTACCTGAAGCTGGAGAACGTACGCGAAGGAGCTTTTTATGTGGCCAATAAGTTGTATGGCATCACCTTTACGCCTATTGAAGACATTCCCCTGCCGCATCCCGAGGCCTTGGCTTTTGACTGCCGGGAGGCCGACGGCACGCACTTGGGCGTATTGTATATGGACTTTTTCCCGCGGGCAAGCAAACGGGGAGGAGCCTGGTGCGGAGGGTATCGTTCGCAGAAATACGAAGACGGCCAACGCGTAGCGCCCATTGTGACCATTGTGTGCAATTTTACGCCGCCCGCAGCCGGCGAACCGGCCCTGTTGAGCCTGGATGAAGCCGAGACCCTGTTCCATGAGTTCGGACATGCCCTGCATAGCCTCTTCCGCGATGTGCATTACAGCGGCATTGCAAGTGTACCGCGCGATTTCGTGGAATTGCCTTCCCAAATCATGGAACACTGGGTGTTGGAACCCGAAGTGCTGAAGGTCTATGCCCGTCATTACCAAACCGACGGGGAGATTCCCGCCGACCTGATGGAGAAACTGGATAAAAGCAGCAAATACGGCCAAGGCTTTGCCACGACCGAATACCTGGCGGCTTCCCTGCTGGATATGGACTATCATGTCTTGCAGGCTTTGCCCGCCCATACGGAAAATGTAACCTTAGATGTGGTGGCCTTTGAAGCCGAGACACTGAATAAGCGTGGTTTGTTGTCGCAGATACCGCCGCGTTACCGGTCGACCTACTTCAATCACACCATGGGGGGGGGATACACGGCCGGCTATTACAGTTATATCTGGTCGGAAGTGCTGGATGCCGACGCCTTTGAAGCCTTTAAGGAAACCGGCGATATCTTCAACCCCGAAGTGGCTGCCCGCTTCCGTAGCTATGTCCTCACCCCGGGAGGGATCGACGATGCGATGGAGATGTACAAAAATTTCCGGGGAAAAGAGCCCAATACAGGCCCGCTGCTGAAGAACCGGGGCCTTAATTGAAACAAACAACTTCGTTAGAACCAACCAACTGCAGGCTATGCACGTAGCCTGCAGTTTTTTAAAATGCACCAGGCTTATGAACGCAAAAAAACACAAATTCATCCCCCCCCCGCCTTTCTTTTTCACGGTATCCGTGGCGATCTTTTGCCTAATCGCCTGCAGCGACGGTATAAACGACCGGCTGGAAGGTAAATGGCAATTACAACAGGTCGAGTCCCCCTGGGGGAAAGAAAAAGCGGATACGCTGTTTTACAATTTCTTGACCTCCCTTTTCATGTACCAGGTATACCATGCCGAGGCCGATACGTTCAGCCATTGCTACGGCTTCAAACTCATGGAAACAACCAACCGCCTCAAACTGGAGTTGACCGGTTATTCCATTTCCCTTGCAAAGTTCCTCCCCCAGACCGACTGGGAGGGACCCCAACGCAGCTTTATCGTTGAGAAGATCACCGACAACCGCCTCGTGCTGGTTTCCGGGGAAAAACGCTATACGTTCCGGAGGTTCTGAAGCTCCCCCCGCAAAGGGGCCGGGCTACGTCCCATACTTAGGTGGCCTAAGTCCTATACTTAGGTAGCCT
>JAITKB010000045.1 GCA_031278605.1 Tannerellaceae bacterium
TGCTCGATTCGTCCAGGGTTTTCACCTCTTCTTCCGTTTGGAAAAAGCCATCGCTTTGCAGCCCCCAGATCGCTCCCAGTTCCTGTCCCCGGTAATAATCGTTCAGGTTCCTGTTCGGATTGTCGAAGCGAGTAATCCACGAACGGTTGTCGGAGAGGAGAACCCGGAGGTCGAACGCGAAAGGATGCCCGCTGAGGGGGATGCGATTGGAATAGGTGAGAGTCAATTCCCAGCCGTTGGTTTTCATATCGGCGGCGTTCTCGTCGGGTTCGTCGGCGCCCAGGACGCTGGGGAGTTGTTTGCCCTGGGTCAGCATTCCCTGCGTATTGCGCTGATAGATGTCGAAGGTGGCGGAGAGCTTATTGTCTATAAATCCCAGGTCGACGCCGAAGTTCCGGGTGGAGACTTTCTCCCAGGTATAATTGGAGGATACGAGCGAAGGGGCGGTCACGATCTGGGGGCGTTTGCCATCGATCAGATAACTGCCTTGGGTGGAGGTCATCGTTGGGATGTATCCATAGGCGCTGACCAACTGATTTCCCAGCGATCCGTAGGAAGCACGCAGTTTCCACTGGCTGATAAGGGAGCGGAGCGGAGCAAAGAACGCCTCTTCGTCGAGGCGCCAGGCGAAAGAGGCCGAGGGGAAGAATCCGAAGCGCGAGTCTTCCGGAAAGCGCGAGGTGCCGTCGTAGCGTCCGTTCATTTCAAGGATGTAGCGGTTGTTGTACACATAGTTGACCCGGAAGAAGAGACCGCGGATGGCCCAGTCGGTGTACGTCTGGCTCACCAACTGGTCGCCGGAGGCCAGGGCGATGGAAGGCAGGGAAGAGGAAATGAGTTCTCCATGTTCGGCCCGGTAATAGTCGCTACGACTGTATTCTTGATTAAAGCCGGCAAGGGCTGTGAGGGAGTGTTGGCCCCAGTCCTTGTGATAGGTTGCAAACAAATCGAATACGCTGTAAAAGTCGTTGGTTGTGCTTTTGGAGGCGCTGCTGGTGTTTTCTTCGCGCACGTCGTTGGGTCCGTATCCTATCCGATACTTGGTCTTGTACCAATTTTGGTCTTCGTCTCCGGTCACGAAGGTGAAATTGGAATGAATGCTCAGGGCTTTTCGGAAGAAGTTCAACTCGGCCGAAAACGTTTGCTGCAAGCGGGTGTAACGGGTCGAGGATTCTCCTCCGTCCAGCAGTTGGGCCATGGTGATTCCGGCAGCGTTATTGGCCCAGGTCCCGTCGGGATTCACGTCGTAGTCGGAGGGGGCCAGGTCGTAAAACATCTGCATGCTCTCGTAATACGAGGGTTTGGTCCGGAGGGTTTGAACAAACGAGAGGTTGTCGGACAATTCAAACCACTCCCATAGCTTGTAGCTGCCTTTGGCGCGGAAGCTGTAACGTTTGTAATCGTCGTTTCGGGCGATGCCGGTGAGCACTCCGTTCTCCCGGTCAAGACCTCCCGAGAGATAGAAGCGGCTTTTGGGTGTTGCTCCCGAGACGGAGACCTGCTGCGTATGGCTAAAGGTATTTTTATTGAGGAAGAAATCCGTCCAGTTGCGGTTCCCCATGTATTCCCATTGGGTCTGGTCCAGGGGATTGAGACGTACGGGCGAGGTTGTGTCGGGGTTGTCCGAACGTTCACGCGCCCATTCCAGCCGTTCGTCGCTTGTGACGTGTCCCGAACTCCAGGGCGTATTCAGCACGGCGATATTTTTCAGTTTCAGATAAATGTACGGGTCGGAAGTTTTGGAGGGGAGCACCGAGGGACGTTTCCATGCGGAGGTAAGGTTGTAGGCCAGCTGAATCCGGTCGGTGTTTCCCTGTTTGGTTGTGATCAGGATCACGCCGAAAGCGGCTCTGGCTCCGTAGATAGCTGCCGAGGAAGCGTCTTTGAGCACCGACAAGCTTTCGATATCTTCCGGCAGGAGCCGGTTCAGTTCTCCGGCCTCGGAAGCCACGCCGTCGATCAGGATCAGGGGATTGCCGCCGTTTATGGAGGATTCTCCCCGGATATTGATTTGTGCGGTTTGTCCGGGTTCGCCTCCCGTAAAATCAATATTGAGGTTGGGTACCAGTCCCTGCAAGCCCTTTGCCAGTGAGTTGATGGGCCGTGCTTCGAGCTGCCTGGCGCTAACCTGGTCCACGGCTCCCGACAGGTTGGCTTTGCGTTGCACGCCGTATCCCACCACGACTACTTCTTCCAGGCTGAGGATTTCTTCTTCCAGGACGATGTTCAGGACATTCCCTTCTCCCACCACGATTTCCCGGGATTGGTAGCCGAAATAACTGATTTCAACCACGGCATCCGGCGAGACGCTCATATTGAAATTTCCTTCGGGATCGGAAACCACGCCGTTACCGCTTGCTTTTTCGCGAATCATAGCACCCGGGAGGGGTTCCCCCAGGGGATCGGTGATTCGTCCGGAGATTTGTTTTTTCGCCCGCACTTGATTTTTTTCCATCCGCTGTGTTTCTGCGGCCAGCGTAAGCAGCGAACCTGTCAGACAGCAGATCATCCATCCGGCAGAGAGTATGCCGATTTTCATCCGGGTCTTGCATGTAGCGTGTCGTATCATTTTCATTTCATTTAAAATTTCCGGCAAAAGAACGTCGAGGAAATTACGGGGCTATTTCGCCTGGGTTACGATTTCAATACAATCCTTTTTGTTTATATTTGCGGAGGACGTATTAATTCACATTTACAAACAAGTAATTTTAATGACAGAGATGAAAAAACTATCTTTTGCGGCGGGTGCGGCCTATACGGCGTTGCTTGCCTTTATTATTGTATGCATTGATAAGCTTATCATGGGTTTCATGCCCATTGGGGCCGATCGGGGTTTCACCTACATTGCGTTTGTGGCCTGGGCTGTTTATTTCTTTTCGGGATGCACGGGTCGTGGCGGCATTCGGGCGGCGATTGGTTATGCGATTGGAATTACGTTTTCCATTGGGATCATTCTATTGGGCAATTTGTTTGCTTCGTTGGGATTTTTTGCGGTTCCTTTGGGTGTATTTATTATTGTATTTCTCGTATTGTATTTGGAAAAGGTTCCCTGGGTGGATTTGATTCCGGCCATGTTTGTAGCTTCCGGCTGTTACTTTGGGATCATGACGTATGTTCCGGAGGCCACGTTTTGCACGGCGGCCTGCGTGGAATTGATTTACGGATTGATTGGCTTGATTTTCGGCTGGATCACCATTGAGGGCAAAGCGCTTTTCATCCCAGGCTCAGGGAAATAATTCCCAACAAATTCCTACCTTCCCCCCAACCCGGATTCGACACTCCGCAGGTTGGGGTTTTTTGTGTTTTCCGTCAGGAAATAAAAATCAGAACCTTCAACTAATTCTTGCGGAGAGCTTCTAAAAAATTCAAGACCTTCCCACGATTTGTGGGAAGGTCTTGCTGAAAATTTAGGATATTTATGCGATTGGGGGGGGAGGGGTGAATGGATTATTCTGCTTTGTCGATGGCGTCGAACGCAGCTTTGAAGGATAATAATTGTTCTTTGATTTGCTTTAGCCTCTTCACGATTTCTTCCTGGCGGGTAACGCCGTCTTTGTTGACCT
>JAITKB010000055.1 GCA_031278605.1 Tannerellaceae bacterium
CTACCGCACAGATATACTGGATGAAAAGTTCACGGTTTATCAGGCCGACTACAATAATATCTATCCCTATGCAAACATCCTGGAGGAAACCAGCCTCCTCTCCTATCTCGGACGTTTGAACTACGATTACGCACAGCGCTACATGCTTTCGGTCAACTTCCGCCGCGACGGCTTCTCGGCCCTGAGCAAAAACAACCGCTGGGGGAACTTCGGTGGCGCCTCGGCAGCCTGGCGTATATCCGGCGAATCCTTCTTCGAGCCCCTGAGCCATCTGTTCACCGACCTCAAAGTAAAAGGCAGCTGGGGTATCGTGGGGAATACCAACATCCGGCCCTATGCCGCCAAGTCCTACTACCAAAGCAGCTTCTACGGAGGAAACGGGGCGTATTACCTCTCAAGCATCGCCGATACGGAAAACCTGAAATGGGAATCCAGCACGAAAATGGATGTCGGCTTCTCGGCACAAATCAAAAACAACCTGCTGGTGGAATTTGATTTCTACCGCAACTACGCCTCCGACCTGATCCTGAATGTCCCCGTGTCATATTCCAAAGGGATCCCCGACAACAAAATCACCAGCAATGCCGGAGCCATGACCAATACGGGGATTGAACTTTCCCTGTCGGGAGAAGTCGTCAAAACCAGAGATTTCAGTTGGAATACCTCGTTCAACATCACAACACAGAAAAACGAAGTGGTGCAACTGGCCGAAGGCATTACCGAAATTATCGGGGAAAACGACTACAACATCACCCTGCCCGGATATTCCATCGGACAGCTCTATATCCGCCCAACCTCCGGTATCGACCCGCAAACCGGACGGCGTATCTTCGTGGGAGATGATGGAGAAGCCCTGGTCATGTTTGAAAACAGCGCTACCTATTACTATAAAGACGATCCCACAACACCCTATCCGCAGGCAGAGATCAAACAGGTCATCAGCGGAGGAACCCTGCCTACCTATTACGGAGGATGGACCAACGACTTCAAGTATAAAAACTTCGATCTCTCGGTTCTCCTTCAGTACTCGGGCGGCAATTATATATACAACGGTTCTACCGCTACGCTGAGCGATATGCGCTTTTGGAACAACTCCATCGACGTATACGAAAATGCCTGGAAGAATCCGGGAGACCAGGCCAAATACGCCAAGCCCGTCTACGGCGACAATGTATCCAACGGCTCGGTATACCCCATCACCGACTGGGTGGAAAAAGGAGATTACCTCCGTTTGAAAACACTCACCCTGGGATATACCTTCAATACCCGCAACTGGAGTAAATCCGGTATCAGCGCCCTGCGCCTCTATGCAACAGCTCAAAACCTGTTCTGCCTGACGGAATATACCGGCCTCGACCCCGAATCGCTTGTCTCCTCCAACGACCAGGCTGCACTGCAAGGCGGAGTAGATAAAAATTCCCTCCCGCAATCCAAGGTATTTACCTTCGGCGTGAATATTACTTTCTAAATTTGTAACCATCATTAAACTTAAGAATAATGAAAAAGATATTTCTTTATGGATTGTTCCTCTCAGGCGTAGCGCTTTTCCCTTCGTGCGAAGATTTTCTGGAAAAGGAACCGCCCCTGTATTTTACCGAAGAGGAAGTATTCTCCGACCCCGACCGTCTGGACCTGGCCGTTAACGGACTCTACCTCGGCATCAAAAGCCAATATGCGCTGGGAGGAAAAATATTCGTGATCGTGGATAACATCGGCGACGACTTAATCAATGTGGCCAACAACGGATACGAACTGACCTTCACCTACGATATGAAAGTAGACCTGGCACGCCAGGAAAGCTACGAACTCTGGCGGTATACCTACCTGGCCATTAACCGCGTCAATGTCTTCCTCAAAAATATCGAAGAAAACAAAGAAGTGGCCGGCGCAAACTACAACCGCTACGTGGCCGAAGCCAAGTTTATCCGCGCACTGGGATATTACTATCTGCACCAGATCTACACCATGCCCTACGTGATTAACCCCAATGCCAAATCGGTGGTGCTCCGTCTGCAAGCCGAAGAAAGCCTGGAAAACAACAACCTGGCACGCTCCTCGTCCGAAGAGGTGCTGAACCAGATACTGCAGGACCTGTCGGCCTCGGGCGATCTGCCTGTCGGATCCGGAACGGAAGAATACATCGTACGGGCTACACAAGCCGCCGCCGAAGCCCTGCGGCAACGTATCTACTTGCTGAAGGGCGAATGGAATAACGCGATTGCCGCCGGCGAGAAAATAACCGGATATACCCTGGCCAACGATATTACGTCGATCTTCAAAGCGCCTTATATCACTTCCGAAAACATTTTCTCGCTCCCCTTCGATGCCACCAACCGCCCGGGGCAGCAATACGCCACCGGCTACTACTACATCGGCGGACGCTCCAACGAAATAGACGCCAAAACCGGTATCATAAGTATCAACGGATACGGGATACCCCAGGATGCACGCATCGCCGAATTGACCGCGCTCAACAGTGACGGGGGAACACTCCTTACGAAATATACCAGCAGCACCTACATAGACTGGTTGCCCATCTTCCGCTACGCAGAAATATTGCTGAACTCGGCCGAAGCCTATTTCAACACAGGCAACGAAGCACAGGCGCTCGCCCTCCTCAAACAGGTGAGAACGCGCTCGATAGCCCCGGAAAACGACATCATCAACCTGGACGCCCTCAGCGGCAACGCCCTTAAAACAGCCATCATCAACGAAAAAAGGCTGGAGTTCCTGGGCGAAGGGCAACGCGCACTGGACATCCTCCGCAGGGGAGAAACATTCGTCAAACAACCGGGTAGCGCCTACGAACTGATTGTAACACCGGAGGCCAACACCAACGGATACATCTGGCCCATCCCGCAATTCGAAAGAGCCAACAATAAACTAATAGAAGATTGAAAATGAAAAAACTGAAATGGACACTTCTCCTCCTCTGGGGAATGTGCGTAACCCTCGTTGCGCAGGAAAAAACAGACGAAGCTTTGTTCCGGGAAGCAATTCAGCAACTTTCCTCCGATGAGTTCGGAGGCAGGAAACCCCTCTCGGTGCACGAACCCCTGACGATTAATTACATCGCCAACCAATTCAAGGCGCTGGGACTGACGCCCGGAAACGGAGACAGTTATTTCCAGCCCGTACCCCTGCTGAGCGTAAGTACGCAGATCAAGAAAGACGTCATCACGGCAAACGGTAAAAAAGGGAATATCACCCTCAAACCCTTTACCGACTTCGTCCTCTGGAGTCAGCGAAGCGAGAAAAACCTCAAACTTTCAAAGGCCGATTACGTCTTTGTGGGATTCGGCATCAACGCCCCCGAATACGGATGGAACGACTACGAAGGGATTGATGTGAAAGGTAAAATCGTAATCGTGCTGGTGAACGACCCGGGATTCTACGACGACAACCTCTTCCACGGCAAAAACATGACCTACTACGGACGATGGACCTACAAGTTTGAAGAAGCCAACCGGCAAGGGGCCGCCGCCGCATTCGTCATACACGACACCGCACCGGCCTCCTATGACTGGAGCGTGGTGCAAAACTCCTGGGCAGGCAAAAACCTCGCCCTGTATTCCGAAGACGAAGTGCTGAACTTCAAAGGATGGGTGAGCAACGCCTCGGCTAAACTCCTGTTTGAAAAAGCAGGCTCCTCCTACGACGAAGCCTTTGAAGCCGCCAAAAAGAAAGGATTCAAAAGCTTTACACTCGGACTGAAAAGCAGCGTTGAACTCATCAACGACGCCAAAGTAGAAAACTCGGCCAACGTAGCCGGCGTCTTCCAAGGCACGGATCTGAAGGATGAATACATCGTATATTCCGCCCATTGGGATCACTTCGGCATCGGGATACCCGTGGATGGCGACAGCATCTACAACGGGGCCAACGACAATGCTTCGGGCGTGGCGGCGCTCTTTGTCATCGCCAACCGCTTCAATCAGTTGCCCCAACGTCCGCGGCGTTCCATCCTCTTCCTTGCCGTAACGGGGGAAGAATCCGGTTTGTTGGGCTCGGAATACTATGCCACCCATCCGATTTTCCCGGTGGATAAAACCGTTGTGAACCTCAACATGGACGGCTATGCCCCCAAACACCGCACACGCGAGGTCATCCTCGGAGGAGCCGGCGATGCCGAAACCGACCGCTACGTGATAGAAGCGGCCGCTACGCAAGGACGCACCGTAAAACCGGCAGCCAACCAAACCGGCGGCGGTTACTTCCGCTCCGACCATTTCAACTTTGCCAAAGTAGGCATACCGGTCGTCCTGGCCAGCGGCGGACGGGATTACCTCGACCCCCAAGCCGTGGAAGAAGAGAGAAGTAAATACGGCGTGCAGCGCACCTACCACCAGCCAAGTGACGAATACAAGCCCTGGTGGAACGTCGCCGGCTCGCTGGACGACATCTACCTCTACTACGGCATCGGCCTCCGCCTGGCCAACGACGGCTACTTCCCCAAGTGGAACGAAGGCATCATCTATAAAGAAGTTCGCGAAGGGAAAAAGAAATAGAAACAGAACAAAACCTCCCCCACTTGCTTAAAACCCCTCTTTACACAAGAGGGGTTTTTTTTTGTCCTTACCCGGTAGAGCAACCCTTTTCGGGGTTAATTACTAATACGCTGATAATAAGCCATCTGTAAATTCACCCCACAGGCCTCGAAGCTGCCTCCCAGTCCGGCTTTTGCCGGAGTGCACAGAAAATTTTGCTCGAGTGCACAGAAAATTTTGCCGGAGTGCACAGAAAATTTTGCTCGAGTGCACAGAAAATTTTGCCGGAGTGCACAGAAAATTCAGCCGGAGTGCACAGAAAATTCAGGCCTTTTTGGGCCTGGCCTATCTTGCTCACCGGAGATTCTCGGCCGGCGGGAAAGAGGTATTTGGCCCAGCGCGTACCGGGGGAAAAAAAAATCTCAGTACGGAGCGTACTGAGATTCTTCTGCCTTAGTTTTTATTCGTATCAATTTCGGTTTGGCTGGACGAAAGAAATATCAAACCACGGACCCAACGCCCAATGCTCGATCTCATTCTCCCAGCAAATGCCCCAGAAGTTCTGGTATGCGCGCTTCCAGCCCGCAACGGCTTTACTTTGCAATCGCATTCCATACTGCCCGTTGTTATGCGACTTCGGGTTGGATACCGTCCAGACCCACGAATTATTGTATACCGCGGTACTCCTTGCAATGGCGGGCGCCTGGTCGAACCTCCAACTGGCTACCGAGGGGTAATACCAGTTGCCGTGGCCGACCGGCGAGGCGATGCTATACGTCCATTTCACATAATATTGCCGCCCTTGATCCATGCAAAGATTTTGTACCGCCACATCGGGAATACTTGTGGTATGCGAGTTGGATATGGTTACTCCACCACTAAACCCGCCGGTAACCGCGCTGCCGCTAAAGCCTATATTCCCCCCAACGTTGATTGCAAAGCCGGTTGAAAACTGCGAAGACCCCTGGGTGGTTTGGGGCGATGTTTGGATGGTGCGGACTACGTCATTGTCTTCCAGGCTGAAAAAGGCTTCCGAATAGATGCCTCTGCTGAAGTTATAGGCCGTCAACCATTCGTACCCGTCATCCTGCATCCACATCTCCTCTTGCCGGTAGTCCAGGCTGGCGTTCATCATCTGGACTTCATGCTCCACCATGTAGAAGTCGCGGTCTTCGTCGTACGAATACACCGGCGTGATGGTAAAGTTTTCGTTTACCAACTGAGAGGTGGGATTCCGACCAAAGTCGAAGTGCGCCACCCAAGTCTTGTACACATGCTGCGCGTTGGCTACACTTTGCGCCTTTGTCGCGGCAGTGGATAGCTTTACCGACAAGATGTCGGAAAATTCATCCACAAAATCAATGACCCGGTTGCTCAGGGCGTCGAGTATCTCGTCAGAAAGTTCGAGCGAAAACGCTTTAGTCCCCGGTAAGATCGCCTTGTCTTCGTGCGTTGTCTTTTCGTTACTGGGCGCCTCATAGTTGTGGTCAGAGGGGATAACGTTTGTGTAAGTAGACGACTGCCAGTTCTCTTCGCTCGTGTGTATTGTAACGTCTTTACCCAAATCATGGATAAAGAGCGTATGGGCGTTTTTATCGAATACCACCAGGTCGCAGAACTCGTCAGTGGACGACAAATCAGAGGCCACCGCCACGTCATGTTCCAACTGATCGGTGAAGATGCTGTGTTCGCTATGGACTGGAGCAAGCATTGCAACAAAAGCACCATTGTTGTAGGCTCGTTTTACAGCCTCCATTTGCGCAGGCGTTATCAAGTGCGCGTCGCCAATAAATATCATGCCGGTTGAATCGGTCACCTCGCTGCCATAGTCCAGCCGCGAGAGCAATCGGTGTACAAACGGGGTACGGCTAGCCGCATTCCCAAGGTCAATCACGGCAATTCGTTTGTTACCGGACGATACATCGGGCAAGTTGCTGCCATCGACATCGTCTTCATTGTTACACCCGATGGGTGCCAGCAGCATCGTTACCGATAATACGGTGTAGAATGCTATACACTTCAATTTTGGATTGAGAGTTATTTTCATATTCATTATTAATTTAAATTAGTTTATCTAAACTAAGGCGACACAAAGGAAAATGTTTTTTTTACAATTCCAACATATAACTGTGTTAAATATTCACACCTATCCCCTCTTCACACAGAGTATTCAAAAAAATAATTGCTTTTCCAACAAAAAATTTGGAACTAATTTAAAAAGGTATATCTTTGTGCCGTCTTAAGGAGATAAGACAATTAAACAAAAAAAAGGAGAGGGGGTAAAAAAGGGGCGTTTAGCTCAGCTGGTTCAGAGCATCTGCCTTACAAGCAGAGGGTCGGCGGTTCGAATCCGTCAACGCCCACCAAACGGCAAAAAGGTCGAAAGACAACAAAAGCCAAACAAAAACATAAAGTCTGTTAATCAGTAGATTAGCAGACTTTTTTTTATTCTACTCTTGGACAATAAAAGTCAGTTTAGGACAGCGGTTGAGTGAGTAAAACATGAGTAAACTCACAGTACGAATTTTACTCACGATTAATCAATTTAGTCGCTGGTAGTAAATGACTTACAATGACCTCACTTGGCGTTTTTAAGAGCTTTATTCTGCATGGGTTTGATATTTCCATTGAGCAACCCAAAGGTTCGGTGCGTTCGGGTACGGACGCTAACGGGAAAAAGTGGGAATCCAAAATGAATAATACTTATGGTTATATCCGCGGGACAGAAGGCCGCGATCAAGACCATATAGATGTGTTCATCGGCGAAAATCCGTTGAGTGAAAAAGTATTTGTTGTTGACCAGGTAAATCCCGGTAATGAAGAGTTTGACGAACACAAAGTGATG
>JAITKB010000079.1 GCA_031278605.1 Tannerellaceae bacterium
TATCTCCCCACGATACCGGCCGGTATCTCCTCGCGATACCGGCCGGTATCTCCTCGCGATACCGGCCGGTATCTCCCCACGATACCGGCCGGGATCTCCCCACGATACCGGCCGGTATTTCCTCGCGATACCGGCCGGTATTTCCTTGCGATACCGGCCGGTATCTTGACCAGCAGTCGAGCGGCGCTAACTCTCAACCACTAACGACTGACTGTATTCGATGGTGCGGTGCGTTTTAAGCAGTTTGCCGTTGGTACTGGAGAAGCGCGTGGTGATTTGCAGGCGGTAGTTGCCTGCTGTGACTTCGGAGGGGATGCGGCAGATGATTTTTCGAGGACCGTTTGCTATGAGGCGGTCTTTCACCGGGATGGCTTCTTCCCGGCTGTTTACGAAAAAGACGCCGGAAGGGGGCTCCGGGGGCGCGAGCTTTAGCTTTTCGCCCTCGATGATAATCTCTCCTCCGGCCGTAAGGCGTCCGTCGGTGCGTCCGCTGGCCACGTCGGTCACTAAGCCAATGAGGGCGCCCCCGGCCACCTTCTCGCCCAGGACCTCGACGCCGACCTGCTTGCCGAGCGTGGCGCGCAAGGAAGCGGTCAGGGTAGTGTCCACGGTGAGTTTGTGCCGGGCGGCGTCGAACTTCGCCTCCGCCCCCGTCCAAAGGCCCGTGACGCGCGGCAGGTGGTGGAAATTGCTGTCCTGCACGGTGAAACCCTTCAGCAGGGAGGTTCGAACCATCCGGTCGCGCTCGTTCAAAAGCGCAAGAATGGTCTCATAATGATGCTCCGTACGCGCTTCCACGATCAACCGGGCCAAATCCTCGTTGCGCAAGGTGTAATGCTGGGTAGACACCTCGGCCATGTAATCGTTCTGCGTACTGCCGGCGAAGGCAAACGGGTTGAGCTTCAACCAAATCTTCCAGAAAAATTGCTTTGTCATAACTAAATCATACAATAGGGTACATACGAATAAAAGGATAAAAACGAATCGCTAAACGAGCCGCTAACTGATATCGCCCCAGTTGGGTTTGTTGCCGAAGCGTGTTTTGAGTTGCCGGCTCAGGCGCTGGTGTGCGGGTTGCTCCAGGAGGGGATCGGCCGCCAGGAGCTCGCCGGCGATCTCCCTTGCGTAATGCAGGATGGGCCCGTCGGCGCTCAGGTTGGCGATTTTCAGGTTGACGCCCAGGCCGCTTTGCCGGGTGCCTTCCAGGTCTCCGCCTCCGCGGAGGCGCAGGTCTTCTTCGGCGATTTCAAAGCCGTTGTTGGTCTGCACCATGATCTCCAGGCGACGTCGCGTCTCGCGGCTCAGTTGGGAGGAAGACACCAAGACGCAATAGGACTGCTCGCTGCCCCGGCCAACCCTTCCGCGCAGCTGGTGCAGCTGGGAGAGACCGAAGCGTTCGGCGCTCTCAATCACCATCACGGATGCGTTCGGCACGTCCACTCCCACTTCAATGACGGTGGTTGCCAGCAGGATCTGCGCTTCCCCGGAGACGAACTTCCGCATCTCGGACTCCTTGTCCGAGGCTTTCATGCGTCCGTGCACCATGCAGACCCGGTGGGGGGCCAACACCTCGCAAAAGACGCGAAAGCCCTCTTCCAGGTTCTTGTAGTCCGACTTTTCGCTCTCCTCTATCAGGGGGTAAACGACGTAGACCTGTCGTCCCCGCTCGATCTCTTTCCTCAGGAAGTCGTACAGCTCGGCCTTGCGGCTATCGTAACGATGCAGCGTCCGAACCGGTTTCCTCCCCGGCGGGAGCTCGTCAATGACCGATACGTCGAGGTCCCCGTACAGCGTCATGGCCAGGGTACGGGGGATGGGCGTGGCCGTCATCACCAAAACGTGCGGCACGCCGGGGCTTTTCTGCCGGAGGCGGGCGCGCTGCTCCACGCCAAAGCGATGTTGTTCGTCAATAACGGCCAGCCCCAGGGAAGCAAACCTTACGCTCTCCTCCACCAAGGCGTGCGTGCCGATCACAATGGACACGGCCCCCGAGGCAATGCCCGAAAGGATCCTTTGCCGCTCCTTCCGCCGCGTAGAGCCGGTCAAAAGGGCCAGCTCCAGGGGCATGTCGCCGAGGAAGTTCCGCAGCGTGGCATAGTGCTGGGCGGCCAGGATCTCGCTAGGCGCCATCAGGCAGGCCTGGTAGCCGTTGTCCACGGCAAGCAGGATAGCCAGCAGGGCGACCAGGGTTTTGCCGCTCCCCACGTCGCCTTGCAGGAGGCGGTTCATCTGCCGTCCGCTCCCCATATCGGCGCGAATCTCCCGCACGACCCGCTTCTGGGCCTCGGTGAGGGGGAAAGGAAGGTAGTCGTGGTAAAACCTATGGAAATGCGTCCCGACAACAGGGCAGGGCAAGCCCTCGAAAGCCCGTTTGCGGTGGGCCGCCGTGCAAAGGATGTTGAGCTGGATGAAGAAAAGCTCGTCGAACTTGAGGCGCAACCGGGCGGCCCGGAGCTTGTCGTCCGATTCGGGAAAGTGAATGTTGCGCATGGCCTCCGACAGGGAAAGCATCCGGGTGCGCTCCAGCACATCCTCCGAAAGCGTCTCCGGCAACTGCCAGCGGATAAGGCTCAAAAGGGTGTATTGCAGGTTTTGGACGGCACGCGAATTGAGAAAGGCCTTCTTCATCCGGTCCGTGGTATGGTAAAAGGGGGTCAGTCCTCCGGTCAGTTGTGTGGCCTGTTCCGCGGGGTCGATCTCTGGATGGGGCATACTCAAGGCATTGCCGAACTCGACGGGCTTCCCGAAAACAAGGTACTCCTTATCGGGCTTCAGCTTCTCCCTTACATAGGCAATGCCCTTGAACCAAACAAGGTCTATCGTTCCTGTCCCGTCGGTGAAACGGGCTATCAGTCGCCGGGAGCTCCCTTCCCCCAGGGTGCTCAGGGAGAGGATGCGTCCTTTCAGCTGGATGTAAGGCATATTCCCGCTGATGGAACGGATGGGGTAGATGCGGCTCCGGTCGGCATACTTATAGGGGAAATAGTACAGCAGGTCCTCAAAGGAAACAATCTCAGCTTCCTTGCGCAGGATCTCCCCTTTCCTGGGGCCAATCCCCGGCAGGTACATGATGGAGCGTTTGCCGAGGTCAATCATCCGGGCAAGGCAAAGGGTGTTTCAGCAGCGCTTCGGCTATCAGCAGGTCCAAGGGGCCGGTGATTTTCAGGTTCTCCCGGTTCCCCGGCACGGTATGTATGCGTCGTCCGGAGGCTTCCACCACGGAGGCGTCGTCGGTAAAGGCCGGGGTATACGCCTGCCGGTAGGCTTCCCGTATCCATTCGCTGCGGAAGACCTGAGGGGTCTGCACCGCAAAGAAGTCCCTGCGGTCGACGCTCTGCAAGGTTCCCGGCGGACTTATCCGTCCGAGGGAATCCACCACCGGCGTTACGGGAACGGCCGCCCCATAGCGTTCGGCCGCAGCAAAGCAATCCCGGATCACCCGGAGGGAAACCAAAGGACGCACCCCGTCGTGCACGCCGACCCATCCTTCCTCCTCCACCAGGGCCAATGCGTTTTGTACCGAGTGGAAGCGCGTTGCCCCGCCCTCGATCACCCGGTGGGGAGGCATGGCGGGAAATTCCTCGCAGCAGGCCTGCCACCGGGGACCCTGTCCGGCAGGAAGCACCAGGATGCGCTCAGCCCCGGCATCCCACCGGTAGAAACCTTCCAGGGTATGCATCAGAAGGGGACGCTCGCCCAGGGAGAGGAATTGCTTGGGTAATGCGCCACCCATTCGCGTTCCTTTCCCTCCGGCTAGGATCAGCACGTATCGTTTCATTCGTCCAGCTCTTCCAGAATTTTCCTTACTTCTTCGTCTACCCGGAAGAGTTTCTCCTTGCACACCCGGATCAGCCGGATGGCTTCCCTTATTTTTTCCGATAAGACGTCTACGTCCAACTCCCCGTTTTCAATCTCGGCTACAATCCGGCGGAGTTTCTCTTCGGCTTCCCGGTAGGATTCGTTGTTTGTTTCCATGCTGTGTCAGGGTTTAAGGGATTAGCGTACAAGTGTCAGTTCGTTGATCAGACGCGGGCATTTCCCCCATTGCTCTATCATATACAAGAGGTAGCGGATGTCTACCCCGATGCAGCGTTGAAGTTCGGGCTCAAAGGCGATGTCGCCGCTCATGGCTTCCCAGTTCCCGTCGAAGGCGAGGCCTATGAGGCGGGCATGTTTGTCGAAGATGGGGCTTCCGGAGTTGCCTCCGGTGATGTCGTTGTCGGTAAGAAAGCAGAGGTTCAGGGAGCCGTTGCCGTTGCCGTAAGGTCCGAAGTCTTTCCGGCGGAACATCTCTATGATTTCCGGTTGCACCCGGAAGTCTTCATGGGTGGAATCTTCCTTTTCGAGGAATCCCCTGTCGGTGGAATAATAATCATACCAGGCGGCGTCGTAGGGCCGGTATCCCCCGATGCTCCCGTAGCTGGCCCGCATGGTGAAATTGGCGTCCGAATAAAAGGTCCGACCGGGGTGCATCTCCTGCAGTCCGGCCAGGTAAAGGCGCTCGCCCTTCTCAATGTCATACTGCGAGGCAGCCATGAATTGCTGCAATTCAAACACGGAAAGGATGACGGACAGGCTGAGCTCGGCCGCAGGGTCTTTCGCCATCCGGGCATATTGCCTGGGGTCTTGCAGCGCCGCCACGATGTTGTCGTAGGACAGCAGACGGCTTTTCCCGAATACCTCGGCTACGTATTTGCGGCAGTCGCCCTTGTACTTCTTCGCTATCTTGCGGTAAATGTCGGGGAGGTATGCCTCCGGGACTTCCTCTTTCACAAGCTGCAGCATGGCCGAAATGACCTTTTGGTCGAGCCGCGGATCGTAATCCTTGAAAAAGGTTTGTATCCGGTCTTGCAGGAAGATCTCGATTTCTTCCCGACTCGACCCTTCCACATCTACGCTCTGCACCATACGCGCCAGGCGGACGATTTCCGCCCCGCTCACGAGGGCTTCCGTCAGATAGGTGTAGATTCTCCGGTATTCGTTTGTTGAGGTATATCCTTTTTTCAACAGGGTCAACACCTCGCCATAGGTCTCCCTCAGGCGAGGGTCTTGCTCCACCCAGGCGGCAAACGCCTTTTCTTCTTCTTCCTTGCGGCTTATCACGTTCAGGTTGCTCAACCCCTTGTTCATCCCGATCGCGTTTTTCCAATAGTTCGCGCTGCCGGCATACTTGGAGGCGTATTTGATACGAACCGCATCGTCTTCGCTCATGGCTTCCTTCCACATTTCCTGCTTGACGCCTCTTACCTTGATGCGCGGCTTGTTGCTGTCTTCCATGCGCTGGCGGATGCCCCAGGAACTAAGGTAACGGCTGGTGCTCCCGGGGAAACCTATCGTCAGGGCGAAATCCTTGTTGTCGTATCCCCTGAGGGATATTTCGGCAGTGTACCGGGGGCGATAGGGTTGGTTTTGGGGGCTATATTCCGCCGGTTGGTTGTCGGAGCCGGCATATACGCGAAAGACCGAGAAGTCGCCCGTGTGTCGCGGCCACATCCAATTGTCCGTATCTCCCCCGAACTTGCCTACCGCTCCGGGAGGAGCGAAGACCATGCGGACGTCGTTGTAAACGTCGTAAACCACCAGGTAATATTTGTTATTGTTGTAGAAAGGCACCACCTCGGCTGCCCGGAAGAAACTCTGACCTATGGAATCGCAAATCACATTCCCGATGGAATCGGCTGCGATCAGTCTGTCGTATTCGCTGGTGCAGGACGAAATTTGGGCATTGATGCGTTCGCTGACATCGAGGGTTTCCCTGAGGTAGCGGACGCTTAAGCCCGGCACCGGAAGTTCCTCTTCCTTGGTTTGCGAGATAAAGCCGTTTTGTAGATAATCATCCTCTACCGTACTTAATTGCTGGATGGCGCTAAAGCCGCAATGATGGTTCGTAAATATCAATCCTTCGTCCGACACCGTGATGCCGGTACATCCTCCACCGAAAATAACCACGGCATTGCTGATGCTTGGATGGGTTTCGTCGTACAGTTCTTCGTACGAAGGCTCGAATCCAAGCTCTTTCATCCTGTCTATGTTCTGTTTGTTCAACTCTTTCAACATCCATAGACCTTCGTCGGCATGGATCTGACTTGTCAGGATGAGAAGCAGTAGCCCGCTCCACATTTTCTTTTTCAAATTCATTCTTTTGTTCTTTTATCGAAATTAATAATTCATTGTTTTTTTACGTTTGTGCGCCTTGTAGGGGAAGTCTCGTTTTATAACAGTCCATAGGAACACCATCAGTAAGGCTACACGGTAGAATATCCGCAGGATTTCCGCCTCGATGACCGGTAAGATTCCTGCACAATACAGGCTCATGGCGAGTGCAAAATAAATAAAAGCAGATTTCAAATCGTAGGAAACCGGAAATTTCCTTTGGCCGACGAAGTAGGATAAAAGCATCATCAGCAAATTGCAAACCAACGAAGCCCAGGCACAGGCCATGAAGCCGTAAACCGGGGCGAAAACCAGGATGATGCTCACCGTAACAACGCATCCGGCAATGGAAAAATAAGCTCCCCAACGGGTTTGATCGCTCAATTTATACCAGATGGACAGGTTGAAGTATATCCCGAAAAACAATTCCCCCAGCATGACAATGGGTACCACGGACAATCCGGGATAATATGCCGGGGCAACAAAATATTTCAGGAGATCAAGGAAAAACATAACGCCCAGAAAGATGAACAGGGCGAAAATGATGAAATACTTCATCGCCTCGGAATAGACTTTTGTGCGATTGCCCCCGCTCTTGTTCCGGGCAAAGACAAACGGCTCGTAGGCATACCGGAAAGCCTGGATAAACATCACCAGAACCACCGCTATCTTAAAGCAGGCGCCGTAAATGCCCAACTGCTCCTGGGCATAGGACTTATCGGCAAACAGGTATGGAAACAGAATCTTGTCGGCCGTCTGGTTCAGAATACCGGCAATGCCCAAGATAAGCATGGGGAACGAATAGCGAAACATTCGTTTCAGCAAAGCCAAGCTGGGCTTGTGACCGAAAGCCGGAAGCATATCCGGAATCAGGACAAGCAGCGTAACCGCCGAGGTAATGACATTGGCTACAAATACGTATCCTATGCCGTATCCGGAGAGATAAAACCAACTTATCCGTTCCGGCGCCTCCTGGTGTATGCGGGGGCAGAGGATCAGGAAAAAGAGATTGAGTACAATATTCAGGAAAATGCTCAGAAGCTTGATCCCCATAAACCGGAAGGGGCGTCCCTTGTAGCGAAGGTATGCAAAGGGAATACAACAAAAGGCGTCTATGGATACCACGCCCAGCATCATCGCCAGATACTCCGGATGCCCGGCATAGTTCAACAGGCTGCTGATCGGGCGAAGGAAACAGAGCGTCAGCAATAAAAACGTCAGTGAGCTAATCCCTATGCTGGTCAGCGTTGTGGCATACACCCGCAGAGGTTCCTGTTCTTCTTTCTTGTTGACGAAACGGAAGAAGCCCGTTTCCATACCATAGGTGAGGAGAATCAGCAGCAGCGCTACCCAGGCATAGAGATTGGTGTAAATGCCGAATTCGCCCGTGCCCTCCAATACGCGGGTATACATGGGGACCAACAGCCAGTTGAGAAAACGTCCGATCATGCTGCTCAATCCATAGACGGCGGTTTCCTTGGCCAGCTTTCTCATTCCTGTTGCCATTGTTTGGTTGGTTTAATCAAACAAAGAGCCTTGCAGGTTGAAGCGTTTGCGTCCCAGATGCGTATAGGCCAGGTCGGTTACTTCGCGTCCGCGGGGGGTGCGTTTGATGAATCCTTCTTTTATCAGGAAGGGTTCATAGACTTCTTCCAGCGTACCGGGATCTTCGCCCAGGGCTGTGGCTATTGTGGACAGGCCGACCGGTCCGCCCTGGAATTTATCTATGATAATAGTCAGCAGTTTATTGTCTATCTGGTCTAAGCCGTATCGGTCGATATTCAAGGCCTCCAGGGCATAGCAGGCGATGGCCTTATCAATACTTCCGGAGCCTTTTACCTGCGCAAAGTCCCGCACGCGGCGGAGCAGGGCGTTGGCGATACGGGGCGTACCCCGGCTGCGTGAGGCAATCTCGTGAGCGGCGTTTTGCTCGCATTGTACGTTCAGGATGTCGGCGCTACGGAGTATAATCCCGGTGAGCGTTTCCATGTCATAATACTCCAGATGCATATTGATGCCGAAGCGGGCGCGAAGGGGGCTGGTGAGCAAGCCGCTACGTGTGGTGGCTCCTACCAGCGTAAAGGGCGAGAGGTCTATCTGGATAGAACGGGCGCTGGGTCCTTTGTCTATCATTATATCTATCCGGTAGTCTTCCATTGCCGAGTAGAGGTACTCTTCCACGATGGGACTCAGGCGATGGATTTCATCTATAAAGAGAACGTCATTTTTGTCAAGCGAAGTAAGCACGCCGGCCAGATCGCCGGGTTTGTCCAACACCGGTCCGGAAGTTACCTTGAAGCCTACGTCCAATTCATTGGCAATGATGTTCGACAGGGTCGTTTTCCCCAATCCAGGAGGTCCATGCAGCAGCACATGGTCTAAGGCCTCTTTACGCATCCGGGCGGCCGTAACGAATATTTTCAGATTCTCCACCACGTTGGCTTGTCCGCTGAAGTCGCGGAAAGAAAGCGGCCTCAATGCATTCTCGTATTCCCGCTCATTTTCCGGCAAACGAGCGTCTCTTATATCAAAATCATCTTCCATACCTACTTATTCCTTTGCTTGCAAAAGTACAAAAAAGGCACAGATCCCAATGGTTTACGGAGCCGAGACCCGGACGCTTCAATCAAGATGCATTTAATGATTCGGATCGAATAGAGAGAGTTATGACACTTCGACCATCATAACTCCGAGGAGTGGTACATGAAGTAATCAAGCAAGCTATAAGTAAAAAAACAAAAAGCATGAAATAATTTCATACGTATGTATTTAATTAAGTATACTGATTAAGTACCCCCCCCCTTCATCTTGTGATAGCAGCATAAGAAAATTCAATAATTTGATATTCGGGGTCATCACTTATTCCGTAAATCTTTTTATTGTTTCATCAACATCCATATTCGATATTCCTCTATCTAATTCATATTTTTTTGCGGTGTACCATCCCAAGCAAACACAAAAGTCCGGTTTGCTAAAATATTATAACCTGCTTCGTCCGGATCTTTTCCGTTAAAGAGCACACAAATATTCTCCTTTACACTTACTGTACTATAGTAGGCATCACGGGATTTTCCGGGGATTGTCTTAGAATAAATCATTCCTCCATCCGTATATCCTTTATAGTAGGGATAAGAATGTTCAGGACCATGAATGCGCTTTTCTAATTTCCCGTCTTTATCATAAATTTCAATTAAATCAGTCCGATAATAACAGACGGCCACCTTGTCTATCGAATTGGATGTTAATACAGAGCGATAGGCATCGACTATTTCTATATCTGAATAAGTAATATCCGAGACAGGACGTTCTCCAAATATGTGCATTTCATTTCCTAATTTATCAAACTTATAAAATGCATGTTTCGGATGATAAGGAGAACCAATTATTCCACCTTCGACTAAAACCATTTCACCCATTATTTGTTCACTCAATTTGATCTGTTCAAAAGGAATCGGATCGAATGAAGTTATGAAATTCTGGATATTATATTTCGAGATAACAGACTTTCCAAGATCAAAAAGCATCAAGGCGGAATCATTAGGTATAAAGAAGGGATTTAACTTTTCAGTCGGGCCTTGCCCTGTCGAAATACGCTGAGTTATTTGTTTTCTGTTTTTTCAGGTCAAAAACATGGAATAATTTATCCGTATTCAGATTGCAGGTTATTAATAATGTATCGTAGACTTGTAATAACCAAGGCTTCATGATTATACTATCAAAAGTAATGACACTTCCCTTCAATGGCTCAATCATTTTAAAATCATTCAAATCTATTGATTCTGAATTCTGATATTTATTTTGCCATGAACATGCGACAAGGAACAAAAAACTAATTCCTAACATTACAATATAATGCAGCCGATTTTTATTGTTTGTCATAATTCTCATAAAATATTAGTTAGAAAGAGGGGTGTGTCAAAAGACCAACAATAATCCACAAAATAAGATTGATGAATTTATAATTTGCAACTTTAAAGTTTTCTAAAAGGACTTTTGGCACACACAACTTCAAAAATTATTTAATTCCATCTCCCACTAACATATGTACTATTCCCATCTGAATATCGAATAATACATCCCGAACCAGGTTTAGAACACATACCGCCTCCGCCTCCTTTTCCATTAGCTAGCGCCTCCACATTCTCCAATGCTAAGTCAGACAAGGTTGCTTCATCTTGATTCTGATTGAAATTCCATGCTGCAGCAACAGCTACGACTGCAACAAAAACTATACAAAAAAGTTTCGTTTTCATTGTAATGATTTTTTAAATAAATAAATAAGATAAATATTGCAAAAATCAATGCTTTCTGTCCTTTCCTGATTTAGGTTGACTATCTCCCTGTCTTATCACGAAGAAGCGTTGACTCGGATTAATACTTATAGCACAAGGGCCGTATTTTTTATTTTCATCCTGCCGCAGGCTAAGCAAGGGGCATATTTTTTTTGATTCTGCCCCGACAGCGAACAACTCCGGATGCGCCGATCTGTAACGTTTGTACCATGTTATAGAACTGAGGCTGCGATAAATTATGAGTTTGGTGACACTCCGAGGAACCTAACCCGCTTTGCAGACAGCAGGCTATGTGGGCCAAACCTTCCGCCTCTCTCAAACGAGGAAAAGATGTGCGTCGTGACATACGTTTTTTTCGGCAAAGCTTATCGGACATTGGATAGCGGGAAAGATGTACTTGGCCGAAGGCATACTATACATGTCACAAAAAAACAGGCTGTCACTTTGATATGTGACAACCTGTTCATTCGTTTTATGATTTTGGAGCGGAAGACGGGACTCAAACCCGCGACCCTCAGCTTGGAAGGCTAATGCTCTATCAACTGAGCTACTTCCGCAAATTGAAAATCGTGGGCAGTGATGGATTCGAACCACCGAAGGCTAAGCCAGCTGAGTTACAGTCAGCCCCATTTGGCCACTCTGGTAACTGCCCTTCAAAGAACGTGTTGCAAAAGTAGCGTTTTTTTGCTATTTCCAAGCGAACAGCGCCATTTTTATTGCCGTAATGGCAGCTTCATCGCCTTTGTTTCCGTATTTTCCCCCGGCGCGTTCTTCGGCTTGTTGCATGGTGTCTGTCGTTAACAACCCAAAGATAAAAGGGATTTCACCTTGCATATTCAATTGGGTGATGCCTTGCGTTACACCGGAACATACGTAATCAAAATGGGGGGTATCTCCTCTCACTACACAGCCTAATGCAATAACGGCATGTAATTTCTTATTGTAATTCTTCTGCACCTGTTCCGGGAGTCTGCGTGCTCCATAGGTAAGCTCAAAACTCCCGGGCACATGCTTGATGAAGATATTTTCTGCTTTCACGCCGTGTTTCTGCAAGGTTTTGGAAGCGCTGTCCAGTAGTCCCTGGGTTATGTTTTCATTCCATTCGGATACAACAATACCTATACATATATTCTTGTCTGCGATGTTGGGGATGGTGTCGGAGTCATAATCCGACAAATTCTGATAAACTGTTGCCAAAATCTTATTTTTTTGCTAATTCTGATGCGCGGGTAATAAACTTATCAATATCGGATGCTTCTTCGGAGTTGTAATACTTTTCTTTAATGGAAGAATAGATTTTGAAGGCATCGTTGTATTGTGCGAGGCTTTCGTAGGCGATTCCTGCTTTCTTTAAATAAGTAGGACTGATTATTTCGTTGTTGGCTTGTTTGGCAGCTTTTTCGAAATAGCCGATGGCCTCTTTCACTTTTCCTGCATTTACGTAGCAATCTCCTATCAAACCGGTGATGGCCGGCGAAAGAATTTTATCTTTCCCGCCGAAAGACTTCAATTGTTCGATAGCTTTGTCTATTTCTCCCAGCTTATAATAGCAGATACCGGCATACGCCTTTGCCAGATTCCCCGACTTGGTTATTCCATAATCGCTGATAATGGATTCAAAACCCGGATAATCGGCCTCATTGCCATAGAGGGCCAATGCAAAAGAATCTTTCCCGAAATATTGTTCGCCTTTAAACAGGACGGCGGCGGCTTTTTTCTCCTGAGGAATCAAATACCCGTGCTGTATTCCCAGAACCGCACCTACAAGAAGTGTAACAATTGCTATTCCGTAAAGGATACTTTTCTGATTTTTTTCAATAAACTGTTCCGATTTGGAGACGATTTCGCCCATTTCCAATTCTTTGTTTGCGACCTTTCCTTTAGTAGTCATAATGTATATAAAATGTAATAAGTATTATAATTGCTTCTTTTGTTTTGCCATTCGGCAATTTGAAGTGCAAAAATAGTTTTTTTGCAGATATATTCTACTCGTCAGTGTATATTTTTTAATTTTGTGGAACTAAAATGTGCTTGATGATACTTAAAAAGCTTTCTATCCTTCATTATAAGAACATACAGCAATTGGAAATTCTCTTTTCTCCCAAGATAAATTGTTTTTTTGGTAACAACGGCATGGGGAAAACGAATTTACTGGATGCCATTTACTACCTCTCCTTTTGTAAAAGCTATATGAACACTCCCGATAATCAGCTAATTTATCATACGGAAGATATGTGTGTGATTCAGGGGAACTATGATTATGACGACCACGAAGAAGAGGTGTTTTGCGTAATCCGACGCAAGCAGCGCAAACAGTTCAGACGTAATAAAAAGGAGTATGAAAAATTGTCGGAACATATCGGATTGCTGCCTTTGGTGATGGTCTCACCGGAGGATTCGAGATTGATACAGGGGGGGAGCGAGGAACGGCGACGCTTCGTAGACCTTATCATTTCGCAACAGGACAAGGCTTATCTTCATGCACTTATACAATATAATAAAGCGCTGTTGCAACGTAACAGTATGCTGAGAAATCAGTTGGTTGACGAGGCGCTGTACGAGGCGCTGGAGGTACAGCTCAGCCGTTACGGAGGCTTGATTTATGAAAAAAGGCAGGAGATGGTGAACAGCTTTATCCCGGTTTTCAACGCATATTACCGTACGATATGCGGATCCGACGGGTACGAATCGGTTGATTTATGCTATGTTTCTCAGCTTGCAAACGAAGAACTCCGGGAGATGCTTGTCCGGAACCGGGAACGCGACCGTATACTGGGATACACCTCTATTGGCGTTCACAAAGACGAATTGGAAATGAAACTGAACAACTCGCTGATACGGCGCACCGGCTCGCAGGGACAAAACAAAACCTACCTGACAGCCCTTAAGCTGGCGCAATTTGCTTTCCTTGATCAGAAAGGACAAACCCTGCCTATCCTTCTGCTGGATGACATCTTCGACAAACTGGATGCCGTCCGGGTGGAACAAATCATACAATTGGTAGGCAATTCCAACTTTGGACAGATCTTTATAACCGACACCAACCGAAAGTACTTAGACGAAATACTTGCGAACATGGAGCAGGATTATGCCCTGTTCAAAGTTGATCAGGGGAGCATTCAATCCATGGAGAACATATGAAACGAAGAAACACACAAACCATAGGCGAAGTGTTGAAAGGCTTCCTTGAAGAGCATCCCGAACTGCACGAGAAAATACTTGAGATCCGTGTACAGCGCGGCTGGGGGGAGATTCTGGGGCCTATGATACGGCAATACACACGGAATATTTACATCAAGAATCATGTGTTGTATGTCTCGCTTACCTCATCCGTGTTGCGCAACGAATTAACCCTCAACCGCGAAAAGCTTATCAAAAGTCTGAATGATTACGCTGCTGCCGAGGTGATACACGACATTGTTATCCGTTGAGGGCGTCTTTTCACATTCCAATGCTGTCTATGTTTCGCAGTTGTGCGAGGGAAATTGTTTGCGAATCATAGCCTGCCACGGAAAAGGTATAGAGCTGATAGTCTGTTCGTGCGGGTGTTCCGCTTTTCCCGTTATGTTCCTGGCTGTTGCCGTATTGGTAATGGTGTTCCGTCAGGAGATCAAAGGTGATGTTTCCGCTTGCGTCGGTTTGCAGGGTTTGGCTATAATCGTCGTTTGGCGTGGTCAGCGTGACGGGTTTGTTGGCCAGGGGGGTGCCGTTGCTGTTTTTAATTGTCAATTTTTTACTTTCCCCGTAACGTATTTCCATTTTGCCTGTCCCGCCGAAGAAGTAGGGCGTCATTTCGTTTTTCTCGAACCCGATACATTCGGTGTCGACCATTCGGTTGTTCCAGGTGTCCCAATACCAGAAACCCAGGCGGACGGGGCGGAAAAATTCGCTGTCGTGTGCGATCTTCTCCAGCTTGGTGCGGTACATCCATACGCTGTTGCAGATACCGTAGCCTTCGCCGATGACCAACAGGTTCACGTTGCCGATCAGTCGGTTGTCTTCAAAGATAATGGGGTTGGACAGGGGGGAGCCTTCTGCCGGGTTTCCTGCCCGTTCGCTGAAGGTGACGGCTGCCAGGGCGTAGTTGACGTCTCCGTTGTAGTAGGCCGTAGGGTTGGCGTTATCGGGGCCGACGCCTTTTTCGGGATTCCGGAGGTTGCCGGCGAGGGCTTCCACCTTGATGGTGTTGCCGCGATAGCGGATGTTTTTGTTGTTTACTCCGTTGAATGACCAGATGCCACGTGCCTGCGTGCAGCCTTCTTCGGGTTTCAGGACGACGACATTGTCTTGGTAGTATATGTTTTCAACGTTTCCGTCCGTGATACGCATTCCGGCGATGGCCGAATTGCGATCGTATTCCTGGCTGCGTCGGGTGGGGGCGAAGCCTCGCAGGTAGATGAAGTTGTTTCTCACCTCGAGGTTGCTTCCCCAGCCGATGCCGATGGGGAGATAACCCATGCCGAAGATTTTGTTGTGACTCAACACCACATTATTGCCTGCCGCCAGGGCGAAGCTGTTGGTTTCGAAGCTGTCGGAATAGAGTTCGTTGTGTTCTATTCTTCCGCTGTATGCCCCAATGCCGCAGTGGCGGAAGCGGCGCAGGGAGTTGTAGGCGATCTTGCTGTCGGGATGCGTGTAGTCCGAACTGCGGGAGATAGCCCGTATGGCGGCATGTCGGTTGTCTATTTCGGTTCCCCGGTCGTAGAGGACGTTGTGATGCACATGGCCGTTGCCGGTGCACATGCCTCCGATGCTGCCGCCGTAATAATCTACGGTAATGCCGGCCACTTCGTTGTAGGAGGTGCTTCCCATGTGATTCAGGAAAAGCGGGTTGTATCCCTGGCCGATGACGCCTGCTCCGCCGTTGCTCCCTTGTTTGATGGTGCCGTTTCGTATGATGAAGTTGGTGAAGTTCCATAATCCGGCGCGGATGCCGAAGGTTGCGGTTTCGTCGTAAATGCCCGAACCGACAACCCCGGAAGGCGCGTTGTCGTAGAGGATGGTATGTGCGTTGAGGTCGAGTTCCACGTTGTGTGCTTTGATATTGATGGCCATGGTTGGGACGTTCAGGTCTTGCGTAAGCATGTATCGGGAGTCGCTTTTATCGAGGATGTAGGGGGGAGGGCCTTCCATGTCGTCGGGGATGCGGATGACCTCGGGGGTCAACCGGCGGAGTGTGAAGGTATGGTTGGCGGAGGCCAGGAGGTTTCCCTCCTGGTCTTGGGTTACGATGCGGTAGTGGTAGGTTGAGTCGGCCTCCAGGTCTTTGAGGTAGTGCAGATGCTGGTAATAATAGGATTCGGATTGGGGGGTTCGTTCCCCGTAGTCCGGCGTCTTGCCGTATTCGATGACGGAGAGGCTGGGGAGGTTGGTTGTAAAGCCGACGACGCAGGAGGTATAGGATACGTGTTCCCAAAAGCCGTCCTCTTCAAAGCGCAAGGTTTCGCCGAACGTCTCCCGGATGAACGGCTCGGTGGAGGGGCTGAAGTGGGTCAGACGATAGTTGAAGAAATACTTGTCGGCGTCGTTCGGGTCCGGATTGGCATAGGGCGTGGGGGGTGTGAAGAGGTCTTTGGGGATATGGGTTTCGGAGGGTTCGTTCGTCGTATCGTCCTCCAGGTCGATGATGTCGACGCAGGAAATCCCGGTCAGAAGGAGGGCGGCAAGGGGGAGGAAAATGGGTTTCATGGGTGGTTGCAGTTGTTATTAGTGTATGAGCACAAAGTTATTACAAAGAATACGCGGGGCCAAATATTTGCGCCGGAAAAAATACCTACTTTTACGCCCTCAACAATTAATACACAGACAAATGAACCGCATTACACGATTGTTTGCCACGAAAAGGCAGGGAATTCTTTCCGTTTATTTTACGGCCGGGTATCCTTGGGCGGAAGCCACGGGCGTTATTTTGAAAGCATTGGAGACAAGGGGAGTGGATCTGGTGGAAATCGGGATTCCTTTTTCCGATCCGCTGGCCGACGGACCGGTTATACAGCAGGCTTCGGCAAGGGCTTTGGCCAACGGGATGACGCTTCGGCGGTTATTCGTGCAGTTGGAGGGGATTCGTCAGGTTGTGCGGATGCCGTTGATTTTGATGGGTTATCTCAATCCCATTATGCAGTTTGGGTTTGAGAACTTTTGCCGTCGGTGCGAGGAAGTGGGGATTGACGGGATGATCATTCCCGATCTTCCTTTTGCCGATTACCTGGCAAGTTACCGCTTGGTGGCCGAGCGATACGGTCTCAAGGTCATCCTGTTGATTACTCCGGAGACCTCCCAGGAGCGCATCCGGGAGATAGATGCGCAGACCGACGGTTTTTTGTATATGGTTTCGAGCGCTTCCACCACCGGGGCGCAGGAGGTTTTTGATTCGGAGAAGCTGGCGTATTTCCGGCGGGTCAGCCGCATGTCGCTCCGCAATCCTCGGTTGGTGGGTTTCGGCATCAGTAATAAGGCGACATGCGAGGCGGCCATGGCCCATGCTTCGGGTGTGATTGTGGGCAGTCGTTTTGTGCAGCTTCTCGCCGGGGCGTCTTCCGTGGAAGAGGCCGTGGAGCAACTCTTGCACGACTTAAGTCATTAGCTTTCCAGGATCCACCTCAGGGGGATTTGTTTTTCCCGGGCCAAACGACATGCGTCTTCGTATTCGAGGCTGATGCGGGCCTGTCCGTTGTGTCGGATTTCTTTGGCTTTTACGTTTCCGTAGGGCGTGGTCACGCTGCCTGTTTTGCGTGGGAGGCAAGTCCTTTGCACGAGGTATTTGCGCAGTCCGATGGTAGAGGTTTCGCTGAAGAGGATGTGTTCCAATTCGGGTATTTTCGCTTCGTCGCAGAGCAGGGTTAGCAGTGTGGCGGGGCGATTCTTTTTCATGTATATGGGGGTGAGGAAGACGTCCAGGGCGCCGGCTTCCAGGAGTTTCTCCATCACATAGCCCAGCACCTGGGGCGTGGAGTCGTCGATATTGGTTTCCAGGACCAGGATTGCTTCTTCTTCTTTTTCTGCGGACTGCGGCAGGGATTCTCCGCAGACCAGGCGCAGGAGGTTGGGGATACCGTAATCTTTGCTGCCGGCTCCGTAGGCTATTTTCACGAGTTTCATTTCGGGCATGACACCGAAGCTTTCGGCCAGGGCGGAAAGGATGGCGGCGCCGGTGGGCGTGACGAGTTCGCCTTCCACATCTATTTGTTTCAGGGCGACGCCGCGTTCGGCCAGCACTTCGGTTACGGCGGGCACGGGGATGGGGATAAGGCCGTGCCGGCATTTCACGAAACCGTGGCCGTCGTGCACTACGGAGGCATAGATTCGGTCGGGGGCCAAAAGGTCGATGCAGATGGCCGTCCCCACGATATCGAGGATGGAGTCCACGGCGCCTACTTCGTGGAAATGAACCTCGTCGGGCGTTGTGCCGTGTATTTTGGCTTCGGCCGTTGCCAGGCGATGGAAGATGGCGAGGGCAATTTCTTTGGCCTTTTCGTTGATCCCGCTGTTGTGGATGATGCGTGCGATCTCGCTCATGGAGCGGTGCGCGGCGGCTTCGGGATGTCGGTATCCGGGGAGCCATTTAAAGGGGGAGGGCGAAGGCTTGGCTTCGTCCTCGAGGAGGACCTCCAGGTGTTTGGCCTGAATGCCGTTTCGGGAGACTTCCGAAATTTTGAATTTCCACCCTCCGAGATGCAGCTTATCCAGCTCATTGGTAAGGTATACGGGGTTGATGCCCAGATCAATCAGGGCGGCGAGCGTCATATTGCCGCTGATGCCCGAAAAACAGTCGAAATAAAGGATTTTCATGACGGTATGTTTCTATGTAGCTATTGTCCCGAGGGTTTACCGGCCAAGCCGGTTGATGCTGCAGGCCATGCAGGCGGCGCCGAAGCCGTTGTCGATATTCACCACGGCCACGCCGGTGGCGCAGGCGTTGAGCATGGCCAACAGGGGGGCCAGTCCGCCGAAGTTTGCCCCGTAGCCTGTGCTGGTGGGCACGGCAATCACGGGTTTGTCGGTTAGTCCGGCGATCACACCGGCCAGGGCGCCTTCCATGCCGGCAACCACGATGATCACACGGGCGGCGGCGATGACCTCCAGGCGTGTCAGGAGGCGATGCAGCCCGGCTACGCCCACGTCGCGGAGACGTAGCGTTTCATGTCCCAGGAAGCGGGCCGTTACCTCGGCTTCTTCGGCCACGGGGAGGTCCGACGTGCCGGCTGTCGCCACCAGGATTTTCCCCACACCCCGGTTTTCCTGCGGGAACCGCCTTAGCACGAGCGTGCGTGCCGAGGGATTCCATTCCGTTTCGGCAAAGCGTTTCTGCAGGGCTTCGGCCATATCCGGTGTGGCCCGTGTTGCCAGCACGTTGGTGTGGGCTTCTTCGAACATATGGGTTGCGATGCCCAGCACCTGGTCGGTGGTTTTGCCTTGGCAGTAAATCACTTCGGGAAACCCTTTGCGCAGGGTGCGCTGGTGGTCTATGACGGCATAGCCCAGGTCGGCGGCGGGGAATTTTTGCAGTATTTCTTCGGCTTTTTCCGGGGTCATCCTGCCCTGGTGTACGTCTTGGAGTAATTGTTTGAGGTCCATGTTGGTTGGGTATTCAGTTCATGCTTCCGGAGCGGAAGCCTTCCAGGTCGAGGGTAATGTATTGAAAGCCCAGGGCTTTGATTTCAAGGGCGATTTCCGGTGTGTTGACCAGGGTGTCGAAGTATTTCCGGGGGGCTTCGATGCGCGCGATGTTTTGGTGCCAGCGCACGCGGCAGCCTTCCATTTTGCGTCGGCGCAAGACCTCTTCGGCGGCTTCGATCAGGCTTAGTCGTTCCGGGGTGATGGCCTCGCCGTAGGGGATTCGGGAGGAGAGGCAGGCATTGGCGGGTTTATTCCAGGTGACGATACCCAGGAGCAGGCTGTACTGTCGCACTTCGTCTTTTCCCATTGCGCAGTCGGCCAGGGGGCTGATGACGCCCAGTTCCCGGGCGGCCTGTATGCCGGGGCGGTATGGGGAGCGGAAGTCGTCGGCATTTTGTCCGTCGGCCACCAGGGTGATGCCTTCCCGCCGGGCGATTTGGAGGATCAGGGCGTAACAGCTTTTCTTGCAGAAGTAACATCGCCGGCGGCTATTGGCTGTAAATTCTTGGGAGACGAAGGGGTTTTCCTCCACCACGAGGTAGCGTGCGCCGAGTTTTTGAAGGATTTCGATGGCGGCTTCCCGGTCGCGACGCGCCAAAACGGGAGAGTCCACCAGCACGGCCAGGGCTTTATCCCCCAGGGCCTCATGCGCCAGGTGAACCACCAGGGAGGAATCCGCGCCTCCCGAATAGGCCACGCAAAGGCTTCCGCATCGGGCGATGCGTTCCCTTAGTTGTTGAAGTTTGTCCATTCGGGTGCGATTAAATGGGTATAGATCACATAGCATCCATAGGCAAAGCACAGCCCGGAGGAGATCGCCACCAGCCCTCGGCGGAGTTTTTGCGAATCCACGAGTTTCCTGGAGAAGGGGATGCCGAAAAGGCCGGCCACCACGACCATGCCGGCCACCGAGCCCAGGCCGAAGGCCAGCAAATACGCCATGCTGTGCCAGAGTATACGGATCTCGGCCATGACCAGCACAACCAGGGCGCCGCTACCTGCCAGACCGTGCACGAAGCCGATTCCGTAGGAGGTTTTATGCAGGTGGGCGTTGGAGGCGGAGGGTTTCCCCTCTTTCTTTCTTTTTTCTTCCCGGAGGAAAACCCGGATGCGGTAGGCAGCCACTGCGATCAGCATCAATCCCACGGCGGCTTCGAAGTAGGAGAAGACGTGGGAGGGGATGCCCGTCTTGAGCCAAATCATCAGAAGGCCTATCACAAAGATGGTAGAGGTATGTCCCAATCCCCAGAAGACGCCGTCTTTCAGCGCCGGGAGCAGGGTGGTGCGTTGCGAAACGATGTTGGTGACGGCCAGGACATGATCGGCCTCAAAGGCATGTATTAGCCCCTCGTAGAGGGCATAGGCCAGGAGAATCCATAAGGGTATTTGTTCCATATATATATTGTATAGGTACAAATATAAGGAATATTTCAAAGCCGGACTTTTTCTTTCGGCCTCCCTTTTCCAGCGATTCGCTGCTTTACTTTTTTGCGTGCAATACCCTTGGAATTTTTGGTTCCTGGGGTTTTTTGGTTGCAACACCCTCGGTAACCAAAGTTTCCTGGGGTTTTTTGGTTGCAATACCCTTAGTAACCAAAAATTCCTGGGGTTTTTCGTTTGCAATACCCCCGGAATTTTTGGTGATTGATACTTTTTCGTTTGCAATACCCCCGGAATTTTTGGTTCCGATAGCATTGCAATCGAAAAACCCCAGGAAACTTTGGTTGCTGGGGGTGTTGCAAACAAAAAACCCCAGGAATTTTTGGTTGCCGAGGGTGTTGCAAACAAAAAACCCCCGGAAACTTTGGTGAATCGGGGTGTTGCAAACAAAAAACCCCCGGAAACTTTGGTTGCCAAGGGTGTTGCAAACAAAAAACCCCAGGAACACGAGGTGGACGAGGGTCTATCCATTTTCAAACGCTAAAAACCCGGCGAGGCCGAGGGATCGGAACCGAAAAAACCACGAAAACGCAGCGGGGCTAAAATCACTAAATGTAGCGATTGATGGGCGCCGGGGATTGCCCTTCCTTTGCAGGGTGTAAATCATCCGTTATGAAGCAAAACAACAACAACAAACCATTCATTCGATGCGCGGGGGCCGTTCTTGCCCTTTGGAGCGCGTCCATCCCTGAAATACAGGCCGTGGAGCCGGAAGATTCGATCCGCAAAGTCCTGATGGAGGAGGTCGTGGTGACTTCCTCGCTGAAAGAACGACAGACGCCCCGGGCGGCGCGGGGTGCGGTCTCGGTCGTTTCCCCGCAATCCCTTCACGACTACCGGGTAAAGGGAATCAAGGACTTAAGCGCACTCGTGCCCAACCTCTATATCCCCGATTATGGGGGAAAACACACCACGGCCATCTATCTGCGGGGCGTCGGGGCGCGCAGCAGCGGGGAGAGCGTGGGGGTTTACGTGGACGATATTCCCCAAACGGAGCAGTCCGGTTTTGATTTCGAGCTGAACGACCTGAGCCGCATCGAAGTCCTGCGCGGGCCGCAAGGCGCCCTCTACGGGAGAAACGCCATGGCCGGTATTGTGAACATCCATACCCTCTCCGCCTTCGATTTCGAGGGGACGCGCCTGGGGATTTCCCTCGGCAATTACGCGCAAAGCAAGCTCAAAGCCTCGCATTATGTCCTCCTCGGCGAACGCCTGGGCCTCTCCCTCGGAGGGTATTACAGCCGCCTCGGAGGCTTTTTCACCAACGCCTTCACCGGGGAAAAAGCCGACCGGGAAACCACCCTCGGCGGACGACTCAAGCTCGAATGGCGTCCGCTCCGGGACTTCTCCGCCACCTATGCCCTGGCAGCCGATTACGTGGACCAGGGCGCCTTCCCCTATGGGCTTTACCGGGCGGATTCCGGGACGATCGACCCCGTGCAAACGGGCGACAGCTCCACCTACCAACGCCAAATGCGCATGCACAGCCTGGTGATGAAGTACCGCCGGGGGAATCTCCTTTTAAGCAGCGCTACGGGCTATCAAATCCTTGGGGATGACCTGCGTATGGATCAAGATTTTTCGCCCGCAACGCTCTTTACGCTCCAGCAAAGGCAAAACCGGCGGGCGCTCACCCAGGAATGGCTGCTGGGAAATCCCGATGCTACGGGTTCCTGGCAATGGCTGTTCGGCCTCTATGCCTTCCTTACGGAGGTCCACACCGAGGCGCCCGTAAGGTTCGGGGAAGACGGCGTGCAGGAGGTTCTGCAAGGCGTATTCGACCAACTCGGCAAGGAGTATCCCCGTATGCCGCAGCTGGTTGTCCTGGGGGAAAGCCTGGATATACCCGGTAGCTTCGACACTCCCTCGCGCGGCTATGCCTTCTTTCACCAGTCCACCCTCGGAAACCTCTTCCTCCCCGGACTCTCGCTCACGGCCGGCCTCCGCATAGCCGGCGAACGGCAAAGCCTCCACTACCGCTCAAGGGCAAAGATGCGCATGGGCATTGCCTCAGGCCATTACGTGGCCGAACTCCCCGGCATTCCCGCCAGCGTGGCCGATGAACGCCACCAACAGGATTTCGCCCAATGGCTCCCCAAACTCTCGCTCCAATATGCCTGGGGGAAGGAAAACTCGGCCCGGATCTCGGTGGCCAAAGGCTATAAAACCGGAGGTTACAACCTTCAAATGTCGGCCGAGGTGATGCGCTCGCTCATGCAATACGATATGATGAACCGCTTCGTGCCCGCCCTGGCCGTCGCCCCCCCCTCCCCCGGCGAACAAATGGCCTACCTGCCGGAATACAGCTGGAATTACGAGGCCGGAATCCGCCTCGCCCACGCCCCCCGGGGCCTCCGGGGCGAACTGACGCTCTTTCTGACCCGTCGGCAAGACACGCAACTCACACGCTTCGTGGAAAGCGGCGCGGGACGCATCCTCTCCAATGCCGGAGCCTCGCGCTCCCTGGGCGTCGAAACTTCCCTTGACGCCCGTCTCACGGGGGGCCTCGCCGCCGAGCTGCATTACGGCTACACCCATGCCGTCTCGACGGCCGACGGGGCTTTTCTCCCCCTGGTCCCCTCCCACACCCTGCAGGCCGGGCTGCGCTACGGCCGCGGATTCCGCAACGCCCTCGTGGAGGGCCTCACCGCCTCGGCGCATCTTCGCGGCCTGGGGCCGATTCGCTGGACCGAAACCGGCGATATACGGCAAGCCTTCTACCTCTGTGTCGACGCCCGCGCCGGTCTGCGCAAAGGACCCGTAGCCCTGGAATTTTGGGTGCGCAACCTCACAGACACCGCCTATGCCGCCTTTTATTTCGAATCCTTCGGCCGGGCCTTCGCCCAGAAAGGCAAACCCCTGAACCTCGGTGTGGATCTCTCGCTCACGTTCTGATCCCCGGCCGGACACAAAGGGAGGATGTGGAGGAAAACCCTTACTTTTATCCCCACTAAAAAATAAGTAACCATGAAAATCTTCCGAAAATTTCCTTCCACCTTCTGGACCGGCAACCTCATCGAGTTGTTTGAGCGTTGGGCCTGGTACGGATTCTTTATGCTGTTTGCCAACTACCTCACCGGATCCTCCGACGCCGGCGGCCTGGAGTTTTCCCAAAGTCAAAAAGGCTTGCTCATGGGCGTCGGCACCGCAATCCTCTACTTCCTCCCCGTGCTCACAGGGGCGGTGGCCGATCGCTACGGTTACAAGCGCGTGCTTCTCGCGGCATTTGTTATCTATGCCTCGGCCCTGGTGCTCCTGCCGCGGTTTTCTAACTTCTGGGGCGTCTTTTCCATGTATCTCTACCTGGCCGTGGGAGCTGCCCTTTTCAAACCCGTCATACAAGCCACGGTGGCCAAAACAACCACAAGCGAAACCTCCTCGATCGGCTTCGGGATCTTCTATATGATCGTGAACGTGGGCGCTTTCTTCGGACCCATGCTGACCCTGCTGTTCAAATCCTCCCCGCAACTGATCTTCTACATCTCTGCCGGGATCATTTCCCTCAACTTCCTGCTGTTGCCCTTCTATAAGGAACCGGCAAGGGAAAAAAATTCCCCCGCGCAAAGCTCCCTGACGCAAGCCCTGGGGGAGATTTTCCGTAACATGTACGCCATCCTGCGCGATACGAAGTTCCTGGTCTTTCTCCTGATCGTTGCCGGTTTCTGGGCCATGTACCACCAACTCTTCTTCACGCTTCCGGTCTTTATAAGTCAGTGGGTCGACACCTCCCCGCTGCATCGCTTCCTGCAACACACCCTGCCCTTTTTGACGACTCATTACAGCGCCGCGCCCAACGTCCTGGAAGCCGAGTTTATCACCAATATGGATGCGCTCTATATTATTCTCCTGCAAGTGGCGGTATCCGGATTGATCATGAAAATGCGACCGCTCCGGTCGATGATGGGCGGTTTCCTAGTATGCTCGGTGGGTATGGCCCTGACGTTTGTTTCCCAAAACGTTCTCTTCACGCTCGCGGCGCTTCTGGTATTTGCCCTGGGGGAAATGGCCGGGTCGCCCAAAATTCAGGAATACATCGCCCGCATAGCCCCCGGGGACAAAAAAGCGCTCTATATGGGCTATTCGTTCATCCCCGTCTTCCTGGGCAATCTCCTGGCCGGCCTCATCTCAGGTCAACTCTACCAAAGTCTGTCCGATAAGGTGCAAATCACCCAAGCCTTTGCCGCCTCCCGCGGCCTCGCCCTGCCCGAGGGATTATCCACGGCCGCCTACTTCGAGGAAGTAGCCCGGAGCACGAATCACACCCCCCAGGAGCTGACCCGGCTTCTGTGGGATACCTATGCCCCGTCCCGCCTGTGGATCCTGCTCCTTGCCATCGGACTTACGGCTGCAGGCTGTCTGTATCTGTATGATCGGTGGATTTCAAAAGGAGTTCGTTCACCTCACTGATGTAGTTCAGGATTTCCGTTCGCCCTTCCCTTTGCAAGGCCGAAGAGAAAAAGATCGGCGGAAGCTCTTCCCACGTCTCCATCAACTGCCGGCGGTACTCCCGGAGGTTTTCCTCCAGGCGCCCCCGGCTGATCTTGTCGGTTTTGGTAAAAATGATCGCAAAGGGAATGTCGTTTTCCCCCAGCCAGGTCATGAACTCCAGGTCAATCGCCTGTGGCTCGTGCCGGCAATCCAGCAAAACGAAAAGGTTCGTGAGCTGTTCGCGCCTCAGGATATAATCCGCCAGGAGGCGCTGCATACGCTCGCGGCCGTCCTTCCCCCTCCGCGCAAAGCCATAGCCGGGAAGATCCACCAAATACCAGGCGCGGTTGATGAGAAAATGATTGATCAACTGCGTCTTCCCGGGCTTCTGGGAGGTCATGGCCAATCCCTTACGCCGGGTAAGAAGGTTGATCAGGGAAGATTTCCCCACATTGCTGCGTCCGATGAAAGCATACTCCGGACGGTTGCCGGCGGGACATTTTCGCACGTCGGCATTGCTGACAATAAATTCAGCGCTTTTTATTTCCATATACATTTGTTTTTGATGCGCACCACAGTCCCAAAAAGGTCAGACCCCCGTTGATCATCAGCATCTCGTAGCTGAAAACATATCCGAAGGCATGATTTGCCGCCCAGCTGAGCGTGAAACACAACAGGGGCGAAGACACGCAAATATAAGGGACATAGCGGTCGCGCGGTTTTCTTTTCGTAAACAGCCCAAAGAAGAAAAGACCCAGCAAAGGACCATACGTATAGGAGGCAATCAGGTAAATAGCGTCAATCACACTCCGGTTGTTCAAAGCCTTGAAGGCAAATATAATCAAGGCAAAAAGAATGGAAATCAGCAAATGCACCCGCAAACGGATGCGGCGCGCCTCCCCCGCCTCCTTCTTCTCCACACCCAGTATGTCCACGCAAAACGACGTGGTTAATGCCGTCAGGGCCGAATCGGCGCTGCTGAATGCCGCCGCAATGATCCCAATGGTAAAGAAAACCAGGATGGAATTCCCCAGTATCCCCGAGGCGCAAAACATGGGCAGGATGTCGTCGCTCAACTCCGGCAAAGCGATACCCTCGCTGCCGGCCAGCATCAACAGCAAGGCGCCCAGGGAAAGAAAAAGGAAATTCACCGGCGTAAAGGCAAAGCCATACGTATACATGTTCTTCCGGGCCTCGCGGAGATTCCTGCACGAAAGGTTCTTCTGCATCATGTCCTGATCGAGGCCGGTCATTACAATGGTGATGAAAATCCCGCTGAAAAACTGTTTGACAAAGTGCTGTGTGCTGTGCCAGTCGCCGAACTCAAAGATGCGGAAATAACGGCTTTCGGTCAGCATCCGCACCATGCCCCCCAGGTCCGTGCCCATCCGATCCTTCACCTCCCACAGGATAATGGCCAGCATGGAAATAAAGCAAATGCATTGCAACGTATCGGTCCACACAATGGTCCCAACGCCCGCACGAAACGTATAAAGCCACACCAGGGCAATACTGATAAGCACCGTCACCTCAAAGGGAATCCCCCAGGCATTGAATACGTACGTCTGCAAAATAAGCACAACCAGGTACAGCCGGGCCGCAGCCCCCGTAATCTTCGACAGAAGAAAAAAAGAAGCTCCCGTGCGGTAACCGCGTCGCCCAATACGCTCCTCCAGGTAAGCATAAATGGAGGTGAGTTGCAACTTATAATACAACGGAAGCAAAACCCGGGCAATGAGTATATACCCGACAAAAAAACCGAACACCGTCTGCATATAAGTCATGTCAATGCTACGCACCATGCCGGGAACCGAAACAAACGTGACGCCCGACAAAGACGTCCCAATCATGGCAATGGACACAATGTACCAGGGCGACTGACGATTCCCCAGGAAAAAAGCCTCATTCCCGCTGTTCCTTCGCCCCGTGAAATACGAGATGAGCAACAACAGACCGAAATAAGCTGCGATGATAAAAAGGATGACGCTACTATTCATTACTTGTTTTTCATTTTGTTTCGCAAAGGTAATACAAACCCCTTGGGTCCCCAATTCCCGGAAATAAGCCGGGAAAATACCGAAGTCACCTCGGCCCACGCCCGCTACGGAACAACGGCCCTCTGCCCCACCCTGGCCGCCGCGCCGCGTGACGCGCGCCGCATGACGTATTCAACCACGCCATACAAACCTGCGAAAACATCATGGAAGCCGGACGCATAGCCACAATGAACCACACGATCCGCACCCTGACACAACAAGCCGGTATCCCACTCACCGAGGCCGTCCGAATGGCATCGGAATCTCCTGCCGCCATCCTGGGGATCAACCACCGGAAAGGGAGTCTCGCCAAAGGAAAAGATGCCGACATCATCCTTTTCGATTCGGAAATCAACGTATCGACAACCCTCGTAGAGGGACGTGTCGTTTACGGAAACCTGTCTGCACAGTGAAGAAAGATCTGCGTCCGAAGAATCCGGGAAGAAGCCCTTCCCGTCAGATATAAACCGGATGGTTTTCTTTAAACAACTTCAGACGTTCTTCCAAAAGAGCATATTGATGCTCCTTGATAAAGGAGCAACAAGCACGCAATCCTTCCTGATTGCTACCCGTTGTAGAGAGAGAAATGGCACTTATTCCATAATATATCAACGCTTCCATTAATTCGCTTCCCGTCATTCCCGGATAAGCAATGGTAAAATAAAAACCATCGGCAATCTCTTCATCCAGATCCATATCATAAACAATCCGGAACCCATAGCGGGTAAATATTTTTTTCATTCTTTTTGCACGATTGCCATATTCCCTTACTTCCGCAACGAAATCCAATTTACCATCCGAAGCCGCCCTGAACATTGCAGCAAGTGCGTGCTGGGCAGAATGGCTTGTACCGGAAGATAAAGCATACAAAACCCTGTGGATATATACGCTTCCAAATGTCCCCCCTCCATATCTCCGCGTAAGTTCCGGGTATGACCGGTTATACAACGAGTTGGAAATCGCCGTTATTCCAATCCTTTGCCCTGCATAGCTAAATATCTTTGACCCGGAAATCTGTAAAATAGCATGATCCATATAATGAGCAATACTGGATTGATAAGGATACCGAAACGGTTTGGCTAAATCCTTACGAAAGTCCATAGCAAAATAAGCCAGATCTTCAATAACGATCGTATCGTATGAAGAAGTGACATCTCCTATAATCTTCAATTCTTTATCCGTCAGACAAAACCAAGCCGGATTATTGGGGTTGGAATAAATGACCGCAGCTATATTTCCCTTTGCCAGATATTTTTCCAATACGAAACGAAGTTTTTCACCTCGATATTCGTATACATCAAACGATTCATATTTATACCCCATAACCGTAGCCTGTTGTTTTTGTACGGGGAATCCGGGATCAATAAACAGGATCGTGTCTTTTCCTGCGACACATTGTCCACACACCAAAAAAGAAGCGTATGTACCCTGCATAGACCCTGTAACAGGCACACAACATTCTGCGGCAATATCTACATCAACAAAAGCCTTGATAAAACGGGAAGCTTCATTCTTCAGTTCAGGTATTCCATTAATGTTTGGGTAAATAGCCGCTACTCCATTACGTAAAGCATCTATTTCCGCATCAACACCTATCCGGACAGGTTTAAGTCCCGGTACCCCCATCTCCATGTGAATAAACTCCGTACCGGTCTGTTGTTCTAATTGAGAAGATATTGCAACAACTTCTCGTATGGTAGCTTTTCCAAAATCAGACAAGCCATAAGTATTTATTATTTCTTTAGCAACCTTGTAGTCTACAGGTGTATTTCTCATTTTCAGTTATTTTTACAGCAAACAAAAATAGAAAATATATCCATGTTGCATAAATTTTTCATTAAAACTTATTGCCAATTCAATTAATCTATCTATTTTTGCATCGCAATTCAGAGGAATAGCAATTCAAAAACATAAAAGGTGTGGTAGTTCAGTTGGTTAGAATACCTGCCTGTCACGCAGGGGGTCGCGGGTTCGAGTCCCGTCCATACCGCTCTAAATCAAGCCATTAGGCGACAAAAGTAAGACAAGTCCTACAATCTCAACAGGTTGTAGGATTTTTTGTTTCCTGTTTGTCCTGTCTGAAAGACAAAAAATAGCCCCGAGAAGACATGTTTTTAT
>JAITKB010000053.1 GCA_031278605.1 Tannerellaceae bacterium
AAGGTGAAGTTCTCGGCACGGTACACGAATGGAACATACGTCGACAACATAAGTTGGCTGGGTGATGGCGGATATATGACGATGAAAGAGATCGTGTTGGGTGATGTACTCGGTAGCGGTACGTTGACGTTTGACGCCGCCGGCTTTTCCTGGACGAATCCAAATACCCCCACGAGCTACACTCTTAAGGCTTCCAACACCGGGGAATTGACCACCGCCAATTTATTGCTCGAAGATCAGCCCAACGCCGACTACAACATCACCACCCCCGCCGGCACACTGCTGCTGGTGCCGCAACCGTCGGTGACGCCCAAGGTAAAACTTACCGCCGCCATTTGCGACGGATGTGGCAACACGGTGACATTCGAACGCAACGGTGCGTTGCAACAATCGGATTGGAAAGCCGGGGAATCCACAACCTATAATTTCACATTGGATATTCGGAACGATGTGTATTGTTGGGGATTTGAATACACCGGCGCTGCGCGAACCTTCGTTGTCCCCAAAGATGGGACCTATCGCCTCGAGGCCTGGGGAGCTTCGGGAGGTACAGGTTATACTGCTACCGGCACCGGCGGCCCCGGCGGTTACTGCAAAGGAGACGTATTCCTGAAGCAGAACCAAATAATCTATGTCTATGTAGGAAGCCTAACTACCTATGGAAATACCGGCGCCACACACACCTTCAATGGAGGAGGACGGACGTATGAAACAGGTGTTTGGGAGGGGGCCTTTGACAGGCACGGAGGCATAGGCGGCGGGGCTACCGATTTCCGCCTGAAGAACGGGGAATGGGATAATGCCACATCCCTAAACAGCCGAATCATGGTGGCCGCCGGAGGAGGAGGAGGAGGCTCGGATCTAGATGTTGGAGCCTACAAGGGAGCCAACGGAGGATGTGGCGGCGGACTGACCGGTGGCGAAGGGTTGGTTACACGCGCCGCCGGTCATACTGACAACTATACAAAAGCCGGCGGAGGGACGCAAACAAAGGGAGGGGAATGCTCTGGGCCCTATCCGGGGTATGAGCATTATACTTACGGTGGAGTTTTCGGCAAGGGAGGATATATGAGGTTCCACGGCGGTGGCGGCGGTAGCGGATATTACGGCGGCGGTGCGGGAAATACAAAATTTCTGCGGGGGGTTATAACCGCCGGCGGCGGCGGCTCGTCCTTCATCTCCGGCATGACGGGCTGCGTAGCCATCAACCCCGCCAACCAAAGCGATCCCCGCACGCAGGACACGGGCAGTGTCAAAACCGCACTGAACTACAACACCACCGCTTTCGGCTCAAACTCCACCACCTGGAACAACAACGATGAAATCCTCTTCACCAACCCCTCCATGATAGACGGCGAAGGCTACGAGTGGAACACCGGCTCGCGAGGCAGCCAAACCTCAATGCCCAGCTATTCCAACCCCGGCAGCACCATGACCGGTAACACCGGCCACGGACATGCCCGCATCACCTTTATTAATTAGCGATTAACGGGTCTAGTATTTTCTGCCCGTCTTTGTTTTCTTGCAAGGGCGGGCAGTTTCTTTTTATCCTGTCGTATCCGCTATCTTTTAGCGGTTCTAACTTTTTTCAGAACCGCTACCGGATGCCGGGGAAGGTTCTTGAATTTTGACAAAGTCTTCCCGGAAAAGTTGGGAAGATCGTAAGCCTACGGCGACGAACTACACCCTCTCGGTTTCCCCCCACTGCCCAGGCAACAAACGTGCAAGATGAGAAACCCAGAGGGTGTAGTTCACCGTAGGCTTACAATACTTCGATGTTTCTACTTGTTTTATAAAGCATCCATAGGCGTTTTGCATTTCTTCCTTTGTAACTTCTTGTGAGGGTTCAGACAATAGACTGAACAACCTTTCTTTTAATAAAAAATCATTCATAAGCACAAAATTTTAAAGTGAGTATTGATAATCAGACCGAAATCTTGTTCTATGCTGAATGATGTTTTTAGAATTGCTGTCAATTCAAATTCTTGATTCTCTGATTTTCTTCATTGATAGAAGAACGTGATTGATATTTACTTTTTTGGCTACTAAAACGATAGGTAAGAGAAAAGCTCACCATTGAACGGTCATCATAATAATGATAGCCAATATACCGATTATTGATAGTGGTGTAGGTATTCATATCATCTGTTCGGAAAATATCATTCCACATAACAATGGCGGTTAACTTATCGTTTAGGAATGACTTTCGAATACCTGCATCCATTCGGAAAACCGGATCGAAGTAAAAAACATTTTCCAATCCTTTCGTAAAATAGCGGATATTGGTATTAAACTTGAATCCGTATGGCAGTGTAAAATCAAAACCGGAATAGGCATACCACATTGGGCGTTTCAAGTTGCTTACTCCCGAATTTTTATCATTAGTTATGGTATAAATCAAACCCGCAGATAAATAGCAACTGACCCATCTGTTTTGGTAAGGCAACATCGCATCAATTGATAAAACATCTGATTTGTCGATATTCTTTTGGGTTATTCTTGTCAAAGCAGGATTCTCAGGGTCTTGTTCTACATACCAAGCCAATAGATTATTCTTTCTTGTATAACTTACTCCCAATGACATCATTTTCATATAGGATAGCTTTAAAGTTAACGCATGGCTAGTTTCAGGAACTAATCCGGGATTTCCCTGAAAATAAGTCAGCGAATCAACGTAATCGATAGCAGGATTCAAATCTTGAAACGAAGGGCGAGAAATTTTCATAGCATAGGAAAAATTCACATCCCAATTTTTCGAGAAATTATAATTCAAGTTCAGGCTTGGAAATAGGTTCCATTGGGTAGTATCCTGAACGACAACACCGGTTGTTGCATGATTATCGAAAACTTCAACCCTTGCTCCAAGTTCTGCATTCAAGTTTCCGAATTGATTGGAAAGGAGAAAATACAACGCTCCAAGATTTTCCTTATAGTCATAGTCGATATTACGGATGGTGGCTCCTTCCGATGAAAAGAATGTATTGCTTTGATTATGTATATTGCTGTATTTTAGCCCTGTTTCCAATTTGTAGCCTTTTGGTAAAGGAATAGAAGCATCCGCTTTGAAAGAGGTAATATCAATGGTGGTTTTTACGTTGTTTTGTTTCGTAATCATACTCAAATCTCCGGTTTCCAGAATTTGAGCATTTAAATCGGTATCGTAACGGGATTTATCCCATACGGTGTTCAGGCTCATACCTGTAGGGGATGATTGATAAGAATAATAAGCTGTTCCCGTCAAGAAGTTTCTTTCAAAAGGGATTGCCTGAACGGATGACAATTCGGATAGGGGAGATGTTTGGGTATCAGTAGAATTGTAAGTACGACTAATTTCGTTTTTCGAATTGTTTCCGTCCAAAAATTGACCGCTAAACTGCAATCCTGCCTTATGTTTCTCAGAAAAACTGTAATCTCCCGATAAGCGGACGAGATGATTTCCTGTTGTTTTGTTAATACTCTCCATATCTACCAATCCGTAAAGCGAAGGGGTTTCCTTTGTGTAGTCTCTTACATAGGATTCTGTAAAAAGCCTTTTAGTCTGAGAAAATGCGTAAAACCCATAAAAGGATAGTTTGGACGTTTTAGCAGAGATTTCGATTCCATTATAGGGATTCCAATACTCTCCTTTACTCATCCGCCCTGTTACCTCCGCACCAAAGCCTTTATTTTTCGCTTTTTTCGTGTGGATTTCAATCACTGCCTTACCTTTTGCATCATATTTAGACGAAGGATTTGTTATAATATCCACCTTTTGGATTTCGGAAGACGATAACATTTCTAGTGCCTGATTGCTTGGCAATTCTCGTTTGTCCACCACAATCATTGCATTGCCGACACCTAAAACGGATATTCCGTTTTCATCCACTTTGACCCGGGCTGCTTTCTGCAATACATCAACTGCCGAGCCTGATTCACTTAGAGCGGTTCCGGCTACATTCAGCGTAATACGGTCGCTTTTCATGCTGAACATGGGTAATGAAGCCTTGACAACAACCTTATTTAATTCATAGTTTTGAGAGGCAAGACGAATTTCCGACAACTTTTCGGAACCAGATTGAATGAATAGCAAAGTATCCTTATATCCGAAAGAAGTTACTTTCAGTAATACGGGAATTTGATTGGTTTCTACTGAAAAATCCGGGTCAAAAAAGAAATCGCCTTTGTAAAGGGTTGAATCTTTGGACGACAGCAGTATTATACTGTAACCATCCGTAGGAGATCCATTTTCATCCAGAACTTTACCTGATATTTTTTGAGTAGATTGTGCATTAACCAAGTAAGGGATTAGCACTAATGCGAGAAAAATAACTTTTGATTTCATATCCGTTTTACGTTTGAATTTGCTGCAAACATAAACGTCAAATGAAACGTGTGGAAATAATAGGGATACACATAAGTATTTTGTGATAAAATGCAATTTTGTGCATCTTATCACATCATTTAGAGACAAACGACAAAGGCGTTAAAAATGAAATTTACTGTAAAGCGTCCTTTATACTTTTTAGATAAGTACGGGAAACAGGTATTTCTTGGGAAATATCATATAGGGTTAATTGATAACTCTGTGCATTTCCCTTTGTGTTTGAAACATAGTTAGTGTTAACTATAAAAGCACGATGACACCGAATAAACATAGCATAATTCCGCAACAATTCTTCCATTTGTTTAATTGTAGAGCGGAGTAATCTGTGCATTATCTTATCATCTTGCTTATAATACACATTCACATAATTTCCCTCGGATTCTATATATATAATATCTTCCGGTTTTAGGCTTATTGATTCTTT
>JAITKB010000021.1 GCA_031278605.1 Tannerellaceae bacterium
CGTGGCTACCTCCAGCCGACCGGATGTTATGCTGAATCAGTTGGTCACACGAAGTGACAAGGACCACCCCTGGACGTACTCGCCCGTCAAGTATTGGCCGCCCAATAATGAGAAGTTGAGCTTCTTTGCCATCACCTACGGACCCGCAGTAGAGAACGGGGTTAGCCTCGTTACCGACGACGGCACCTCCTACACCGGATACCCGGCCTTTAAGGTGACGCCGCCCACATCGCCTTCGCAACAAAAGGACATCGGCGTGGCATCGGCCCTGAATCATACGCAGGAAGACGGGGCGGTGCCGCTTACCTTCAATCACGCGATGGCCAAGGTGAAGTTCTCGGCAAAGTATACCTCCCTTACGAATGCGGATCTCAACGTCAGCATCGAGAAGATAGAATTTACGAATCTGTACGAAAGCAATACTTTGCGCATCGTTGCGCAGAATCCGGGCTTTCAGTGGGACGTTTTCGACGCTAGCAATAATCCCGCGAGGGCCAATTACACGCTTACGCAGACGGATAACACCCTCGCCAATAATACACTTCTGAACCGGACGACCCCAACTACCATTTCCACCGAGGACGGGACGTTGATGCTTATTCCACAAAAAGATCCTTCCGGGGCAAAGCTGAAAGTTTCTTTCAAGATGGAAGGAATAGACTTTGTCCGCGAGGTTGAACCGTCTATCGACTTCGCCGCCGGAGAATCGTACGTCTACGCCCTCAATCTTGACCAGCTGGTTTGGAAATATGGCTACACCGGCGCAGAACAGACCTTCACCGCCCCGAAAACCGGAACGTATAAGTTGGAAGTATGGGGTGCCTCCGGTTTTGCGTCTTATAATCCGGGGAATGGAGGATATTCGGTCGGCAATGTAGATTTAAATGTCGGCGATGTATTATCTGTTTATGTCGGAGGAACTCCCCCATCCGAAAAGGTCGGAGGTTATAACGGCGGCGGCAGCAGCGCGAATACTAACAGTGATTATGCCAGTCGGGCCGGTGGAGGCGCCACAGATATACGGATTGAAGGGACGACGTTATTTCACAGACTAATCGTTGCCGGCGGCGGCGGCGGCGGGACTCGGCTTATTTCGAATAAAACCCACAACTATACAGGCGGCGCGGGCGGAGGAACATCGGGAATAGATGGAACAGCCCAAACATATGCCGGACGAGGCATAGGCGGAACCCAAACCGCCGGTGGTGTAGGTGGCAGTTATAATTCATCTCAATCCGGCTTACCCGGAAATCCGGGCACATTTGGTGTGGGCGGTTCCCACACGGACGGAAGGGCCGGCGCCGGCGGCGGCGGCTGGTATGGCGGAGGCACCGGAGGATCGGGATATTTATATGTATGCGCCGGCGGCGGCGGCTCCGGCTGGGTGTTCACGGCCAACACCTATACCGCGTGGCAATCAGGAAATCCAACAGACGCCAGTCAATACCAAGTTCCAACCACCTATTACCTGACCGACGCAGCCACCGTAGCCGGCAGCGTGACCAACGGTATGCCCAACCCTACCGCCACAGGCAGCATGACCGGTAATACCGGCAACGGTTACGCCCGCATCACACGGCTTAATTAACGGTGATTAACGGTTAACGGTTCGTTTGGGGATGCGTAGTATTCTGCCCGTCTTTGCAATTTCCTGTTAGTCTAATGCGCGGAGGATAATCTTCGGATTTGGTTGGTTGGTTTTAATCATATACTTTTGTGGCGCTACGGATAAGAAGATTGCATCGTTAGAGTGTAGCGGGTTTCCGAAAGGACAATGAAATACGTAGCAGAAAGAAAGACAAATAAGAAGAGAAGATGAGATTATATGGTATAGAAGACTTTCACAAGTGATTTTTTTTTTGATATTTTTATTTTTTTTCCTCCTGTCTGCGGCTTGTTTTGCAGACAGGAGGTTTTTTTGTTTGGCCCCTCGTTGTCCTTCTGCGTTATTCACTACTTTTGCAGTTATGATAGATAAAACAATATTTGAAAATAAAACAGCGGCTTATTATACACTCGGATGCAAACTGAACTTTGCCGAAACTTCTACGATCGGCAGGTTGCTGGGCGAACAGGGTGTACGACGGGTGAGGAACGGTGAAAAAGCGGATATTTGTGTTGTCAATACCTGTACGGTAACCGAATTGGCTGATAAGAAGTGCAGACAGGCGATTCGACGGATTCATAAGTTACACCCGAATGCCTTTGTGGTGGTAACCGGATGTTATGCCCAACTCAAACCCGAAGAAGTGGCAAGCATCGAAGGGGTTGACCTGGTGCTGGGCGCCGAACAGAAAACCGATATCCTCTCTTATCTGAACCGACCGGGCAAGACTGTTATTACTTCAAAAATCAGGGATATTCATACGTTTGCACCTTCTTGCTCGTCGGACGACCGCACGCGACACTTCCTGAAAGTACAGGATGGGTGCGACTATTTTTGCTCTTATTGCACAATTCCCTTCGCCCGTGGACGCAGCAGGAACGGCAGCATCGCCGATATGGTGAAGCAGGCCGAGGAGGTGGTGAGGCAAGGAGGAAAAGAAATCGTGCTCACGGGAGTGAATATCGGCGACTTTGGCAAAACTACCAACGAAACGTTTCTCAACCTGATTCGCGCCCTGGATGAAGTGGAGGGTATCGCCCGCTACCGCATATCTTCCATCGAGCCGAATCTGATTACCGACGAGATGATTGCTTTTGTAGCCCGCAGCAAACGATTCGCCCCGCATTTCCATATACCCCTTCAGAGTGGAAGCGATGCGGTGCTGAAGGAAATGCGAAGAAAATACGATACGGCCTTGTTCCGATACAAGGTAGAGAAAATAAAAGAAATGATTCCGGAGGCTTTCATCGGCGCCGATGTGATTGTGGGCGCCCGCGGGGAGACCAACGAGTTGTTTGATGAAACGTATACTTTTATTCGTTCGCTGGATATTGCCCGGCTGCATGTCTTCTGTTATTCCGAACGGCCGGGTACGCAGGCGCTGGAGATTACGCACCGGGTGTCGCCTCAAACCAAGCAGGCGCGAAGCAGGCTGCTGCTGGATTTGTCGGAAGACAAACACCGGGCTTTCTATACCCGGCATATCGGTTGCAGGGCGGATGTGCTGTTTGAACACCAGCATAAGGATGGGCGCATGTATGGTTTTACGCAGAACTACATCAAGGTGGAAACCCCCTGCCGCGAAACGACACCCAATGAGGTGACCCGTGTAATCCTTACCGGATGGAATCCCGCTCAAACGGCATTAACCTGCCATATAATCGGCCGGTCATGAGAACGGGGATAGGATATTCCTTATTATATATATGGGTGAAACTCCATGCCTGCCTGCCCCTTCGGTTGCTGTACCTGCTTTCGGATATTTTGTATCTGCTGATGTACCGGGTTGTGGGATACCGCCTCAAGGTGACGCGCCGGAACATGCGGGCGTCTTTCCCGGAAAAAACCACGCGGGAACTCCGCCGGATGGAGCGTGATTTTTACCATCACTTCGCCGACTATTTCGTAGAAACCATCAAGCTGGCGCATGTATCCGAGAAAGAAATCCAACGGCGCGCCTGCATGAAGAATCCCCAATTGATAGATGAGTTGATGCACAAAGAAGGACATACGTGTATCCTCGTTATGCTGGGGCATTACGGCAATTGGGAATGGTTCACCGCGGGCAACAGTTTCTTTGTCGAAGCCCGAATGTATCCCATCTATCGACCGTTGAATAATAAAGCTTTCGACCGTTTGTTTGTGTACCTGCGCGCCCGCTTCGGCTCCACAGGGATCCGCCAGCACGAAACCCTGCGCGACCTGGTGAGGCTCAAACGGGAAAAAACACCCGCATTGGCGGTGCTCCTGGCCGACCAAACACCCGGAAGGGCCGACCTGAATTATTGGACCTCCTTCCTCAAACAAAACAGCGCCATACTGACCGGACCCGAACGCATCGCCCGCAAACTGAACCTCCCCGTTGTGTATGCCGATGTGAGGAAACCCAAACGGGGGTATTACAGCGTGGAGTTTAAACTGCTCACCGCAACTCCGCAGGAAATGCCATCCTACGACCTGACCGAACGGTATGCACGCCTTATGGAACAAACCATTTTACGAAATCCTGCCTACTGGCTCTGGACGCACCGGCGCTGGAAATATAAACCCGATGATGCCTTATGAAGAAAGTAGCTATTGTGATACTGAACTGGAACGGAAGGAAACTCCTGGAAACATTCCTGCCGTTCGTAATGAAACATTCTCCCGGGGATTGCGCGGAGGTTGTTGTGGCGGATAACGGTTCAAGCGACGCCTCGGTGGATTTTGTCAGGGAACAATTTCCCACGGTGAGGATTATCCCCCTGGATAAAAACCATGGCTTTGCCGAAGGCTATAACCTGGCGTTGCGAGAGGTGAATACCGAATATGCCGTCCTGCTCAATAACGACGTGGAAGTAACAGCCGGATGGCTGGACGCCCCGCTGGCCCTTATGGACGGGAATCTTTTGGTGGCTTGCGTGCAACCCAAGATACGCTCGTGGCGGAACAGGGCCTTTTTTGAATACGCCGGGGCTGCCGGCGGCTACCTGGACCGCTACGGTTATCCTTTTTGCCGGGGGCGATTGCTGCATGTAGTGGAGGAAGACCGGGGGCAATACGATACACCGGCCGACATCCTCTGGGCCACGGGGGCCTGCCTCTTTGTCCGCCTGGAGATTTTCCGGTCGGTAGGCGGGCTGGATGCCCGTTTTTTCGCTCATCAGGAAGAAGTCGATATGTGCTGGCGGATGCGATGCCGGGGGTATCGCCTGGTGTATACCCCCCACTCGATGGTGTACCATGTAGGAGCCGCTACGCTGGCCGCGGAGAATCCCCGCAAGACCTTCCTGAACTTCCGGAACAGCCTGCTGATGCTCTACAAGAACCTCCCGGAGGAGGAATTACCCCGGGTGATGCGCCTGCGCTTCTGGCTGGACTACCTTGCGGCGCTGAAGTTTTTGCTGAATACACACTTCAAAGACGCCGGGGCGGTGTATGCCGCCCGCCGGGAATTTCACCGCCTGAAGGCTTCCTACCGGACGGTCAGGCTGGAAAACATCGGCAAAACGGTTGTGTCTCCTGTTCCCGAACAAATGCCTCGCAGCCTGATTGCGGCTTTCTATCTGAAAGGACGGAAAACGTATTCGGCCCTGTATGCCGGCGATAATCCGTTGGGGTATGCGCCCTGAGATCCTTCTTGTTGTGGCTTGCCTCACCTGTGCCGGGTGCCGGGGAGAGGGAAAGGATGCGGGTGCCGGGGCGGAGCCGGTGGAGATACACCGGTTTGATAAAGCGTTGTTCCGGCTGATAGAAGCCGGAAACGATGTGGGGATACAGGGCGAACTCCTGTGCGATTACCCGGAAATGATGGAGGTGACGGGGAAAGACATCCTGAATATGCAATCCTCCGCCACACCCGGGTTCTTCGACCGCCTGGTGGGGTATTATTCCGAACCGACCCTCCAGGGGTTGTACCGCGACGCCCTTGCCGCCTACGATTCCGTGACAGACCTTGCCAAGACCCTGGGGAGCGCCTTTGCCTACCTGGGGGAGAACCTCCCTGCCATGCCGCTCCCCCGGGTGTATATGCATGTGTCGGGCTTGCGCCAAAATGTATGGGTGGCCGAGAACCTCCTCTCGCTTTCCATCGACAAATACCTGGGAAAGGATTATCCGCTTTACCGGGAATTCTTTTACGAATACCAAAGGGAGAAGATGCAGCCTTGCCGTATGGCTCCCGATTACCTCACGGGGTGGTTGATGGCCGAATATCCCTTTGCCGGGAATGAAGACGTGCTGCTGGAACGGATGATCTACGAAGGGAAAATCAAATACATTGTTTCCGAAGCTTTGCCGGAGCTCCCGTTGCCGACGCTGATGGGGTTTACGCAAAGCGCCTGCGCCTGGTGCGAAAAGAACGAAGGCGAGCTATGGAAAACCATCGTGGAGCGAAAACATCTCTATACGCCCGACCTTTCGACCACCGATAAATACCTCCGGGAAACCCCGGCAACCTTCCTTTCCGGGGAAGCGCCGGGCCATGTAGGCCTGTGGATCGGGTTGCAAATCGTTCGGAGATACATGAAGCAAACCGGCCTCGGGCTTGAGCGGTTGATGAGGGAAAACAACGCACAGGAAATACTCACACGATCCGGATATAAACCTTTTTGAAGCCACCCGATGAAACACTTACCGAAAGCAAAAACCCTTCTTCTTCCCCTTGCCGTTTACGGCCTCCTGTTTGCCTTTCTTCAGATCCGGAACGCGTATCACTATTATTTCGTGGAGCAGAACCAGCTATTTCAAAACACCCTGCCTTACGTGGCGGAACATCTTTGGCAACCGGGCGGCTTGGCCCGGCTGGCGTCGGAGTTCCTCACGCAGTTCTTCCTCCTGCCTTATGCCGGGGCGGGGATTACGGCCGCCTTGCTGGTCGGGGTGGGATGGGTGGTTGGCGGAGCGATGCGGCGGATAGCGCCCCGGGGAAATCTTGCGCTGCTGTGCTGGTTGCCGGCGATGATGCTGATGTTTGCCCATTTCGATTTCAACTATCCGGCTCTCGGTACGGTAGCCTTCCTGATGGCCGGTAGTGTTTTCTACCTGGTTTTGGGCGTCGGGGATCCGAGGAGGCGCCTTGCGGGTCACTTTCTGGCGGTTCCCTTGCTGTTTTTCCTGGCCGGACCGGTCTTTTTGCTTTATGCCCTTTGGGCGATGATCGCTTCCTGTACACAAGGGACACACAGGACACACAGGACACTCAAGGGGAAAGACAAGGGGAAAGACAAGGAAGTCCTTTTCCTCCTTCTCCTTTGGGGAGGAATACCGGGGGAAACGATGCTGATGGGGCTCCTCAGCGTTTCCCTGGCCTCATTCGGCGAATACCGCCACGTTTTCCTGCCCGACGGATACTACCACCTGAGCCTGTTCCCCCGGAGCGCAATCTACTTTTCGTGGATCGCCTCGTTGCTCCTGCTGCTCTGGGCCTGCTTTCTGCGCAGGCGACGGGAAAAGGGCGGAAAGGAGCGGCGACGGTGGCCGGGAATGGTTGCACAGGGCGTCCTCCTTGCCGCTTTATGTCTGTGGGGCCTGCCGAAATACGACGACAGGCAATCCTACCTGATGAAGGAACTCGACTATTACTGCCGGACGGAACAATGGGATCGAATCCCGGAACGTTGCCGGGGTACGCTCACCAACTACCTCTATATTTCCTACCTCAACCTGGCCCTGCTGCAAAAGGGCGAACTCGGCGACCGGATGTTTGCCTACGACCAGCGGGGTCCCCAGGGTTTGTTGGTGGACTGGAACAAAACCGCCTCCGTATCCATCCTGCTGAACGATATATACTTTGCCGTTAACGCCACGGCCCTGTCGCAGGAAATGGCCTTTGAGGCCTATCTCGCAAGCATGGGCGAGGGCAATCCGCGCGCATTGAAACGCCTGGTGCAAACCAACCTGATCTACGGAGCTTACCCCGTGGCCGAAAAATACATCTCCATCCTGGAGCATACCTTCTGCTACCGCGAATGGGCGAGGGCGCACCGGCGGTTTTTGTACAACGACGCCGAAGTGGCCAAGGATTCCCTTTTGGGCAACAAACGCCGCTCGCTCATGCCCTCGGCCTCCCTCTCCCTTATCGACGGCCTGGAGGCCGAGTTGCAGGGGATTGCCGCGTGTAATCCTTCCGATCCCTCGGCCATTACCTATTCCGGATGTTTTTATTTGCTGGAGAAGAATCTGGAAGGATTCCGGGCGTTTCTGGAGACGTATTACGCCACGCCCGTTTTGCCTTCCCTTGCGGTGGCTTTTCAGGAGGCTGTGATTATCCTTTCGGAACAGGATCCGGATTGCTTGCAGCGTTTCGAGGTTTCCGAGGCCGTCATCCGCCGTTTTGCCGACTACAAACGCCAGGTGGTGGAAGGCAACCGAAGCGGCAACGCCCAGGCCCTGCCGTCGCTGATGCGACGCTCTTTCGGGGATACGTACTGGTTTTATTTCATGTTTAAATAATCTCGCCCTATGAAACGGATGTTATACCTTTCCTGTCTTTCCTGTCTTGTTTGTCTTGTCTGTCTCCTTCCCGCCTGCAGCGGCGGCGCCCTGCCGGAAGGGACCCGGAGCCTTCACGGACCGGATCTCCGGCCCGACTATGCCGGATGCGTCCTCCCACCCAACATCGCCCCGCCCGGCTTCTCCTTCACCAAGCCCGAAACGGAAGGGTACGCGCTGCTGGAAGGCGGAGGCAAGAGCCTGAAAGTAAAAGCCGGCAAGGGCCGCTTTCGCATCCCCGCCGCCGCCTGGAAAGAGCTGCTGCAAGGGGCAAGGGGAAAAGACGTGTCCGTGTCCGTTTGGGCCCGGAGGCGGGGGGAGGGATGGGTGAGCTACGCGCCTTTCCTTTTTCACGTGGCCGAGGAACCGATCGACCCCTGGGTTGCTTACCGCCTGATAGAGCCGGGTTACGAACTCTGGAACCGGATGGGCCTCTACCAGCGCAACCTGGAGAATTATACCGAAACGCCCATTATTGAGAATAAAATGACGGGGAAGAACTGCATGAACTGTCACTCTTTCCGGATGCAGGACCCTGCCTCGATGCTTTTCCACCTGCGCGCCACCTATCCGGCAACGCTGGTGGTAAACGGCCAAAAGATAGAGAAACTCAACACCCAAACGCCGCATACGATCTCGGCCCTGGTCTATCCTTCCTGGCATCCGTCGGGACGGTTCGTGGCTTTTTCGGTGAACCAAACCAAGCAGGCCTGGCACCACAACGACCCCAACCGCGTGGAGGTGTTCGACGAGGCCTCCGATGTGGTGGTTTACGACCTTGAGAGGCACGAAATCATCACCACGCCTTCGCTGTTTTCGGCCGGGGCCTTTGAGACTTTCCCCACGTTTTCGCCCGATGGCAAGAGGCTTTATTTCTGTTCCGCCCCGGCCCAACCCATGCCGCAATCGTTCCGTGAGGTGCGTTACAGCCTCTGTTCCCTTGCCTTCGATCCCCTTTCCGGCGTCTTTGGCTCGGAGGTGGACACCCTGTGGCAGGCCTCGGCGGGTGGGCGGAGCGCATCCTTTCCGAGGGTATCGCCCGACGGGAAATTCCTCCTGTATACGCTTTCGGGCTACGGCAACTTTTCCATCTGGCACAAGGACGCCGACCTGCAGCTGATGGATCTGTCCTCCGGTGCGAACCTTGCGGCGGATGCGCTCAACAGCGAGGAGGTGGACAGCTATCATTCCTGGAGCAGCAACAGCCGCTGGGTGATTTTCAGCAGCCGCCGGCTGGACGGGCTTTACACCCGCCTTTTCATTGCCTACATCGACCGCGAAGGAAAGGCTTCCAAGCCCTTTGTCCTGCCTCAAAAGGATACGGATTTCTACCATCGCTTCATGAAATCGTACAATATTCCCGAATTTATCACCGGCAAGGTTACCGTCTCCGCGCGCCGGCTGGCCCTGAAGGCCAGAAACGATCCCGGCATCAATCCTACTTTTTCGCTTCGCTAACCCGCCTCGGAACTTCGCCCTCGCTCTGCTGCAAATTCGCAGCCGAGCGGCTGCAACTTCGCAGCCGAGCGGCTGCACTTTCGCAGTCGGGCGGCTGCAACTTCGCAGTCGGGCGGCTGCACTTTCGCCGTCGGGCGGCTGCGATTTCGCAGCAATCTTTTTCGTTGTTTCCGGCAAAGATCGACGATATTTTTTTGATGGAACAAGCGGCAAGATGCGGCAATATATGGATGGTTGCCTCGTTATAAAGTACGACATCCTATTTCGTATGATTCGCAATTAAAAACAGATTATGAACATGAAACTACTTTCGGCCGCAGGGCTGATTTTTTTTCTGATATCTTGTGGTACTCCCAAAGATGTCCTTTATTTTCAGGGAGTAGACAGGCTTACACAAGAGCAAATCGCCCAAATGGAACAAAACTATACCTCGCGCATTTGTCCCGACGACCTGCTAACCATTACCGTGACGGCCTGGGATCCAAGCGTGGTTACCCCGTTCAATCCCCCCGTCTGGGCCTATGCCTCCCAGGGGGAAACCTCGGTAACTTCTTCAGCCCAACTGCATACCTATCCGGTGGATTCGGACGGAAACATCGTCTTCCCCGTCCTTGGCACGGTTCGGGCGGCCGGCTTGTCGAAGCAGGAACTGGCGAGCTTTCTGCAGGAAAAGATTGCACACTACGTAAAAGACGCCCTGGTGAATGTGCAGATCGTAAACTACCGGATAACGGTTATCGGCGAAGTGGCCCGGCCCGGGGCCCTGACCGTGCAGAACGAACGCATCACCATCCTGGACGCCATCGGACGGCTGGGAGACCTTACCATTAATGCCAACCGGAAGAATATACTGATCGTCAGGGATCGCGACGGGATAAAAGAGTTCGGCAGGATAGACCTCACCCAACCCGACGTGTTTGCATCCCCGTACTACTATCTGAGGCAAAACGACCTGGTGTACGTGGAACCGAATAAACCCAAACAGCGGAATTACAACATAACCCAATCGCAAACATTCACCGTCTCGATCGTATCCACCCTGCTGACGACCGTCTCGGTCATCACCACCCTGTTTGTAGCCATATTGAAATAACCCCCCCCACCAAAACAACAACAACAACAATGAAGGAAGTAATGGAAGTAGAAGTAAATAACAACGAAGTAATCGGACTGAAACATGTGATCGTGAAGTATCTCCTGCACTGGAGACTCTTCCTTGCAGCCTTCCTGTGTTCTTTTGTCCCGGCCCTCCTCTACCTTATATGCTATCCCCGTACCTACGAGGTGGCGGCGCGTGTGCGGATCCTGGAAGACCGCGAAATGGGAGGCGCCACCCTGGGCATGGGAGAAGCCGCCGGGTTGATGCGTACCTTCGGGCTGGGAGCCATGGCGGCCGGGGCAGTCAACATAGAAGACGAAATCAACGTCTTGACCTCAAACGCCCTGCTGAAGAAAATGGTACGGCATCTGGGACTTCACCTGGAATACACCCGACCTTATTCTTTTTACCGTTTGTACAAGGACGTCCCGTTTGCCCTGCATACCGATTCGCTTACCCTGGAAAACCTCTACGAAGAAATCCTGTTCAAGCTACGCCCCCACAACGGAGGCTTCCTTGTGCACACGGAGTCCGAACAGTACGGCAAAAACAAATTCCACCTTGCCGCCCTGCCTGCCGTCATCTCCCTGCCCCACGGGGATTTCACCCTGGCGTATGCCCCCGGCAACAAAAACCCCCGACCGGAACGAATGGATATCCTTCTGCGCCCTCCGGGATGGGTGGCCGAGGATATGGAAGAAGACTTTGTGGTGGAAGAAATCTCCAAAACCTCCACCGTGGTCGAACTAAGCTGCACGGACTATGAACGGGAACGAGGCATTCGTATGCTGAATCAACTGATCGCATTTTACAACGAAGAAACCTCTTCCTTCAAAGGCGAAGAATCCCTCCGCACCCTGGCCTACCTGGATGCGCGGATAGATACCCTCTCCCATTCCCTGCGTCTGGCCGAAAGCGAGATCGCCGTGTATAAAAACACCCATACGCTGACCGACGTGGAACACGACGTGCAATTCTATATCGAACAAATGCGCGATTTGCAGGTGAAACTCATTGAGATGGAATCGCAGTCGCACCTGATAGAAATGATGGACGAGTTCGTGAAAACCCCGGCCAATCAGTACAACCTCGTTCCCGTACTCCTGAACCAGGAAGGCGAAGGAAGCCCGCTGATGGCCTACAACGGGATCCTGGTGGAAAGAGCCAGGGTGATACAAAACTCCAACCAAGACAACCCCCTGGCCAAAAACCTGACCGAACAAGCCGACCAGCTTCGCGAAAGCGTATACCTCTCTATCTCCAATGCACAAAAAGCCACACGCCAGGGCATCGACGAGATACGCCAAAAGGAAAAGGCGCTTGTGGCCCAGATGGAAGGTTTCCCCGACAAGGAACGCGACTACCGGGAACTGATGCGCCGACAGGAAATCCTGCAAGGCATATACCTCGTCCTGCTCCAGACACGGGAAGAAACAGCCCTGAACTACGACCTGAACAGGGATAAAGCCCAGGTGCTCGACGCCGCCTTCGTGAGGGCCAAACCCGTCGCCCCACGCAAATTGTTTGCCGCCATAGGGATGCTGGCATTTACCCTGTTGGTGGGAGTGGGTTATCTGTTCTGCAAGGAACAGGCCCTGATCCTGATAGACGAATATCGCAGAGCCAAGAACCGCTCCTGATGCCGAAGATCTCAGAGCTGCTGAAGAAACCGATGGCGCAGAATTTCGTTGCCCTGGTGTTGTTGCAGGGGATAAACTACCTGATGCCGTTGCTGAGTTTTCCTTTTTTATTCCGCGTACTGGGCGTGGAGTATTGGGGCTTGGTTTCCTTCGGATACATCGTGATACAGTATTTTGTGATGCTGACCGATTTCGGCTTCAACCTCTCCGCAACGAAGTTTATCTCCACCCACCGCGACAGCCCCGAGGACATCAACCGCTACCTGAACAGCGCCTGTATTTGCCGCTTCTTCCTGGCCGTTGTTAGTTTCCTTGTGCTTCTCCTTCTCACATCTTTTGTGGAAACCTTCCGCCGCGAGTCGCTGTTTTTCATCTCCTACTTCGGGATCGTTGTGGGGAATATGCTCTTCCCCTTGTGGTATTTCCAGGGAATGGAGCGGATGAAATACATCACGGTGTTCAATATTGTAGCCAAGTCGGTGAGCTTTATTCCTTTTTTTATCTTCATCCGCAAACCCCAGGACTACATGCTGGTGCCGGTGTTTTACAGCATCGGCTTTATACTGGCCGGCTTGATCAGCGTATACATTATCTATTTCAAGGAGAAGCGCCGGTGGTTTATCCCCTCGTTCCGGGAAATCCGTTTTGTGTTTGTCGACAGTTTCACGTATTTCCTCTCCCGCCTGTCGCTGTCGATGTTTACCAACGTCAATACCCTGGTGATCGGTTTGGTTTGCGGCAACACGGCGGTGGGCTATTACTCGGCAGCCGAGAAGTTATACCAGGCCTACAACCAATTGCTGATACCCTTTACCGGCGTTTTGTTCCCCCATATAGCCAAAACGCAGGACGTAGCGTTTTTCAAGCGGATGTTGCGTCATATTTTCCCGGTGAACATGGTTTTGCTGTCCGGCATGTTGCTGTGTTCGTCGCTACTGATAGGAATCATCTACGGCGAATCGGCCCTGAGCGGCAGTCTGACGGTATTCCGTATCCTGATGTGCGGTTGTTTCTTTTCCATCCCCTCCATGCTTTTGGGCTATCCTTTTCTGGCAGCGATGGGGCATGCACATTATACGAACTGGACGGTAGTGGCCGTTTCGCTGATTCATATAACCGGATTATCCCTGCTGTTCGGCATGGGTTATTTATCCATTCACAGCGTTGCCGCACTGGTTGTTTTCTCGGAAGTCCTTTTGTTTACCTTCCGTATCGGGGGAGTAAAGAAGTATCGTTTAATATAATTAATCATCTTATATCACCTCATTATGAATGACGTTGTTGATTTCAGTAAAAAGTTTCCCGACAATCGCCGTGAGCGGGAAAGGGAACCCCTGCTTCGGCAGGCACAGTTGGTCTTACTCCGCATGATGAAAATTATTGATTACCTGTGCCGGAAGCACAACATACGATATTGGCTTTGTTCGGGCACGCTGCTCGGCGCCGTTCGTCAAAAGGGATTCATCCCCTGGGACGACGACCTGGACATCTGTATGCCGCGCGAAGACTATGAGCGATTTCTCCGGATAGCCCTAGCGGAATTTCCGGACGATATGATGCTTCAAACCTGCGAAACCGACCCGCATTACCGCTATCTCCCCATGCCCTGCAAAGTGAGGGATAAGAAAAGCTTCATCCTTTCCCCCGGTCATGAGACCGAAGAATGTGCAAAGGGTTTGTTCCTGGACATATTCCCCGTAGATCGTTTCCACAGCCATCCCCTCCTCTTCCGGAAGGAACAACTGCTGAAGGCCTACCATATTTTTATCTGCAAATGTCTGGATTCCGTTTATTTTACGCACGAATCCATCATCCGCAGAATCCTTGCCGTATTCCATCCCGTTTTCCGTTTCCTGGTGATACGCTACCAGGCATCGGTACGGAAGATGATTGAGCGGAACAAGACTTTAGATACAAAGTGTTACATCGGACCCGGATTTGATGTGGCCTGGAGTTGTTATTCCGGATACGAAGACATCTATCCGCTCAGCGAGATAACGTTTGAGGACGCCTCTTTTTTTGCCCCGCACTCTCCGGAGGCCTATCTCCACACACAGTTTGGGCCGGATTATCTGACCCCGCCGCCGGAGAATAAAAGACTGCAACACGCCTCCGTGATCAAACCCATCCTGTAAGTATGGAAAACAACAACCGCCCCGTCGTATTGATTATTACCCCGTCGCTAAATGCTTCGGATAATATCAGTGGCATATCCTCCGTATCCCAATTGCTGATACAGGAAATCAAAGGGTATCGGTACATACCTTTTATTATAGGAAAGAAAGACGCGGAGAAAAGAGGTCTCTCCTGGTTCTTCAGACTCACGAGCGCCTTTGTTCGTATATGGACGGTCAAACAAGTGGACCTGGTGCATTTTAATCTGGCGTTTGAGCCGAAGTCGCTGCTCCGGGATATTTTCCTGTTCGTGCCGGTATGCCTGAAGCGCATCCCCCTTGTCCTGCACCTTCACGGAGGGAGGTATATGAATCGCCAACCGGGTCTGTTCTGGAAGCCCCTCATTGGTTTTTTCCTGCAAAAGGCCCATGCCATTGTTGTGCTGAGCGAGAAGGAAAAGTCTTTCCTGCAGACAAACTACCCGAAGATAAACGAAGGCAAGATAAAGGTGATACCCAATGCGATAGTTATACCGGAAATCCGGATGGAAGAAAAAGATTTCCATTCGGATTTATCCCTTGTCTTTCTGGGACGCATCATCCGGGAGAAAGGATTGGAAAAGATAGCCGGGGCGTTGAAGGAGCTGAAGGACCAAAACGTTTCCTTCACCTTTCACCTATGCGGGGCAGGACCGGATAAAGATTGGTTTATGCAGATGCTTTCTCCCGGTTTGCATGATTGCATAAAAGATGTGGGAGTGGTATCCGGGGCGCAAAAACAAGCCGTATTGCAGGCGTCTCATATCTTTCTGTTGCCGTCTCATTTTGGAGAAGGATTGCCCGTTGCCCTGCTGGAAAGTATGGCGCACTTTGTCGTGCCGATCGTATCGTCCGCAGGGTCCATACCCTTGGTGGTGAATGAAAGAAACGGAAGGAGGGTATCATCCGCAAGCGAAATAGCGGAAGCCGTAAGCGAATTAAACGCCAACAGGGATTTGTTGCGTTCGCTGGCGGAAAACGCCCACCAGACAATGCGGGAAGCCTATTCCATTCCCCAATTCACCGCCCGTTTCAAGGCTGTTTATCTGACGGTACATAAAAACACATAAGATGGAAAATAAAAAAATATTAGTAACAGGCGGATGCGGAATGATCGGTTCCAATCTGGTAAAACGCCTCGTGAAAGAAAAGAACGAAGTCTATGTAATAGATAATCTCTGGAGAGGAAAACTGGAATATCTGAACGACGAAAGAGGGAATCCTGTGATAAACATCGACACCCATTTCTTCCATATAGATTTATCCGTAGCCGATTTGGCCGACGATATAGTCCTCAAGGCGGATTACGTCGTTCACCTGGCCGACATTGTGGCCGGGATTGATTATGTCTTCAGCAATCAGGGCGATTTATACAGGATGAATAATCTGATAAATTCCAACCTGATTCATTCTTGCCGGAAAGCAGGCAAAGAACACCTGAAAGGATTCGTTTATGTAGGCACGGCGTGCAGTTTTCCCGCCACCCGTCAGGATTCATTGGAAGTCATACCCTTGAAAGAAGAGGAACTTTTCCCGGCATTGCCCGAATCCGGTTATGGCTGGAGTAAATTAATCGGCCAGATAGAAACCGGTTTTTTGGAAAGAGAAGCGGGTATCCCTTGCAGTATTTTGATGTTCCACAATGTGTACGGTACGCCTTGCGACTATGGGGAACGAAGCCAGGTCATTCCCGCCTTGATCCGCAAGGCGGTTCGTTATCCCCGGGAAGCGTTCAATGTATGGGGAAGCGGATGGCAGGGACGCGCGTTTGTGCATGTAGACGACGTGGTTGACGCACTGTGCCGGACACTCGAAAAAGGTTTAGGGCAAGGCGTTATTCAAATCGGTCCGCCGGTTTGCACATCCATCCGGGAGATTGCAGAAACAATCGTAAGAATATCGGGTAAGGATATCCGTATATTTTACGATACAACCAAACCGGAAGGAGATAAGGCGCGTTGCGCAGACTATGCCAAAGCGCAGAGAATACTGGGATGGGAACCGCAAGTATCCCTCGAACATGGCCTCAGGCAACAATTCGACTGGGTGAAACAACAGATAGAAAATTCATGAACGGCGATAACTGTTATTTTAATGTCCGATTGGAATTTGATAAGCGAATCGTGGATGAGGTCATTCAAAAAGCCATATTGGAAGGCACGGCAGGCTATGTTTGTTCCATTGAAAGCAATAATCTTACGATAGCGAATAAGAATCCGGAATTCCTCACGGTCGTAAATCATGCCTTGATAAATATTTGCGACGGCTCGATTCTGGCAAAGCTCTTAGGCCTCCTGCACCAAAAGCCCTTCTCGCCTTATATCGGCGCCGATCTGTTTCTGAAATACATCCGCATGGGGAAATATAAACAATACTTTCTGGGAAATACCCAGGAGGTATTGGACGGATTGAAAAACAATTTGATCCGCCTCGACCCGAAGATTGAACATATGCGTTTTGAAACGCTTCCCTTCTGCCGGGTGGATGAGTTTGATTACCGCGCCATTGCCAACCGAATCAATGCAGATAGCCCCGACATCATTTGGATCTCCTTGGGTGCTCCCAAACAAGAGTTTTTCATGAACAAACTGCAACCTTATTTAAAACGGGGCGTGATGTTTGGCTTTGGGGCCATATTCAATTTCAATGCCGGAACAGGCCGCGTGAGACGCGCCCCGCGATGGATGCTGGCCGGCAACCTGGAGTGGCTTTACAGGGCCTGCGAAGAACCGCGAAAGAATGTCCCCCGCTATTATCGTTTCCTGAAAGAACTTCCACGTATGATACGGAAAGAAAAAAACAAACTGAAAAACGTCCCCTTTCGGTCACCTCGTTCCGATACTTTTCCGTAAGTTTACGAAGTAAAAACAACAGGAATAAATCCAATACACCATGAAAACTTTTAAAACCCTTACCCTTTGTGCGGCAACCCTCATCGCAAGCCTTTACTTGCTGTCCTGCCGCAATGCCAGCAACGACTCATACGCTTTTGGGGACCTGCTCCTGAATGATTCGCTGTATTTTGAAAAACCGGGATTCAATATCCTTGTCTTTAGTAATATGTACGACAATTTGTTTGACGACGCAAAAGCAAGCGCCGTGGAAATTATTCATCACGGGCTGCGAACCGCTACCAATGGAGATGTTCGGCTCAATCCAAGTCCCGGACAATGGGACCCTATTGCCGAATTTGTAGACAAAAAAGTTGACCGGGAAAACCAGCGGATAGAAGTAACCATGAACTTCTCCGCCCACAACTTCCGCTACACCCTCGTTGCACAGGCCGAAAACGACGGCTTGCTCCTAAGCGTTCTCGCCGACCAACCCTTGCCCGAAACCCTGAACGGTCTGGCAGGTCTGAACCTGGAACTCTTCCCGCCCGTTTTCTGGGGAACATCTTTCGTGATGGACAACCAATACGGCCTGTTCCCCACTTCGCCGGCCGACGGAATGACGCTTCTGGGCAACCAACCGGAGCCGGAGCCCATCGCCACAGGTAAAATCATCGAAATAGCGCCCGACGCTCCGGACAAACACCTCAGCATCCAATCTCTGGGCGAAGGCGAGCTGCTTCTCTACGATGGACGCAGCAAACAGCAAAACGGCACCTTCACCCTGCGCACTTTGCTGCCGGCCGGACAAACCGGCAAATTAGCCGAATGGCGTATCACCGGTCGATCCGTCCGCGGATGGGAACGAACCCCCGTGATCTCCTATTCGCAGGCAGGATACCATCCCTCACAGGCAAAACTTGCTGTAATCGAGTTGGATAAAAACGCCCGTCCGCTCTCTAACGTCGTCCTGTGGAAGATCAACAACGACGGCAGTCGCACCCGGGCACTTTCGGCCAAACCCGTAATCTGGGGACGATATTTGAGGTACAACTACCTGCAATTCGACTTCTCGGCAGTAACCGACCCCGGCATTTATGCCTTCCAATACGGCGAACAACACACCGGGCCTTTCCCCATCGCCCCGGATGTCTTCCAAAGAACCTGGTACCCCACGCTCGATGTCTTTATGCCGGTGCAAATGGATCACATGTTTGTGCGCGAAGCCTACCGCGTATGGCACGGAGCAGCCCATCTGGACGACGCTTTGCAGGCGCCGCTCAACCGTATGCACTGGGACGGATGGAGGCAGGGGGGAACCACCGGCAATAAATACAAACCCATGGAGCATATCCCCGGTCTGAACGTTGGCGGATGGTTCGATGCCGGCGATTTCGATATCCAAACCCCTTCGCAGCAAAACACCGTCCAATCGCTGGTGCACCTTTACGAAACTTTCGGCATCGACCGGGATGAAACCACCGTGCGACAGGAGATGCGTTATGTGGAAATTCACCGCCCGGACGGGAAACCGGATATTCTTCAGCAAATCGAACACGGTGCCCTGCAACTGGCCGCGCAGGTAAAGGCCATCGGATACGCCATCCCGGGCATCAACGAATCGCAGCTCTACCAATACAGGCATCTGGGCGATGCATTGACCAAGACCGATAACCAGGTAAACAGCCCCCGGCCCGATGCCTTGCAAACCGACGGCAACACGCCGGGTCCCGACGACCGTTGGGCATTTACCAACCGCTCTCCCTACCTGAACTACAATACAGCCGTATCCCTGGCCGCCGCCGCCCGTGTACTGAAATACTATAACAACACGTTTGCTGAGGAATGTCTCAACCTTGCCCAATATATATGGAAAGACGAACACACCTACAACTACCAACCCGTGCAGGATCAGCCCTTCTTTACACGCGGCAATACCGTTTTGTCTGAGTTTCGCGCAGCATTTGAACTATGGCGAACGACCAACCTGGAGGAATACAAGAGGCGTGTAGACGAGATATTGCCCGAAATGGAGGGTGACATGGAGCGTAATTTATCCGTTCTCGCCCCCCTTGCGCCCTACCTGGACGACGCCTTCCGCCGGAAGCTGGAGCCGGCGGTAAAAGCCTACGGCGAGCAATTGGCGGCCATAGACACCATCAACCCCTATGGCGTAGCGATAAGTCCTTCGGGATGGGCGGCCAACAGTGGGATCATCATTTCCGCCAATTTCACCTACGATTTACACAGCCTATACCCCGAATTAATTAACCCCGAATACATCTACCGGGCGTTGAATTACCTGTACGGATGCCACCCTGTCCACTCCCTTTCATTTGTTTCGGGCGTCGGCGCACAGCCCAAGAAGGTAGCCTACGGCAACAACCGGGCCGACTATTCCTTTATCCCCGGCGGCATCGTTCCCGGAGTCCGCATCTTGAAGCCGGATTATCCTGAAAACAGAGACGATTATCCATTCCACTGGAGCGAGAACGAATACGTAATTCCCCTGGCGCCGAACTACATTTACTTGGTAAACGCCGTTAATCATTTGCTTCGATAAGGGAGGAGAGGAACGAAGCAGAGGATTCCGGATGCCTGGCCGGTGATCAGTGCTTGCCGGACTGTATAGTATTTGGGGGATCAATGCATTGTTGTTTCCTCTCTTTGCCCCGAATTTTCCAGCCCTGGAAAATAAATTTTTGAGCCACGATTTTTTTTCTCAGGAGGGGGGAGGGCTCGTTTTGCGGGACAGATGAAAAAAACACGTGGGGATGGTGTCGTATTTTTCTTCATTGCTTGTCTTGATTTAAAATACACATATAATTGGAATGGATAAAGAAAAGATAAAACATTACCTGCAGATTGCTCAGGCGCTCGTGAAAGATATAGAGGAATATAAAAGCTACGATGCGAGGGCGGCTTTCCGGCTGACGCAGAAGAAAATCAAGGCGAAGGAGGGGACGCTACGCCGTTTTACGGTTGTGCGGAACGTGGCGGCGGCCTTGTTGCTTCCGATGATGGCGGTTTCTACTGTGCTTACTTGTCTGCATCTGAAACATTCGGAGGAGTCGGTGAGCGATATCACCTTGATGTCGGCGCCGGGAACCGTTACCCGGGTGTGTCTTCCCGATCGTTCGGAGGTGTGGCTCAATGCGGGAAGTACGCTTCGCTATCCTTCCCGGTTTACAGACGAGGAGAGGAATGTTTTTTTGGAGGGCGAGGCCTGTTTCCGGGTGACGGCAAGCGCTACGAATCCTTTCTGCGTGCATATCGACCGGGTGGGGATGTGCGTAAAAGCCTTCGGCACGCGCTTCAACGTTTCTTCGTATGCGGAAGATTCCGCCACGGAGGTGATGCTGGAAAGCGGAGTTGTGGATGTGGTGATAGAAGGGCGTGCCTTGAGCCTGCATCCCAATGAGATGCTGACCATCGACGCCTCCCGGCGACCAACGCTCCGGAGGGTGTCGCCGGAGGAAAAAACCGCTTGGACAAACGGTCGTTTGCTCTTTCGCAACACACCGTTGGATGAAGTGCTGCGTAAACTCTCCCGACGCTATAACGTGGACATCGAACTTCTGGGAGACACCTCAAAAAGGTATAACTTCCGGGCTACTTTTACTGCGGAAACCATCTCCCAAGTGTTGGATTATATGAAAATGGCCGCTCCCATGGAATGGGTTTTCACGGCGGCGGAACAACGTGTGGACTATTCCTATACCCGCCAGAAGATTCGCGTCACCCTGAAATAAGCAAGGAAAGGAGGTAGATATATGTAGACAAACCGGCGGCTTTTAAGCAAAAAAGGCAAACATAAGCTGGAACTTATGCTTGCCTGAGAGAGTCTCTCCGTTCAATCTCTCAAGTAAATCCAAAGTAAGACGAACGGAAAAATTACAAACGAATAATAACACAAAATTATGTATTTATATGGTTTATTCAAAAGACGGAGTTCTTTTATTCCATCCGCTTCCATGCGGATGATGAGCCTTTTGGCTTGTTTTTTCTTCACCCTTATATACCGCTCGTATGCGGAAAATTCGTATTCGCAGGATGCCGAATTCCACTTGTTGCTCAAGAATATGACCTTAGAGCAGGCGTTGGATCGGATTGAGGCCGAAACGGGCTATACGTTTCTGTACACGGATCAGACCCTTGAAAGAAACCGGCGGGTGGATATCGACATCCAAACGGAGGATATCCGCGAGGTGCTTCATGCGCTGTTTCATACGATGGATGTTCGTTATCGTATTGTTGACCGGCAAATCGTCCTTGCACGACAGTCCGCACAGTCTGCGCCCGGAGTTCAGCAAACCCGTCGCGTTACCGGGTTGGTGACGGACGTCAACAAGGAGCCGGTAATCGGGGCCAACGTCATGCTGAAAGGCACCCTCACCGGAGTGATTACCGATACCGAAGGACGCTTTGCACTCGACGTGCTCGAAAATGCGGTTCTGCAAATATCTTATATCGGATATATCAGCCGGGAGATTCCCCTTCGTGGCGAGTCTTCGTTGCGGATAGAATTGCAGGAAGACCTCAAGGCGATCGACGAGGTGGTGGTTATCGGCTACGGCTCTATCCGTAAAAGCGACCTGACAGGTTCGGTGGCCTCTGTAAAAACGGCAGAAATACAACAAACGCCGATGGTTTCTATTGATCAGGGGCTGGTGGGGCGTGCTTCCGGCGTACAGGTGATACAAACCTCCGGTATGCCGGGTGCAACGGCTTCCATCCGTGTGCGCGGAAGCAGTTCGCTGCAAGGGGGGAACGAGCCGTTGTATGTGATCGACGGTTTTCCCGTGTATAGCGGCGAGGGATTCGGGAATACGGGAGGAAAAACCTCTCTGAGTGGTTTGTCTACGGTGAATCCTTCGGATATTGAATCAATTGAAATTCTCAAAGATGCGGCGGCTACGGCTATATACGGCGCACGCGCGGCCAACGGTGTGGTGCTGATTACGACAAAAAGCGGAAAAAAAGGACACGATGTGATAACCTTCGAGTCGAACTTCGGGATGTCGAACGTGAGCAAGAAAATAGCGGTGATGGATGCGCAGGAGTATGCTTTGCTGGTGAACGAGGCGTATACCAACGACGGATTGACGCCCTATTACAGCAGTGAGGCGCTGGCGGATATT
>JAITKB010000022.1 GCA_031278605.1 Tannerellaceae bacterium
CGAAGTTTTTATTATATGCAAGCTTCCGTCGTATTCGATACGAAAGTAATGACTACGGACAATGATTTGCTGACGATGGCAAGTGAATTGGAAAAGATATTATTGTAGCGAACGAAACACCGGAAATCTTTCAATAGGACACGCTTATACTAAAAATGTCGGAATTTGCGGGCGATGATTTTCGATTATTACTACTTTTGCGAATTGTTTTTTGACATAATGTTAAAGCTACCTAATTTTATTTTACTATGGCAGAACAAACTAAAGTAGTTACTTTGGAGAAAGTGGTAGTTCGTTTCTCAGGAGATTCTGGAGACGGCATGCAACTTACCGGTACCATTTTTTCTTATCTGTCGGCTATCTTGGGGAACGACATATCTACTTTCCCTGATTTCCCGGCAGAAATTCGCGCTCCGCAAGGGTCATTAAGTGGGGTGTCGGGATTTCAGGTACACCTGGGATCACGTAAAATTTTTACTCCCGGCGATAAAGCCGATGTGCTGGTTGCCATGAATCCGGCAGCCTTGAAGGTAAATGTCAACTATCTGAAACCTTACGCGATTGTAATCGTCGATATCGATTCTTTCCAAAAAAGTGACTTGGAGAAAGCGCAGTTTACCACAGATGATCCTTTTACCGAGTTGGGATTGACGGGCATACAACTTGTTGCTGCTCCTATCTCTACGATGGTGAAAAACGGGTTGAGTGAATTTGGCTTAGATACCAAATCGGCCGTGCGTTGCAAAAATATGTTTGCTTTAGGTTTGGTCTGCTGGCTGTTTGATCGTCCATTGGATGAAGCCATGTACAAGTTGCAAAGCAAATTTGCAAAAAAACCGCCTATTGCCCGGGCCAATATAAAAGCGCTCTCCGATGGGTATAATTATGGATGCAATATCCATGCCTCTGTTTCTACCTACCGCATTGAGAGCAAAAAATCCGCTCCCGGTTTTTATACTGATATCAACGGCAATAAAGCCACTTCCTACGGGTTGATTGCCGCTGCCGAGAAAGCCGGCTTGCAACTTTTTCTGGGGAGTTACCCCATTACTCCCGCTACCGACATATTACAGGAATTGGCTGCTCGTAAGGAATTGGGTGTGAAAGCGCTTCAGTTTGAAGACGAGATTGCCGGCATTTGTACTGCTATCGGCGCCGCTTTTGCCGGCTCGTTGGCGGCTACCTCTACTTCCGGACCCGGCCTGGCGCTCAAGAGCGAAGCCATTGGTCTGGCCGTGATTGCCGAACTCCCTTTGGTTGTAATTGATGTTCAGCGGGGAGGCCCTTCAACCGGCTTGCCTACCAAGAGTGAGCAGACCGACCTCCTTCAGGCCCTCTATGGGCGCAACGGAGAAAGCCCTGTCGTAGTGATTGCCGCATCTACGCCAACCGACTGCTTCGATGCCGCCTTCTGGGCAGGCAAATTAGCCTTGGAACACATGACGCCGGTTATCCTGCTGACCGATTCTTTCATCGCCAACGGCTCTTCGGCCTGGCGTATTCCCAACCTTGAGGCTTATCCTGAAATCAAGCCGAAATACGTTTCGGAATACAAAGACGAAAAGCCTTGGAAAGCCTACCGTCGAGATCCCGAAACCTTTGTTCGTTACTGGGCTGTGCCCGGAACGCCGGGGTTTGCACATCGTATCGGCGGATTGGAAAAAGATTACGATACCGGCTCCATCTCTACCGAACCGCTTAATCATCAGAAAATGGTGGCCACACGACAGGCAAAGATTGACAAGATAGCCGGTTTTATTCCCGAACTCGAAGTCTTGGGCGATGTTCGTGATGCAGAACTGCTCCTGATAGGGTGGGGTGGGACGTACGGTCACCTTTCCGAAGCCTTGGAAATCATGCGGGAAAACGGGAAGAAGGTAGCTTTGGCACACTTTAGATTTATCAATCCCTTGCCGAAGAATACGGCAGATGTATTGCATAGGTATAAGAAAGTGGTCGTTGCCGAACAAAACAGCGGGCAATTTGCCAATTACCTGCGCAGCAAAGTGCCGGGTTTCAATCCGGATAAGTTCAATCGCATCAAGGGACAGCCTTTTGTTGTGGCACGCTTAGTTGAAGAATTTACCAAATTATTGGAGGCTTAATTTATGGAATCACAAATGAAATTTCAACCTAAAGATTTTAAGAGCGACCAATACGTCCGTTGGTGTCCGGGATGTGGAGACCATGCCGTATTGAGTTGCGTGCATAAGGCAATGGCAGAGCAGGGAGTAGCTCCCGAAAACATTGCGGTTATTTCCGGTATCGGCTGTTCTTCCAGGCTGCCTTATTATATGAATTCGTATGGTTTCCATACCATTCATGGGCGAGGGGCAGCCATTGCCACAGGCGTAAAGACAGCGAATCCTGCCCTGAACGTATGGTTGATGACGGGCGACGGAGACTGTCTGGCTATCGGGGGAAATCATTTCATCCATGCCGTGCGGCGGAATGTGGATATAAATATTGTCTTGTTCAATAATAAGATTTACGGGCTGACCAAGGGACAGTATTCGCCGACTTCCGATCGGGGGGTCATTACCAAAAGTTCTCCTTTCGGGACGGTGGAAGATCCCTTTGTTCCTGCCGAACTTGCTTTGGGTGCCCGCGGGAATTTCTTTGCCCGGGTGATTGATGTGGATTTGAAGAATACGACGGATGTTCTTGCAGCCTCGGCCCGTCATAAGGGCACTTCGGTGGTTGAGGTGTTGGTTAACTGTGTCATCTTTAACGATGGCATCCATAAACGCATTACCGATAAGGAGTTTCGTTCCGACCGAACGATAGTGCTTCGTCACGGCGAAAAGATGCGCTTTGGCAGGGATAATGAAAAAGGGATTGTGCTCGATGGTTTGAGGTTGAAGGCTGTAACCATTGGGCAAGACGGTTATACCTTGGAGGATGTCTTGGTTCACGATGCACACGAAACCGGTGTTGCTTTGCATTTGATGCTTTCTTTGATGGGGGGCGATATGCCGGTGGCTTTGGGAGTTATTCGCGATGTAGAGGCTCCCGCCTATGACGAATGTGTGGAACGGCAGATTGCCTCTGTCCGCTCCGGCAACCCTGTTCGCACGCTCCATGATTTGCTGATGACAGGGGAGGTCTGGGAAGTGAAAGAATAAGGAATAAGGAAGAAATTCATACCGGGGGGGAACTTCCTTAAAAAAAGGGCTTTTTTCGAAGCCCTTTTTTTGTGAGAAATTCCTATAATTTGTCGGCCACCTCTTGCAGTAGGGTATTTGCCTGGGGGATGGTCTCACCGTTTTCGCTGTAGATACCAATCAGGTAAGGTCCTTTCCGAATCAGGGGGATTTCGCCGTTGTAGCGGTCTTTGATCAGGAATTTACTTTCGAGGAGGGGTTCCATGGGTTGTTTGGTGAAGGCGAAGTATTGCCTTAGTACTTCCCCGGCTTGTTCTTCCGAGTGTGCATCTACTACGAACAGTTGGAATGTTTTGCCCTCGGCCTCGTACGTTGCCGTATAAACCGACTTTAGAAACTCATGTCCGATGTAGCTTGATGTGATGTATGTTTCGGAATAAGGTTGTTTCCCTTTTGCCGGGAAGGCCTTCAGGATGACGGGGTATCCTGCTTGCGGATCTATTTGGGAGGCCAGTCCCCGGGCGATGTTTGCGAGAATCTCTTTCACTTCCGTTTCGCTGTGGCTCGACATTTTGACATAGATATTCCCGGCGAAAAAGAACAGGTTCTCCTGGTCGCCTTGCGCTTCGCCGCCTATACCGGGCAGATGCGTCAGTTCCGTGGAGCGTTCCGAGGCATACATGCCGAAAGCGTCTTCCGCTGTAGCGTGGCGATAGGCTTGAATGGTGATGTAATCTTCGCCTTTTTTATAGTCGACAGCGGTCATTTCCCTGAAATTGTTTTCGATAAACAAAGGGGCTGCTCCGTTGATACGGTCGAAGAGATTATCCGGATTGAACACTTCCGTTTCTTCTGCCAGGGTCCATTCTGCCACGCTCGGCAGCCACGATTTCAATTCCGCAGGCGTTTGTGCCGAAAGCATCTGAAACGACAACAGAAGCAGAAACAAAACAAGGGGCGGATACTTCATATATTTCATGAATCAAGGATTTTAAGGTGAGTGACTCAGGTTAAAAGCGCCTCGGGTACTTGCAGAACGGGGGTGACGGCTGCAATTTTGGCGGCCACGTCGAAGCCCGAACGGCATTTCACCCTGCAATTCCCGGCGCAGGAGCGGCATAGGTTCTTTGCATCGGGCAGATTCAGTTCCAGGAGGGTTTCCTTGGAGAGGTTGGCGTGTTTGTAACCATAGGCATACATGTATGCACGCATCAGTTCGGGGATGGGTAGATGTTCGGCACATTCTTCGCTGCATTTCCCGCAACGTTGGCAGAAGAGCATTTCTTTGTTGCAGAGCATGGCCAGGTAATTTTTCTCTTCCGGCGACAAGCTCGGGTTGTTGACGGCGGCCAGGCATTTGTCCAGTTCGTCGAAGTTGCTGAATCCGGGGATGATTGTTGTGATATGTTCGTTTTTCCATGCCCATTTCAGACAGGCCTGCGCATTGATTTGCTTTTTGCCTTCGACGTCTTCTACGGCCCCTGTCATGGTTTTCATGGCCACGAAACCTACGCCGGCTTTCACTCCGCGTGCAATGGCTTCGTCTGTTTCTTTCAGGTTGTTGAGTTTGAAGTTGTAACTCAGCAGGATTACGTCGTATATGCCGGCGTCGATACCGGCATGTATCAGTTCCGGCTTCAGCGCATGGGTGGAGAATCCGATGTGTTTGATTTTGCCGTCGGCCCGGAACTTTTTCAGGAGGTTCATCACCCGTTCGTTGGTTATCTCCTCCGGTTTTTCGAGTGCGTGGGTGAAGAATATTTCCACATAATCCATTTGCAGCCGTTTGAGACTAAGGTCGAGCAAGTCGGTATAATCTTGTTCAAAACTGTCTTTCAGCGGGTATTGGAATTTCCCTTTTGTGGCGATGGTAAAGGAGTTACGCGGTTTGTCTTTGAAGAAGTTGCCCAGCATTTCTTCGTTTCGTCCGTTCTGATAGCCGTGTGCCGTATCGAAGTGCGTGATACCCGAATTGTAGGCTGCTCTCACTACATTCGGGTTATCTGCCCGCATCACCCCCATGCTTAGGATGGGGAGTTGCATCCCTGTCCGTCCCAGCGTGCGTTGGGGGAAGTCATTGGTTTTACTTGCCGTTGCCATACCCACGGGCGATGCCGAAACATTGGGGGCGATTACTGCGCCGGCTCCTGTTGCGACGGATAGCCGCAAGAAATCTCGTCGGTTTAAATGCTTGTTTTTCATTGCTTATAAAATTATTAAGTGGATAGATCTGCTTTTACTCAAAGGAATGGTTCGGCAGTCCACCGTAAAAGTAAAGATAATAACGATACATGCTTCTGTTTCCCTTGATTTTGGGTCTCTCCGGCTTGTGGGGGGGGATATTGGCGGAAAATAAATATTTTTGTCCGGACGAATCAAAAGACATCGAAAGAAAGAAAAATATAAGTATATGATAACGGATGACATAAAAGAGATACTTCGTTTGGAGGCGGAGGCCGTGAGGAACATCCCGGTCACCGACGGTTACGAAAAGGCGGTGAGCCTCATTGTCGAGCACGTGCACCGGCGTTTGGGGACATTGATTACAAGCGGGATGGGGAAGGCGGGGCAGATTGCCATGAATATGGCGACCACTTTCAGCTCGACCGGGACGCCGGCTTTTTTCCTTCATCCCAGCGAGGCGCAGCACGGCGACCTGGGGATTGTGCGCAGCAACGATTTGATGCTTTTGGTTTCCAACTCCGGGCGTACGAGGGAGTTGCTCGAATTGGTTGAATTAACGCGCGGCTTGGCGCCGGAGATGCAGTTTATTGTGATAACGGGCAATCCGGAAAGTGATTTGGCAAAGCAGGCCAGTGTTTGTCTGCTTACGGGAGCGCCTGCCGAGGTCTGTACCCTGGGGTTAACGCCCACTACCTCAACGACCGTGATGACGGTCATCGGTGATATTTTGGTGGTCCATACCATGCGTCGGATTGGTTTCGGCAGCAGGGATTACGCTCTCCGCCACCACGGTGGTTATTTGGGTTCCAAGAGCCGCGGACTTTCTTCTTAGTTTCATTGCTTGATGTTTAAGGACATTGCCCTGTGTCGCAAGGATGCGTACACGGGGCAATTTTTTGTTTTCAGGGGGCGAACGCAACGCCTCCCGGTAGTGAAAAATTCTTAACGCTCACTCAAAAAATAAGTTATCATTTACCAAAATAAGTTTTCCTTACCGGAAAATAAACTTCTCCGTACCGAGAGATAAATTTCTCCGTACCGAAAAATTTATTTTTCCGTACCGAGACATAAATTTTTCCGTACCGAGAATTTTTCTTTCGAGTGAGATAAATTTATCGCTGACTGCTAAGCGGTTACATTTTCAGCCTCGAAATGTGAAAATTGACTAATATTAAGGAATCTTCCGGGGTGGGGGCTTTTTCTGTTTTTCCCGAGGGGGAGGGGCCAGGCGAGGGAGAGGTTCGCCGCCGTCCTTCTTCGGGATGGGGGTGTCTTCTATCAATGGGAGGAGTAGGCAAAAACCGATATATTTGCAATCATAAATTACACGAGAGATAAATCATGAGGAAAATAATAGGAGTAGGAGAAACCATCTTGGATATTCTCTTCAAAAACGCTCAACCGCAGGTAGCCCTTCCGGGAGGTTCTGTTTTTAATGGCTTTGTTTCGCTGGGACGCCTGGGCGTTCCCCTGGTATTTATCAGCGAACTTGGGAAGGACAGGACAGGGGAGATGATTCGTTCCTTTATGGAAGAAAATCATATCCCAACCCAACACCTGGATTGCTTCCCCAACGGGAAAACCCCCATATCCCTGGCTTTTCTCAATGAAGAAAACAATGCCGAATACATCTTTTATAAAGATTATCCCAACCAACGCCTGGAAATGCCGCTCCCCCGAATAGAAGCCAACGATATCTTTATCTTCGGCTCTTACTATGCCCTGAACCCGACGCTGAGGGAACGCATCCTGGAACTCCTGGAATATGCCCGCAAACAGAAAGCAATTATCTACTACGACCTGAATTTCCGGCACGCCCACGTTCACGAGGTGGTGCGCCTCCGACCGGCAATCATTGAGAATTTGGAATATGCCGATATGGTGCGCGGTTCGGACGAAGACTTTTTCAATGTGTTCGGCATCCGTGATATGGAACGTATCTACCGCGAACATATCCGCTTTTACTGTCCTCGCTTCGTAGGCACGCAGGGCGCCGGGGAAGTTACGTTTTTCACCCCCGCGTTTTCTTCCCGTTTGGAAGTACCCCCGATTGTTCCCGTCAGCACCATCGGGGCGGGCGACAATTTCAATGCCGGCCTGCTCTATGGTCTGCTAAAGTACAACGTAGCCCGCACCGACTTGCATACGCTCGCAAAAGACACCTGGGAGAAGATTCTCCGCTGCGGTATCGACCTGGCTACGGAATCCTGTTTAAGCCACGATAACTATGTATCCAAAACCTTTGCAGCGGTTTACGGGAAACACTCTTAAATATCATTAACTACGGATAGCAAGGAATGGGTTTTTGCTAATTTTGTTTGAATTCTTGGCGTATACAAAAGTTATGAGAGCAAAAATATGGTTTGGATTGGGCAGTGTGCTTTTTCTGGCAGGATGCGCTTCGCACCAGCCGGAGATTCAAGTGCTTTGTCAGCGTGACGGGATAGGCAATTATGTGATTAAATGGGAAATGAGTCCGGAAGCAGAAGGCTTGATGAGGCTCTATGTTTCCGATAATCCCGCTATGGTCCAATCCTTGGTCGTCGGCTATGCCCCTATTCGCGACGGGGTGATGACTTACGTCACGAACGACAACATCTCGCGTAAGTATTTCCGCCTCTCTTTCAACGAGACCTATGAACGTATCGTTGCCGCCCGTTCCCTACAAATGGACAGCATACAGAACTTCCGCGATATGGGTGGCTACCTTTCGGACCGCGGCCTGTCTACGCGCTGGGGTAAGGTCTACCGTTCGGGCGACATCCATCGACTGAGCGAACGGGATACGCTCCGGATGAATGCATTGGGCATCAAAACAATCATCGACCTGCGTACGGAACAGGAAGTCTCCGTTTCGCCGCCGGGCTATGCCGGGGCGCAAACCGTTCATATCCCCATATCGATGAATACAAGCGAGATTATGAGTCGAATCAGGGAAGGACGGGTGCGCAAAGGCGACGGCTCCTTATTCATGCAGGATCTATACCTTCAGTTCATAGCCCCGGATAATGCCCGCGCCTTTGCCCGTGCCTTGCAACTCTTCCTGGATGAGGCGAATTACCCAATCCTCTTCCATTGCTCGATGGGGAAAGACCGAACCGGCTTCCTGGCTTTCCTCCTGCTCTCGGCGCTGGATGTCCCCGAAGAAACGATTTTGAGTGATTATGTGGCCACCAATAATTTTACAGACCTAAGTCGCTATGCCTCCTTGGTGCAAGGCTTGGATACCGACGCCCAGGAAGCAATGACGATGATCCTTTCGGCCCATGAAGCATTTCTGGATCCGGTATTCCGGAGAATCAAAAAAGAATATGCTTCCATAGGGCAATACCTCAGCGAAGAGATGCAATTTACAGACAAACAGAAGAGAAAACTAAAAGATATATTGCTTTTTTAAGGTTGACGCCAAATTAATTACCTACCTTTGCGCTCCTGAAATATTTTACACATACAAGATTACATTGAAAACATTTGAAGAATTAGGGATTGCCGCACCAATTATCAAGGCAATCCGTGAGATGGGTTTCGAATCACCCATGCCGGTACAGGAAGAAGTGATTCCTCTTTTATTGGGCGAAGCCAACGACGTAATAGCTTTGGCACAAACAGGTACGGGAAAGACGGCGGCATTCGGCTTGCCGGTCTTACAAAACACGGAGGTTTCCATAGCACAGCCTCAAACACTCATTTTATGTCCTACCCGCGAGCTATGCTTGCAGATTGCCGATGATCTGAACGATTATTCCAAGTATATGGAACAACTTAAAATCCTTCCGGTATATGGAGGATCCAGCATTGAAAGCCAGATTAAAACACTGAAAAGAGGCGTACATGTCGTCGTGGCGACGCCGGGGCGCCTCCTGGATTTAATGAATCGGAAAACAGTTAATTTGAGCCTCATCAAAAACGTGATTCTCGACGAGGCGGACGAAATGCTTAATATGGGATTCTCGGATAGCATCAATGCCATTCTTGCCGAAATTCCACCCTCGAAAAATATGTTGCTCTTCTCAGCGACCATGCCGCAGGAAATAGCGCAGATCACCCGCAAATACATGAGGGAACCAAAGGAAATTGTTATCGGGAAAAAGAACGAGGGAAACAAAAACATCCGCCACGTATACTATATGGTGAGGGCGCAAGACAAATATTTGGCACTGAAACGTATTGCCGACTATTATCCCAATATTTACGGCATTATTTTCTGCCGTACCCGAAAAGAAACACAGGAAATTGCCGATAAATTAATACAAGACGGCTATAATGCGGATTCCCTGCACGGGGAACTCAGCCAGGCGCAACGTGATTATGTGATGCAGAAATTCCGCATAAAGAATCTACAATTGCTGGTGGCTACCGATGTGGCCGCACGAGGCTTGGATGTAGACGACCTGACGCATGTGATTAATTATGGCTTACCCGACGACGCCGAACTGTATACCCATCGTAGCGGACGTACCGGACGCGCCGGGAAAACGGGTATCTCCATCTCTATCTGCCACGTGAAAGAGAAAGGGAAAATACGGGATATTGAACATTCCATCAATAAGAAATTCGAGAAAGCCTCTATGCCCGAAGGAAAAGCCATCTGCGAAAAACAAATGTTCAATCTGATAGACCAGATAGAAAAAGTGAAGGTAGACGAAGAGGAAATCGCTACCCTGATGCCCCCTATTTTCCGTAAACTGGAATGGCTCGACAAGGAAGACATCATCAAACGGATGGTGTCGCTTGAATTTAATCGGATGATCAATTATTATAAGGAAGCCGGGGAAATACAGGCGGTGGATGAGTATTCGGAAAGATCGAAGAAAATGCCGGGCGAACGCAATGGCCGGAGGGTAGAAGCGGGCTTTGCGCGTTTCTTTATCAACTTCGGCAAATCGGACGGCCTCTACCCGAATCAACTGATTGAGTTGGTCAATAAATGTGTGCCGGGTAAGGTGCGCATCGGTAAAATTGATTTACGCGACAGTTTTTCTTTTTTTGAAGTAGAAGAAAAAGAATCTCAACGTGTCATGATTCGTATGAATGCTTTTGAAATAGACGGACGACGTATCTCGGTAGAACCGGCACAGGAGAAAAAAGGAGAAAACGGAGGACGTAAAAGTTATCCGGAACGTGAACGCGGCAACGTCCCGCATTTTTACAATCGCTTCGATAAACACGAAAAAAATAAAGGAAAACCCCGGCGCAAAAAAAGATGATACCTCGAAACGGCATATTCCGTCTCTAGTATGTGTTTTTTGAAAATGCTTTGTATCTTTAAGCCCTAGTCCTTCAGCAACAATACATAGATAATGCTTATTATGGATGTAAAGGAATTAAAACTGATTATCGGTAGAGGAGAAAGTCCTTTCGTTGAATTTAGTAAATGTACTACGGAATTGACGGATTCCGTATTTCAGTCTATCTGTTCTTTTCTGAATAAGAGCGGAGGCTGCTTGATTGTTGGCGTGCACGATTTTGGCAAAATCGTGGGAGTGGCGGAAATCTTCATGGAGAGTATGCTTAAAAAGTTTGCCAATGTAATGGAGCATGAGTTTTCTCCTTCGTTCTCCTTAGTGCCGCAAATCGTTGATATGAACGGGAGAAAATTGTTTTTCATTGATGTCCCGCAAAGTGAACAGGTACACCGTTACAAGAATAAAGTATACGACCGGGCAGGCAGGGATGTGTGCGACATTACTTACAGTTACTGTTTGATAGAAAACCTTTATTTGAGGAAACGGAATAAGTCTTCGGAAAACATTGTATGTCCTTTCTTGCGGATGTCGGAATTGGACGAGATGGCTTTCCGCACGATGCGCAAGCATATTGCCGCTATTCGTCCGGGTCATCCCTGGCTGTTGCTGTCCGACGAAGAATTGTTGCATATGAACGGGTTTTGGGGCAAAGACCCGATAAGTGATAAGGAAGGCTTTGTGCTGGCGGCCGTTCTGCTGTTTGGCAAAGAAGAGACAATCCATAGTTACAATCCGGTTACTTATCGTACGGACGCCATTTACAGAAATGTGAGTTATGACAGGTTTTCCCAGCTTGCTTCCGATTATCCGGAAAGTCGTTACGACGACAGAGACATTATTTTCTCTAATCTGATTACTTCTTATTCCCGCTTGATGAAGTTTATCCAGCGTAATCTGCCGAAAAGAGTATTAAACCAGGGAGCTACTTCCGTTAATGTGCGGGAAAAATTGTTTAATGAAATCATAACCAATTTTCTGGTGCACCGGGAGTACACCCACAAATCTCCCTGCCGGCTGCTGATTTTCTCCGACAAGGTTATTACCGAGAATGGAACTTCCGCCATTTATGATGGATCTACAAGCCTCAACGCTCTTGAGGTTCAAACGAGAAATCCGCTTATTACGGATGTGTTTCAGGCCATGGGATGGATAGAGGAACGCGGTTCGGGAAAGAAAAACATTTGCAGATATGCTCCTTTCTACGATAAAAGTTTTGAGATAGAATTAAATATACAGGAAGAAACATTTGCTTTTTCAATTACTTACGGCAATGAAGAAGGGCTGGAAGATTTGAGCCTGCTCTCGGCGGAACCGCAGGAAACCCTTCCTCCTCTTCGTCCCCGACCTGTGTCTATGCCCGGGAAATGGGGAAGAGGACTGCTATATGCCTCCAGGCTGCTGATTGCCTATCCCGATATTGAGGTCGACATCTCCTACATAGATAAGGCGGAGTCTGTTTTGGAAGCTTGCATGAAGCCTCTTCCCATACAAGATATAATGCGGATTACCAGACAGTCCAACCGCACACGGTTCAGGAAGAATATTATCCGCCCTTTGCTGGAAGAAGGCTTGTTGGCAATGCGTATCCCTACAAAACCTTCCAGCCCTTTGCAAACGTATTTTACTACCGAAAGAGGGAAGGAATTGTTGCAAATGCCCATTGAATAAAAGAAAGCTTTAAAAGGATTGTTATGTTCGTCTCACCTTCAATTGCAATCCGAAAGGAGAACGGAGAAAATTGTTTTAATTCCTTTGGAGGTATGAATTATTGTTCTACATTTGCAGCATTCTTTTTAGAAGATTCGAATATGACAAACAACTTTTTA
>JAITKB010000024.1 GCA_031278605.1 Tannerellaceae bacterium
ATAATCTGTTGTTGGTCATAGAATGGCAGTTCGAACCGATAATTTTGATTTCCATTCTTTTGCTGTTCTTTCCGGCTCATATCGTTCGAGAAGGGAAGACCGAAGAAATAATCAAAACCATGATTCCAGGGCATGGATTCCTCCTGATGTCCCAAATGCCATTTCCCCACGCAGGCATTGACATATCCTGCTTCTTTTAACAGGGATGCGATTGTTAATTCTCCTGGTGGCAATCCTTTGGGTGAATCGGGGAATAATACTTCTCTTTCGTTCCCATACATTCCCGTTCGTATTCCCAGACGTCCGGTCAGTAAACCCGACCGGCTGGGAGAAGAAACTGCCGAAGAAACATAAAAATTCGTCCATTTTTGCCCCTCGAAAGCCATTTTATCCAAATGCGGAGTCGCAATAGTGGGATGGCCGAAACAAGCCAGATCGCCATACCCCAAATCATCACAATTGATAATGATGAAATTGGGTTTTACGGTTGATTTTTCTACGGCACAAACAGAGATGCTGTTGAATAAGAACATACTGCTTGTCAGCCCAACTGTCATTTGTTGCTTTGTAGTCATGTTTTAAAATGGTGTTATGAGTAAGACTGAATTCAAAAGTAGATTTTACAGGCTTTTGAATTCAGTCTTTTCCTGATTATTTAATGAGAAACCGGATTTTTATCTTTCGTCATAATAAATTTAATAACCAGGATTTTGTTGATTATCGAAGCCACCTTTGACAAATTCATTAATCGCATCATCAGGTAAAGGGAATAAATGAGTTTTTTCGCCCAGACCGGTGATGTAATCCGTTTTACCCAGCCTTGCACATTTGGCTGCCATAATTTCCACATATTTGTTATTACGGATCAAGTCCTGGCGGCGGCAGCCTTCATACCATAGTTCATGGGCACGTTCCCACAACAACTTGTCGATAAAGTCGTTCTTGCCTGCGAAATCGCCGGATTGATATGCCGGAAGTCCGGCTCTGGTGCGCACCTGATTCAATAAGTCGATAGCCTCTTGTGTGACCGCTCCGCTTTGTTGTACAATGGCTTCAGCTAATAAGGTAATGGCGTCGGCATAGCGATATACAATCCAATCTGTGTAGCAATCACCGCCGGTACGGTCAGCCATATCATATTTCACCGGCAATACGCCTACCTCCAGGCCTTCATCTCGGATCACTTCCGCACCGGCACGTTGATCGCCTGCCTCAAAAGTTTCAAAGAAATGACGCGTCATCTTATAGCCGCTCCATGAAATCACATGGTCGTACCAGAGATGCGACTGATACTCCTTCAAGCCGTTTGTAGCCCAGATGGTTTCTTTATTTCCCTCGTTGGCCGATGCAAAAACATTGGCATAGGCCGTACCTGCGGCGCCGGCGTCGGTAACCAGTTCGTAGCCGTATTCGGATTTCATCACTTCTCTGCCTTCGCTTATAGCTTTATCCCACAGGTGAGTCTGCATATACAGTTTGAGGAGCAACATATGGCATAATCCTTCGGTGAAACGTCCGTAATCGGCGCTGTTTTTAGCGTAAGACTTAGCCAGTACATTCGCAGTTATCGCTGACTTCAGCTTATTTTCGATGTATGCTACAGTTTCTTCGGAACTTTTACGAGGCAGTATTTTTACATTCTGTGGATCTTTGAGCGTTTCCAAATCAGCAATCACCACACCTCCGTAGAAATCCCATATCAGGAATGTCATAAAAGCCTGTGCACATTCCAGTTCTGCGATACTACGTTTTTTTAAAGTCTCGTTTATCCCTTCTATATTGTTTATACGGTCGATTGTCATTTCCATCCGGCTTATCCACGGCAGGTAAGGACTCCAGTTGCGGCGGGGATTACGCGATCCCTGGGAATTTTGAAAATTAGCGTAGGTCAACTGTCCCCAGTTGTCTTCTCCCCAGGAGCATAAGCCGAAATCGCTCGCCATATCCCCAAGGAGGTGGAAGCCTGTAGCGACGTTGAACGCTCCGTCATACTGGTGATTGCGGAATCCGCCGTAAGCATTGGAGGTAACAAGGTCGAGCATATCCCGTTCAGTGGTCGGATACAAAGAGGAGTTGATTTTACTGTATTCTTTGAACTCCAAATCACAACCTGATACAGCCCATAAGATGGGAAGTAATATTATTGAATACAAATAGATCTTTTTCATAATGAGTCAATTCTTTTTCGTTGATTAAAATTTAATATCTATGCCCAAACTATAAGTGCGCACGTTAGGGTAAGAATAGCTACCGGCATTTTCGACGTTGTTTCTCCTTGTTTCATAATCCGCTTTCGGATCATAATCCGTCTCCGGATCAAGCCCGTTGTAATTGGAGATGAGGAACGGATTATTTACCGTAGCAGTTATCCTGAGGTTGTTACAAATTTTCCGGGATATGGGAATAGTATAACCTAGCGTGATGTTGCGGCAACGCAAGAAGGATATATCCTGCATAAAGTAATCGCCTGCGCCTCCTCCGACGCTGGAATAGAGTATGCTGGGAATTACAGCATTATTCTTGTCCATAGTCCAGCTGTTGAGTGCGTTTTTCGATCCGTTGTACAGCCCTTTGTTTTGCGGTGCGGAGTAGTTGTAGGGAATCCAGTCGTCGTAGTAACTAGGCCCGTGTAAGCGCCCGACCTCTCCGTAAAGGTATACGTTCAAGTCAAAGCTCTTATAGCGCAGGGTGTTATTAAAGCCGAAAGTAAATTGCGGTTCGTTGGTCCCGATCATCTCCTTATCACCCTGGCCGAGCACCTCGGATTCCGTATCCAATTTTTTCAGTTTGACCTGGCCGGGTAGCAAGCCTTTTTGCCATGCCGGCGCACTTTCGCCCGGCTGAAGCAGGCCGTCCGAACGATAATCAAATATTGCCCGGATAGGATCTTTCACGCTTTCGTAGGGTGCGGGAACCCAATCCGGATCGCGCTCTTCCCAACGGTCTTCGTATGTATAGAAAGTCAAATCGCTTGTCCACACAAGATTTGTTTGCTGAATGTTCACCGTATTCAATGTGATTTCAAGTCCGCGTCCGCGGGTTTTACCGATATTAGCCGCCATCGTGGTGATTTCATTGTAAGATGCCAGCTTTTTTTCTTTAACCAGAAGATTGGAAACTATACGGTCGTAGTATTCGGCCGTAAGGTTGATACGGTTATCCAAAAAGCCCAGATCCAATCCGACATTCCACTCGCTGGTGGTTTCCCATGTTATATACTCATTTCCCAGTCCGGTAAGTTTCATGCCCGTCGTTCCGGTATTGCCGAATGCCCATTTCTCTCCGGATTCGAAATAATTCAACGTGCGGTTTCCTATATCGGAATTACCGGTTTGCCCGTATCCTCCGCGTAATTTGCCGTTCGACAGCATGCTTTGGATGCCGCTCATAAAGGCTTCCTCGGTAAAGCGCCAGCCCAAGGATGCGGAAGGGAAATAGCCCCATCTGCGGTCCGGGTTGAAATTGGAAGCCCCGTCGGCACGCAAGGTTGCCACAAGCAAATATTTATTTGCATAAGCATAGTTAACCCGTCCGAAAACCGAAGCCATCTCTTTCTGGGATGCGTAGGAGGCTACGTCTTTATCGCCGGAACCGGCGCCCAGATTGTTGTATTCAAAAGCATCAATAGGAAAGTTCGTATTCCCTGCGCGGAACCATTCGGTGGTAAACCTTTGAAATTCCCAACCGGCCAGGGCTGTCAGGCTATGCTCGCCAAAGGATTTTACGTAATTGGCGGTGAAGTTGATCAGATAGTCCAGACCGTCGTTTTGAATCTGGTGTCCGATCCCGTTCTTTGATTTGTCTCTGCCCACAACCGTTGACGGATAATACGCCTTTCTTTTGGCCGATCGGCGGTCAATGCCCATGTTTGCTTTGAGGAATAAATCCTTAACGGGCTCTACCTGCAGGTAGGTGGAGGCCAGCACCCGGTCTTTGGTCGTATTGTCTTTGATATCGAGCAGCGATACGGGATTGGGCCTCAGGTTGTAGATGTTTGAAATCGAGTAGGCGCCGTTTTCATCATATACCGGTATGTAGGGTTCGAAAAAGGCTGCCGAGGCAATCAGTCCGGACGCTTCGGTTTCGCCTGTCCCCAACGGCACATTGTCGTAATAGTTGCGGCTGATATTCACGGAGAAGCCGGATTTCACGTATTTCGACAAGTCGAAATCGCTATTCAAGTTGATCGTTAAGCGGTTCGTGTTGCTGTTTTGTATGATTCCCTGCTGGTCGAAATAGTTCAGGGAGGCCAGGTATCTTCCTTTTTCATTACCGCCGGTGAGCGATACATTATGCGACTGCTGAAGCCCGGTCCTTGTAATTTCCTTTATCCATTCGGTATTTTTTGCATGGGCAATTTCAGTCTCCGAATACATCGGCTTATAGTCGTAGGGATTTGCTACCGGCACGGTATAGCCGGCATAAATGCCTTGTGCATGGTCTTTGCGCCATTGTTCAAGCGCCCAGGCGTTGTTGATCGTCATATAATCCTGCGCATTCATCAGATCGTATCGGGAAGCCATTTGCGAGACGGCCATGTTGCCGGAATACGTAACGGAGGTTTTCCCTTCCCGGCCGCGCTTGGTTGTGACGATAATGACGCCGTGCCCTGCGCGGGCGCCGTATATGGCGGTAGCCGAAGCGTCTTTTAGCACCTCTATGCTTTCGATGTCGTTCGGATTGAGCATTTCGAGTATGTTGTCCTGGCTTCCTGCATTATTCTGGTAGGTGCCGCTCGCTCCGTCCGGATTGGGCGACGATGATACCGGGAATCCGTCTATGACCACCAACGGCTCGTTGCCGGCATTGACGGACGTTTCACCGCGGATGCGGAACTTGGCGCCTGCGCCCGGCTGGGCTGTGGTTTGCGTTACGCGCAAGCCGGCGGCTTTGCCTGCCAATGCATGGCTCACGCTCGAGAATGTGCCTACGGGGGCGTCGCTCATTTTCACGGAGGACACGGCGCCTGTCAGGTCGCGTTTCTTTTGCACGCCGTAGCCTACGACTACGATTTCATCCAGGGCCCGGACGTCTTCCTGAAGCACAACATCCACTACGCTTCTATTTTCGACTTTTACTTCCTTGGGGAGAAACCCGATATAGGATACGGTTATTGT
>JAITKB010000001.1 GCA_031278605.1 Tannerellaceae bacterium
GGGACTTTGTCATCGTGACAAGACCCCCCCGCAGGGGTGCAGGAAGGTTTTGCTATTTTGCAAGACTCTCCTTGAGGGTTACGCATATTTTTTTGCAGAAAGCAGACCTTTCCCGCACCCTTGGGCGGGGCTGCATTTTTTTGTTGCGGCTCACCCGCCCTGGGAATCGGGGGTTTGCCGTTTGCCGCAGGCTTCCCTTTCAGGGCGCAATAAAAAAGGACATTTTCTGGAAAATGTCCTTACCAAAGAATCACAGGAATGGCTTCTATTGTGCGTCAAGCGCTTTAAGTTTTTGCAGTTGCTGCTCTATAACTTCTTTCTCCTTAATCAGTCGGAGTTCCTCTTTCCCGATTTTTTCCTTCTTTAAGCGAGAGGAATAAGCAACCACTTCTTCCAGTTCGGAAAAAGAAAGATGTTTTAAAAGCTTCTCAACGGTTTCAAATGCCCGTTCTTTCGACAAGCGTCTTGCAGCTTTTTCTTCTTCAGTTAATCTGTGTCTAGCCATGATTTTTCTCTTTTATTGTTAAACAATTATTTTGTTGAAGGCAAAAGTAATTAAATAATTTGAGATGTCTGCTTTTCGGCCGCTATAATTCGTATATTTGCTTATATTTTTTTATTAATAATTGATTATACACACAACACTATGCACAATTGGTTTGAATGTAAAGTCTCGTATGAGAAGACGCTTGAGAATGGAATGCAACGGAAAGTGACGGAACCTTATTTGGTAGACGCCTTGTCGTTTACCGAGGCTGAAGCGCGTATAATTGAAGAAATGCGCCCCTATATTACCGGGGAATTTACGGTAACGGATATTAAACGCGCACGTTTCTCCGAGATATTTTTTAATGAAAACGGAGACCGTTTTTACCGGATAAAAATATGCTTTATAACCTTGGACGAGAAGAATGGCGCGGAGAAGAAAACCGCCTCGCAGGTTTTGGCGCAGGCCTCTACCCTGAAAGACGCTATCGCGGTGATGGAAGACGGCATGAAAGGTACACTGGCCGATTATACCCTCGTTATGGTGACGGAAACGGCCCTGCGGGATGTTTTCCCTTATACGGCACAGGACAAATGAATATAAGTGCCGCCATCTCCCGTTTAAGGAACCAACTTCCACCCGAAGTGAAACTTATAGCCGTCTCAAAATTTCATTCCCCGGAAGCTATAATGGAGGCCTATAAGACCGGATTGCGGCTTTTTGGCGAGAGCCGTACACGGGAACTGGTTGCGAAACAAAAGCGCTTGCCCGATGACATCGAATGGCATTTTATCGGTACCCTGCAGAGAAATAAAGTGAAGGATATTGCTCCTTTTGTTCATACCATTCACAGCGTAGATTCGCTCCAACTATTACGGGAAATAGATAAACAAGCCGGCAAACAATCGCGTATCATCCGGGTGCTATTCGAAATCCATATAGCAAAGGAAGCAAGCAAACAGGGATTTACCCCGGAAACATGCCGGAAGATGCTGGAAGAGGAAGATCCGGGGGCTTATCCGAATATTCGTGTGTGCGGCCTTATGGGAATGGCTACATTTACACCTGACAAGGAACAGGTTAGAAAAGAGTTTCGCTCCCTGTGCACCCTCTTCCGGACTATTCAATCCTCTTTTTTTGCCAACAGTAGTTCTTTCACGGAACTATCCATGGGAATGACGGATGATTATGAGATTGCCGTCGACGAAGGCGCTACAATGGTGCGGATCGGAAGCTATATCTTTGGTGAAAGAAACGAAATAAAACACCTCAAACAGGTGAGGTAAATCAAATAACTATGGTTATATTAAAATAGAAATGAATTATGGTAGACATCAGAACTGAATATGCGGGATTAACACTTCGGAATCCGCTTATCGTGGGAAGTTCGGGGCTAACTTCCACACCGGATAAAATAAAAGAATATGAAAAATCCGGCGCCGGCGCCGTGGTATTGAAATCTCTTTTTGAAGAACAAATAGAAATGCAAAGCGGTTCCCTGTGGAAAGAATCGGATTCTTCGGAAGCGGCAGATTATATTCACGAATATGTGAAAGCAGATCAGATAAGCCGCTATTTGGAACTGATTAAAAAAACGAAGGCTATTTGTTCCATCCCTGTTATTGCCAGTCTCAACTGTTACAAAATGGATGTGTGGATTGATTTTGCTCACCAGGTAGAGTTGGCGGGAGCCGATGCCATTGAACTGAATATTTATTTTATGGATACGGATCTTATATACGATCATGAAGCGAATTCTGCGGTGTACATAAATATCCTTCGTAAAGTGAAAGAAACCGTTTCCATTCCTGTTATTGTAAAGACAGGAAAATCTTTTGCAAATATCCCGGCAATGATTCGTTTATTGAAGATAAATGGTGCGGATGGTATTGTGCTTTTTAATCGTTTTTATCAACCGGATATCAATATCAATACGATGCAGATTGTATCGGGAAATGTATTCAGCAATCATTCGGATTTGAGTGATACATTGCGTTGGACGGCTATTGTTTCAGGCAAAATTCAGGATATTAGTATCGCTGCATCAACAGGAATTCATGATTGGGAAGACGTTGTGAAATGCTTATTGGCCGGTGCTTCTGCCGTGGAAATAGTCAGCGCCATTTATATGCATGGACCGGAAATTATATCCCAAATTCTTACCTGCATGGAAGAATGGATGAATCAAACACAATATTACTCTTTATCTCAATTTAAAGGTAAACTCAACTATGCACAAATAGAAAGCCCGAACATGTATGAACGGGCTCAATTTATGAAATATTTCTCGAACAGAGATTAAATCAACGGGATTCCTCAACCATTCATGGACGCCAGAAATTCCATGTTGTCGTAAGTTTGTTCCATTCGTTTTTTTACAAATTCCATAGCTTCCATGGAGTTCATATCCGATAAATATTTACGCAGTATCCACATGCGATTTACGGTACTTTCGTCTTGCAGTAAATCGTCTCGGCGGGTGCTGGATGATATAATATCGACGGCCGGATAGATACGCTTATTGGACAATTTGCGGTCTAATTGCAATTCCATGTTACCGGTACCTTTAAATTCTTCAAAGATGACATCGTCCATTTTTGATCCGGTTTCCGTAAGGGCTGTAGCAAGGATAGTCAGGCTTCCTCCATTTTCGATGTTACGCGCGGCGCCAAAAAAACGTTTGGGCTTTTGCAATGCATTCGCATCTACCCCTCCGGAAAGAACCTTGCCGGAGGCCGGCTGAACGGTATTGTATGCACGCGCCAACCGGGTGATAGAGTCTAAGAGTATAACCACATCATGACCACATTCTACCATGCGTTTTGACTTGTTTAAAACAATTTCGGCAATCTTTACATGGCGTTCCGCCGGCTCGTCGAATGTGGAGGCTATGACTTCCGCATCCACGCTACGAGCCATGTCGGTAACTTCTTCGGGACGTTCGTCTATTAAAAGGATAATCATATACACTTCGGGGTGGTTGGCTGCTATGGCGTTGGCAATGTCTTTCAACAACATGGTTTTACCTGTTTTGGGTTGCGCAACGATTAATCCACGCTGTCCTTTACCGATGGGGGAGAATAGATCGACTACACGAACGGCAATCTGATCGTATACTTTGGGCGCTTTGCAGGCGGTAAGCATAAACTTTTCATCGGGGAAAAGCGGCGTCAGATGGTCGAACGGGACACGATCACGAACTTCTTCCGGTGTACGGCCATTGATTTTATCAACTTTCACCAAAGGAAAATATTTTTCGCCTTCCTTAGGTGGACGGATAGGGCCTTCTACAATATCGCCTGTGCGCAATCCAAATAGTTTTATTTGAGATTGTGAAACATAAACATCGTCGGGCGAGGTCAGATAATTGTAATCGGAGGAGCGGAGGAATCCATAGCCGTCTTGCATGATTTCAAGTACACCTGTTCCTCCCAAAATACCTTCAAACTCATACGCTTTCTCTTGTTGAGGAGGTGTATTATTTGTATTGGGCTGCGGTTGCTGATGGGGTTGTTTTCCATTCTGGCGATTTACATTGTCTTGCTCTTTTTGTTCCTTCTGGACTTTTTTCTGTTCAGATTTCACAGGAGGAGGAGTTAATGGAAATAGCTGGTCGAGCAGTGAATTGGCGCTGGGATGTTTAAAAACAAGTCGCTTTTTTTCATCTGCGGCCGATGACGAGGAAGAAGAAAGGGATTGTTCTTCTTTTGTTTTCACATCTTTCGTTACTTCCGGTTCGGGATCCGTTCTGTTTTCGTCGGTATGTTCAGCAACTACGGGAGGCAGCAAAGGTTTATCTGCCGTCTTTTCAATAGGTATTGTAACCAACGGAGCTGCGACATCCTTAGGTAATGGAGGTTCAACTTTGTCTTCTACAACAAGTTCATTTGGAGTAGCAGGAGAATCGGTGGCGGTTATTTTTTCATTTTTTTCGATACGATTTCTTCTCCTTCGTTCTCCTACCTCTTTTCTTTCATTACCGACATGGGATTTTTTTTGTGTAATTGTTTCTTGGGGTTCTTCGGCCGGTTTTTCCGTTGATTCCTGAGAGGACACCGGATTAGGCTCGACAGATGCGTCTTTTGTTGTTTCGTCTTTTACTGGTAACGCTTTCTCTTGTTTAGAGGTTGAAGCCTTACTCTTTTGGACTTTAATTTGTCGTTCAGCTTTCCTTGCTTCTTTTTCTTTCGCTTTTTGAGCTTCTTTCTCTTTAGCCTTTTCTACCTGAATACCTGCAATAGATATTGCTTGTTCATCCAGAATTCTGTAAACCAGCTCTTCTTTTTTAAAGGAACTAACCTTTTTAATACCTAACTCTCCCGCTATCTTTTGTAAATCGGGCAGAAGTTTTTCATTAAGTTCTAAAATATTGTATTTCTGCATATATTAAGAAATGTGTAAAATCAGAATTGCGCAACTAATGTCTCAGACACAATAAGCGCCCATTAAAAATTTGTGTATTTATATTTAATTTGATATTATAAAACCGGATTGTTTAACTAACTTGAATGATTAGTAACATATCTGCGGAGTAATTTGTGCAAAGATAAATCTTTTCAAATATATATTGCATCTTGCCTGAAAAAATTTACACTCAAGATATGTTTTGTTGTTTCATTTACCTTGAAGCGTTCATCTATGCGTTCGCCGACTATCCATATAATGTATTCTCCACTACATAAAAGCCAGGTTTGTTCCTTATCCGGACGACTGTATTTCCGGTCTGAAAAATAATCGCTTAGTTTTTTCGTCCCTTTCATTCCGAAGGGAACAAAACGGTCTCCGGGTTGCCATGTACGCAACGTGAGTGGAAAACTTAGTTTGTCGTAATCGAAGCAAGCGGAGCATTTGTTTGTATCAATGCGAGTGCTTTCTTCTATCATTGTTTTCCGAAATGAAAGATTGACAGGCCCATACCATATAGTTTCATTCTCTTCCAATGCTATGGTGTATATCGTTTTATTTGTGTTTTCGATGGGCAATATCAACAAATGGGTTCTATCTTTTATCAACCGGTGCGTAGAAGAATAAAATACTTTCCCGGGTGTTTTCTCCAAGGCGGCGAAGATATTTTCCGTTACAAAACGGGTAAAATGAAAAGGAATAAGCAATTCGTACAGTATGGTTTCCGGCGAAGGGAATTGCAATAGTCCTGCGATGTCGATTCGATTACGATTATTATCTTGTAATACATCCCTTTTTGCTTTTTCAATAACGAATTGATAGATAACTTCTACCTCCGACAGGTGTCCAAACGTGCGTGTAATAGCTTCTCTTACCGACGGATTGATTTCTTCGAGCACAGGTAATACGTTAAGACGTATAAAGTTGCGTGTATAAGCATTGGAGAAGTTACTGCTATCGGTTACATAGGTGAGATGTTCCGTTTCCAGCCATTTTTGTATCTCTTTTTTGCCGACGGCCAATAGCGGGCGGATAACAAAGCCATTCTTTGGCTTCATTCCCCTCATTCCCTTGATGCCGGTTCCCCGAATAAGGTTCATAAGAAAAGTTTCCACATTATCATCTTTGTGATGGGCAACCGCAACGGCTTGGGCATCCAAACGCTCCCGTATCTCTTCAAACCATTGGTAGCGTAATTCGCGTGCGGCCATTTCTAAAGAGATATGTTTTTCGGATGCGTACTGTCGTGTGTTAAAATCGGTCTTGTAGAAAGGTACATTCAGTGTGTGGGCAAAGTCTTTGGCAAATGCCTCGTCTCTGTCGGACTCTTTTTCCCGAAGATGAAAGTTGCAATGTACGGCGACACACGCGTAGCCCAACCGCAGCAATACGGTCAGCAAGGTTACGGAATCACTTCCTCCGCTGAATCCGACAATTACCGGTTTCTCGTTGTCGGACAGTAAATGATTTTGGTGGATGTACGTATGGACAACAGACAGCATTTAGACTTCGATTCCTGCCAATTCGGGATCTATCATAATACGTCCGCAGTATTCACAAACAATGATCTTTTTGCGGAGTTTGATGTCCATTTGTTTTTGTGGGGGGATTTTATTAAAGCAACCGCCGCAGGCATCACGTTGGATATAAACAACGGCCAGACCGTTTCGTGCTCCTTTGCGGATGCGTTTAAATGCGGTCAGCAGGCGTGGTTCGATGGCGGATTCAAGTTTTTTAGCTTTCTCTCTCAGCTTTTCTTCTTCTTGTTTTGTTTCGGAAACGATCTCTTCCAATTCACTGCGTTTTTGTATCAAATCGGCTTTACGTCCTTCCAGATTTTCGGTCAGGCTAATAATTTCCACGCGTTTATTGGCGATAATTTCTTCGGATTCGCGGATTTTCTTTTTGGAATGTTCGATTTCAAGTCCTTGGAATTCGATTTCCTTGGAAAGATTATCAAACTCGCGGTTATTCCGGACGCTATCCAACTGGCTTTTATACCTTTCTATCAAGGAAGCGGAATCCTGCTTTTTATGTTCCTGTGCTGCAACGGAGGCTTCTTTTTCTCTGATTTCGGACATATAATTATGGAGACGTGTTTCCAAACCGGCGATTTCGTCTTCCAGATCCCGTACTTCCAGGGGGAGTTCACCGCGCAGTGTTTTGATTTTGTCAATTTCCGTCAGCATGGATTGAAGTTGATAGAGTGCATAAAGCCTGTCTTCTACCGTATATTCTTTATCTACTGATGATTTCTTTGCCATTCTATAAATATTTAACTGGGTTTGAATTAACATTCGAAAGATGCAGCGCAAAAGTAGGGAATTTTTTTGAGATGATCTTATAAAAGATATCTTTTGTGCATATCTCGGATTCGTAATGCCCCACAACGGCCAATAAGATTTTGTCTTCCGCATCGTAGAAGTCGTTGTATTTGGCTTCGCCGGTGATGAAAGCATCGGCTCCCGACGCAATTGCTTCGGGTAGGAGAAATGCGCCGTTGCCGCCACACAGGGCTACTTTGCGGATTTTCTTTCCCGTATAGGCGGAATGTTTTACGCAATCAGCCTTGAATTGTTCTTTTATCCGCAACAGGAAACGGCGTGTTTCTTCGCTTTCGGGCAGTTGGCCTATCATACCGGATCCGGCCATATTCCAGGAGTTGTTTAGCGGATAAAAATCAAAGGCCGGTTCCTGGTAGGGGTGTACGGAAAGTAATGCTTGTCGTGTTGCCTGTTTCCGGAAGGCGGGGAGGATGGTTTCTATGCGTATTTCCTTTTCGTGATGCAGTTTGCCGGGTTCTCCGCAATAAGGCCGACAGTCTTTGCCGGGGCGGAAGGTACCTTCTCCTTTTGTGTTGAAACTACAGGAATCGTATTCTCCGATGTGTCCGGCGCCGGCATGGAACAGGGCTTGGCGGACGGTTTCGGCCGATGCTTCCGGAACAAAGACGACAAGTTTCAGCAAGGCGTTTTCCTGCGGACAAAGGACGTGCAGTTGTTGAAGTCCAATCAAATGCCCTAAGTGATAATTGACGCCTTGTGCCGCATTATCCAGGTTGGTATGGGCGGCGTAGATAGCCACATCGTGTTTGCAGGCCTTGATGATGCAACGTTCGACACAGGTGCTTCCGGTCAGGGACTTAAAGGGTTTGAAGGCCAGTGGGTGATGTGAGATAATCAGGTTGCATCCCTTGTCTATCGCCTCGTCTAGGATGGGTTCCGTCACATCCAGGCAGAGTAGCGCTCCGGTAGCCTTTTGGTTTACGTTGCCTGTTTGCAGGCCGGCATTATCGAATCCTTCTTGCAGTGGGAGAGGGGCATATTGTTCTATTTCGAGCAATATATCTTTAATGTGCATGATGGGTAACGGAGAGGTTTAGTTCGTTCAGTTGGGATGGTTCGATAGCGGAAGGGGCGTCTATCATGACGTCTCTGCCGGAGTTGTTTTTGGGGAAGGCGATGCAGTCACGGATTGAATCCAGGCCGGCAAAGAGGGACGCCCAGCGGTCCAGTCCATAGGCTAATCCGCCGTGGGGAGGGGCGCCGTATTTAAAGGCGTTCATCAGGAAGCCGAACTGTGCCTGTGCTTGCTCCTGGGTAAAGCCCAACAAGCGGAACATTTTGTTTTGCAGTGCGCTGTCGTGGATACGGATCGAGCCGCCTCCGATTTCTACTCCGTTGATGACCATATCGTAGGCATTGGCCCGCACCTCTTCCGGGCGGGTGTCCAGCAGGTAGATGTCTTCGGGTTTGGGCGAGGTAAACGGGTGGTGCATGGCGTAATAGCGTTGATCTTGTTCGTTCCATTCCAAGAGGGGGAAGTCCGTTATCCACAGACAGGCGAAGGTATCTTTGTTCCGAAGTCCCAATTGATTTCCCATTTCCAGACGCAGTTCGCTGAGTTGTTTACGGGTTTTGGTTGTGTTTTCGCCGGAGAGGATCAGTAGCAGGTCGCCTGTTTGGGCGGCGAGGGTTTCTTTCATTTGTTGCAATACCGCTTGCGGGAGGAATTTGTCGATGCTTGAGCGTACCGTCCCGTCTGCTTCTATGCGGGCATATACCAGGCCTTTGGCTCCGATTTGCGGACGTTTTACAAAGTCCGTCAGGGCGTCTATTTGCCGTCGGGTATAGCCGGCGGCCCCTTTTGCGCAAATACCTCCGATGTAGGTCGCCGTGTCGAATACGGGAAATCCTTGTCCCCGGAGCAGGTTGGTCAGTTCCACCAGTTTCATACCGAAGCGCATATCCGGTTTGTCGGATCCGTAATCTTTCATGGCTTCGTGCCAGGTGATACGGGGAAAGGGTTCGGTTATTTCCATGCCCCGCAGGGTGTAAAACAGATGTTTGGACATGCCTTCAAAGAGGTTGAGCACGTCGTCTTGTTCCACGAAACTCATTTCGCAGTCTATTTGTGTAAATTCCGGCTGGCGATCGGCCCGCAGGTCTTCGTCCCTGAAGCATTTCACGATTTGGAAATAGCGGTCGAAGCCTGAGACCATGAGCAGTTGTTTGAACGTTTGCGGCGACTGGGGCAGGGCGTAGAACTGTCCGGGATTCATTCGCGAGGGCACCACGAAGTCCCGTGCTCCTTCGGGTGTGGAGCTGATCAGCATGGGGGTTTCCACTTCCATAAAACCTTGTTGATCAAGGTAGCGTCTGACCTCCATGGTCATCCGGTGTCGGAGTTCGAGGTTCTCTCGCACGACTTTCCGGCGCAGATCGAGGTAGCGGTATTTCATACGCAGTTCTTCGCCTCCGTCCGTATCGTCTTCGATGGTGAAGGGGGGTGTATCGGCCGGGTTCAACAGGTCGAGTTCCGTCACGATCACTTCGATGGCTCCGGTTGGGAGGTATTCGTTTGGGTTCTGGCGATTCTTTACACGGCCTGTTACCCGGATCACGTATTCGCGTCCCAGGGTATTGGCTTTATCGCAGAGGTCTGCATGGGTTTCCCGGTTGAACACCAGTTGGGTTAATCCGTAACGGTCGCGAATATCCACGAAGGTCATTCCTCCCATTCGGCGGTTTTTGTGTACCCATCCGGCCAGGGTTACGGTTTGTTCTGCGTCTGCGGCTCGGAGTTCCCCGCATGTTTTTGTTCTGTACATCTCTATTATATTACAGGTTTGACTGATTTACGGCGCGAATGTACGGAAAATAAAGAGGAGGAGCGTCAGGGGCAGATAATCTTTGAGTTCTTGTCGGAGTATTTCCGTTGCGCGGGCGCGGTATCGTTCGACGCTTCGGACGGAGACCTGCATCATTGCTGCGATTTCCTCCGTGCTTTTCTCTTCGAAGCGGCTTAGAATAAATGCCAGGCGATAGGTTTCGGGGAGTTTTTCGAGGGTTCTTGCCAGCAGTTCTTCCAATTCTTTCAGCAGATAGGGTTCTTCCCTTCCGGGGTCGTAAGAGGGGCGGGTTGTGGTGGCATAGATTCGGTATTCCTGGAGGTATCCTTGTCTTTTCAGGTAATTCAGGCTGTTGTTTTTGACGCAGGAGGCCAGGTATTTTCCTGCCGAGGTATTGGGCAGGATCTCTTTTCTTTTCTCCCACACGATGCAAAACACGTCTTGCACAATGTCTTCGCGTGTGAGTGGGTCGCTGATGTATCTGCCGGCATAGAGGCAGAGGGGTGCATACAGCAGTTCGAAGAGCATCCGGAAAGCTTCCGAGTCGTTTTCTTCGGAAATTCTTTGCAGCAGCCTGTCGGAGGCGTCGGTGGTCATGTGGAAAAGCCTAACCTTCCGCGATGGTAGCGGGGTATTGCATTTGGTCGATGAAGGCGAGGGTTTGTTCTTCTTTTATGACTTCGGCTTGGGTGTTGCCTGTGGCCGTGAAGGGTTTGACGAACCCTACGGTTGCTGCGGCGTAGCTGTTGAGGATGAGGCCTGTTACGTTATTGCTGTCGGCTTCGGGGAGGAAGCCTGTGATGGGGTAGTCCACCGGGCTGTTGTCGTAGGGGTCGTACAGGCGGAGTATGCCTCCCTGGGCTACGGGGTAGAGGGCGGCGGCAAATGCTTCGGTTTCTTCCACGGCGACGGTCATTTGCGAGCCGGTTGAGGGTGCGATATTGGTTGATCCTTCAACGGTTTGCGCCGTGGCGGTGAAGCGTGGCGGCCCGGCGGGTTCGTTGTTATCGTCGTCTTCGTCTTCGTCGCCGTTATCGTCCGGGAAGGAGGGGTCGTCGTCGTCTTTGCCGGGATGGTATTTGGGATTTCGCCGGGAGTAAATGAGTTCGTACTGATGGATATAGGAGTTGAAAAAGGTGATAATATCCTCCAGGAGCGTCTTTACCTCCTGGTCAACGGGTTGCGTCATCTCGTTGGTGCGGTGGAAAGCGTTGACGTTGTCGGTGAAGTTCACGGCGGCGGCGTCTACCTGCCGGCGGATCTCTTTCATATTGCCTTTGCTTTTGGTTTCTTCCAGGTTGTAGGTTCTTTCGGTGTATATGGCTTTGAAGGCTTCATTTTCACGTTCCATGCGGTCCTTTGCGGCGGCCAGGCCCAGGGTGGTGACGGCGGCGGCATAGCGCGGACGCTCCAAATCCTGTATCATATTAAAGATAAGGGCCGATATTTCGGTCATTGGCGCCTTGTAGGCGTCGGCGTATTTCTCCGTCAGTTCCGTCAGTGCCAGGCCGGCTTCGCGTATGGCGTCGGTTTCGTCGTAGGTGGCTGCTTCCACGTGTCGTTTGAAGGCCATAAAGGCCGCCTTGCGTTTTTCGTTGCTTTCGTTGATCTGTTTGGTTTCCACGCTTTTGATGTCGCGTTTGTAGATCTCGTCTTCTTTCTCAAAAAGTTGGCTGAGGATGTTCCATATCGGCACCAGGGCGGCCGGCTTGAGCGTGAGGGAGCGGATGTGTTCCACGATGTTTTCAAAGAGATCGAAATGCTCCGCGTTGCGGAGTCTTCTTATCAGTGTGAGGTAGTTTGTAATCAGTTTCATACCGTTTCGATATTTATGTATTGTTTAATTTCGAAAGCAAAGATACCCTGTTTTTTTATGATTGCAAACAAAATCAGGGTTTTTTTATGAACATGTTGTTAAACATCTTTTCTCCCGGAGGCTTCCTGCTGTCACGGCAAGCTCCGGAAATGGCTTTTCAAGGCAGCACACCCTGTGATCCGGCTCCAAAAAAAAGTTTTCAAGGTAGCACACCCTGTGATCTCCCTCCAAAAAAAAGTTTTCAAGGCAGCACACCCTGTGATCCGGCTCCAAAAAAAAGTTTTGAAGGTAGCACACCCTGTGATCTTGCTCCAAAAAAAAGTTTTGAAGGCAGCACACCCTGTGATCTCCCCTTACGGGCCGGCGGGCATTGCTGCCAACACGCCAACAGCCTTTGTCCCGATAGTTGGAGAATAAAAAAATAGGCTTATCTTTGCAGCCGGGTAAGTCCTACACGGCCAGCTCCCTCGGAACCCCCCAGGGCCTGACGGCAGCAAGGGTACGCAGGTTGTAGCGGCGCGATGTAGTAAGCTTACCCACTTTTTGTTTCCCTGGTTCGGCAGGCCTTCAGGCACGCTTTCACGGCGGCCCGGGGCGTCGGTTCAAGTCCGGCGGGAAGCGCAAATCATTGGTCTTATGAAAAATAAAAAGCTGTTGTTGTGGATTGCCCTGTATTATGGCCGACCGCTGGGATTGTTCTGGGTGGTGAAGTATGTGTTCTTTGTCCTGGGCGTTTCGCTTCCCTGGGTGGGTATAATCTATTGGATACTCACGCCCCTGACGCTCTTTTTATCCTATATGTTTACGGATATTTGCCGGCGGCGGCTCGGCGGCAGGATCACCTTTGCACAGGCCTGGGGCTTCGGCGTTTTGTTGTATTTTTTTTCCGCTGTGATCGTCTCGCTTGCGCATTTTGTCTTTTATCGCTACATCGCCTCCCCGGATTACCTTGCCTCCGTGATGCAGACGGCGGCCGAGATGCTGACGCAAATCAACCCCCAAATGCAAGAAACACTCCGTGCAACGCCTCTACCCACGCCCATGGATCTGACCCTCCAGGATATCGTGAGCAATACGTTCTATGGCGCCCTGTTCTCCATCCCTGTGGCCGCGCGTTTGCGACGGAAAACCAACCAGGGCTTCATCCCCCCGGCCCGGCGGCGACGTAAACCGGACAAGCAATCGGAAACAACCCCTCAAAAATAAAGCAAGATGGACCTCTCCCTCGTTATTCCCCTCTACAATGAAGCCGAGTCGCTGCCGGAGCTTTACGCCCTGATCGAAAACGTGATGCGCCGGCAGGGTTTTTCCTACGAGATTATCTTCGTCAGCGACGGAAGCACCGACGCCTCCTGGGATATCATCCGGGAACTGCAACAACATTCCGCCGCGGTCAAGGGTATCAAGTTCCGCCGCAACTACGGCAAATCCCCCGCACTGCATTGCGGATTCCAACGCGCACAGGGCGACGTGGTGATCACCCTGGACGCCGACCTGCAAGACAGCCCGGAGGAAATCCCCGCACTCTACCGGATGATCCGGGAAGAAGGATACGACCTCGTCTCGGGATGGAAAAAG
>JAITKB010000008.1 GCA_031278605.1 Tannerellaceae bacterium
ACATGAATCTGAGCCGCGAATACGAAATCAACTACCTGAAAGAGCATGGATACGAGGCCGATTTCCGGAAGATGGAATATTCCATCAACAAAGGTCTCTGGGGGACCAGCGTAGGTGGAAAGGAAACCCTGCACTCCAATCAAACCTTGCCCGAAGCCGCCTATCCTTCCCAACTTATTGCCCAGGAGGAGGAAACGCTCTCCATAGATTTTGTGCGCGGGGAGATAGCCGGCGTAAACGGGGTTGCTTACAGCCGCAAGACCGATGCGATCCGCCGGGTGGAAGAGCTGGGAGCGCGATACGCCATCGGTCGGGACATGCACATCGGCGATACGATCATCGGCATCAAAGGGCGCGTGGGATTTGAGGCGGCCGGAGCGATACTCATCATCAACGCTCATAAGATGCTGGAAAAACATACCCTTACCAAATGGCAACAGTATTGGAAAGAACTGACGGGCAATTGGTATGGTATGTTCCTTCACGAAGCGCAATACCTGGAGCCGGTCATGCGGGACATGGAGGCTTTCTTGCAAAGCACCCAGCAGTACGTGACGGGGCGCGTTTTTCTCACATTGCGCCCTTACGGATACACCCTGGTAGGTGTGGAAAGTGAGCACGATTTGATGAAAAGCGACTTCGGTGTTTATGGCGAAGAACAAAAGGCCTGGACGGCCGACGAAGTAAAAGGCTTCACCCAGATATTGGGTAACCAGATGAAGATCTATTATAATGTAAACAAGGAATGATACGAATAGGAATCATAGGGGGTGCAGGATATACGGCAGGCGAATTGATTCGCCTGCTGATCAATCATCCCGATGCGGAGATTGTGTTTATACACAGTGGGAGCCACGCGGGCGATAAGGTGACGGATGTACACGGAGGGCTGTTTGGAGAAACGGAGATGAGGTTTACGAGCGAGGCTCCGCTGGAGGCCGTGGACCTTGTTTTTTTCTGTAACGCTCACGGCGATACAAGGAAGTTTATCGAACGAAATCCCTTGCCCGAGGCCTTGAAGGTGATAGATCTATCGGCCGACTATCGCATCCGGAGCCAGGAGCACGACTTTATTTACGGCCTCCCGGAACTGAATCGCCGGCAGATATGTAAGTCGAAACATGTAGCAAACCCGGGATGCTTCGCCACCTGTATACAATTGGCCGTCCTCCCGTTGGCCAAACACTTGATGTTGAACAGCGAATTGCATGTGCATGCCATCACCGGATCTACCGGCGCGGGTGTCAGGCCGGGAGCTACCACGCATTTTAGCTGGCGAAACGATAACATCTCTATTTATAAACCCTTTGAGCATCAACACCTGGAGGAGATACGTCAGAGCCTTGTCCAACTGCAACACAGTTTCCACAGTTCCATCAACTTCATCCCGATGCGGGGGAATTTCACGCGCGGCATATTTGCCACCACGTATATCGGCACGAAAATAGATCTGGCCGAGATACGAAGCATATACGAAACGTATTACAACGACCATTCGTTTACTTTCCTGACGGATAAAAATCCCGACCTCAAACAGGTGGTGAACACCAACAAATGCCTCCTGTACCTGCAAAAGTTTGCCGACAAACTCTTGATTGTATCCATGATAGACAACCTCCTGAAAGGGGCCAGCGGACAGGCCGTTCACAACATGAACCTCCTGTTCGGCCTCGAAGAAACCGTAGGCTTGCATCTGAAACCTTCCGGATTTTAGCCCCTTCGAACAATCATTTTTCATATTTATAAATTATATAGCGAAATGAATCTATTTGACGTTTACCCCCTTTTCAACATAGAGATTGTGAAAGGAAAAGGATGCCGGGTGTGGGATTCGGCAGGAAATGAGTACCTTGATTTGTATGGCGGACATGCGGTTATTTCGGTCGGACATTCGCATCCCGATTACGTGGCGGCTGTTACCGGACAAATCCGCGAGCTTGGTTTCTATTCAAATTCCGTGACGAACAGCCTGCAAAAGCAATTGGCAGGGAAGCTGGGAAGGGTTTCGGGATACGACGATTACGCCCTTTTCCTCATTAATACCGGGGCCGAAGCCAACGAGAACGCGCTGAAGCTGGCCTCTTTCCACAACGGCAAACGGCGTGTTGTTTCCTTCCGGAACTCTTTCCACGGACGCACTTCGGCCTCGGTGCGTGTAACCGACAATCCCGCCATTGTTGCCCCGGTGAACGAAGGCATGCCTGTGACTTTTCTTCCCTTGGGCGACCTCTCCCTTGTGGAGAACGAGTTGAGCAAAGGAGACGTCTCTTCGCTCATCATCGAAGGCATACAGGGCGTGGGCGGAATACAACTACCGTCCGATGAGTTCCTGCAATCCCTTGCTCGTCTCTGCTCCCGCTATGAGGTATGCCTGATACTGGATGAGGTGCAATCGGGTTACGGACGGAGCGGGAAATTTTTCGCCCATCATTATGCCGGGATACGTCCCGACCTCATCACCGTGGGCAAGGGGATCGCCAATGGATTCCCGATGGCCGCCCTGCTTATCAGTCCGATGTTCAAACCCGTGCACGGCATGTTGGGCACTACGTTCGGGGGAAACCATTTGGCCTGTGCCGCCGCTCTTTCCGTGTTGGACATCCTGGAGAAGGAGCAACTGATAGCAAACGCAAACGAAGTGGGGAATTATCTGATGGAGGAACTCGCCACGCTACCGGGTGTGAGGGAAATACGCGGGAGGGGACTGATGATCGGCATCGAGTTGGATGAGCCTGTGAAGGAAATTCGGCGCCGCCTGCTTTTTGAGCAAAGGGTATTTACCGGTGTAGCCGGCGCTCACACCATTCGCCTTCTCCCCCCGCTCTGTTTCAGCAGGGCCGAAGCCGGGGAGGCTCTGGCTCGTTTCCGGCGCGTGATGGGGTGAGCATTTCCCTTTCGGTCTGCTCCGGAGTGAAAACAAAAAGCGCCTCGTTTATCTTTATAAACGAGGCGCCCGGTTTTTGGAGGGGTTCACAACATCCGGCAGGAAAAAGGATCATTCCACACGTTTCATCTCCATCACAATATCGCCGAAACCGGCTACCAATTCCTGTATCAACACGTCGTCTTTGAAGTAGAATGCGATTCCCATGTCAAAATCCGGGATGTTCAGATCGCCTACATACTTGTTGTTCTCCAGTTTCAGTGCGGTGGAGGTAATATCTCCCATGGGGGTGAGCAAGGTTGCTTTGGTTTCTCCGTTTTCCGTAGCGATCACGCATTTGCTATCCATGGCTCCGCCTCCGCCCATATCGGGCATGGTGTAAGTCCATTCGCCAACCATCTTTTTCAGCACATCGTCCTGTGCAGATACCGGGGGCTGTGAGGCCACAATCATGCCGACACACAAGGTAAAGAGTTTCAATACTTTTGTTTTCATAACAATGAGGTTTATTAAAGTTGTAAATACCTTCGAAAGATAGCGGATAAGCCCTTTGGGGGAAAACAAAATCGACCAATCAGCCGATTTTACCAACGAATCTACCCAACTAATCGCCCAAGCGGGCGTTAAGGAAAGGAGGTGTTCTCGCTTGCGGGAACACCTCCGGTTAATTACTTGATTTCTTTTTCTTCTTTCATATCAAGCTCGTTTCTGTCGGGGTCGTAAAACCTGTATTCCAGAAAGGCGAGATTTTGGTCGGGGATCACTTTCAATTTCCATGTATATTTCAGTTTCCACGTCCATTTCAAAGAAAAGATTCCTTTGTTCACAAATGCTGCTACATAGGGATGCAGGTGCAGGGCGAACTTCTTCACTTTGTGTTTATTTACCAGGCAGTCGATTTTCTTCTCCAAGTTATCGGTGAAGAGGATGGAAGGTTTGGTTTTGCCTGATCCGAAACAGGTCGGACATTGTTCCGAGGTATTTACGCCCATGGCCGGGCGCACTCTTTGACGGGTGATTTGCATCAGTCCGAATTTGCTTATGGGGAGGATGTTGTGTTTGGCTCTATCGGTTTTCATCACATTTACCATGTGTTCAAAGAGTTTTTGGCGGTTGTTTGTTTCCGCCATGTCGATAAAGTCCACCACAATAATTCCGCCCAGATCTCTCAACCGGAGTTGTCGGGCAATTTCGTCGGCTGCTGCGATATTCACGTCGATGGCTGTTTTTTCTTGGGCGTCGCTTCCTTTGGAGCGATTGCCGCTGTTTACATCAATCACGTGCATAGCCTCGGTGTGTTCTATAATCAAATAGGCTCCGCTTTTGTAGGTGACGGTGCGTCCGAAGAGCGATTTGATTTGTTTGGTAATGCCAAAGTGGTCGAACATCGGGAGTTCGCCCGTGTACAGTTTCATGATATTTTCCTGTCCGGGGGCGATCAGATTCACGTATTCGCGCACACTCTCGTAGACTTCCTTGTCGTTTACGTGAATATGCTGGAACGAGGGGTTGTAGATATCGCGCAGAAGCGCCACCGTGCGTGCCGTTTCTTCGTAAACGAGCGCCGGGGCTTTTTTGTATTTGGCAACTTTGGCGATGTTGTCTTCCCATCGTTTCACCAGTGTTTTCATCTCCAGATCGAGGTCGGCCACGCGTTTCCCTTCCGAAGAGGTGCGTACAATGACGCTGAAGTTCCTTGGCTTGATGCTTTGGATCAACTGGCGCAGGCGTGCCCGTTCTTCTTCCGATTTGATTTTGGTGGAAACGGATACCTTGTCTGAGAAAGGGATCATCACGATGAATCTTCCGGCGAAGGAAAGTTCGGAGGTCAGTCGCGGTCCTTTCGTTGAGATGGGTTCTTTGGCAATTTGTACGAGCACTTCCTGTCCGGCCTTGAGTACGTCAACGATACTGCCGTCTTTATCCATTTCGGGCAGGATTTGTGTTTTGGCCAGGACGGGTTGTTTTTTGCTTTCGCTTAATACCTGTTTCAGAAATTTCTGTTGGGTATTAAAATTGGATCCTAGATCCAGGTAGTGAAGAAATGCGTCCTTTTTATAACCTACATCAATGAAAGCAGCGTTCAACCCCGGCATGATTTTTTTCACTTTGCCGAGATAGATATCGCCTACGGCAAAGGCCACGTTGCGGGCTTCCTTTTGGAGTTCCACGAGGTTTTTGTCTTCCAGTACGGCGATAGCCACCTCCTTGGGGTGCACGTCTACTACTAATTCACTGATCACTATAAAAAGAAGTTTTTTGTTTATGTTCAGACCTTATTGAATAATACACAAAGAACAAACTTAAAAGGTCACAGATTAAGTTTGTTCTTCATAAAGCAAAAAAGGCAGGCTTATTTCTTCTTGTGCCTGTTCTTCTTTAGTCTTTTCTTACGTTTGTGGGTAGACATTTTATGTCTTTTCCTTTTCTTTCCGCTCGGCATTGTTTACTGTTTTTAGTTGATATATTGTGTTATTTTACTTTGTCGACAAATATTTTGGCCGGTTTAAAGGATGGAATACTGTGTTCCGGAATGATGATGGTGGTATTCTTTGAGATGTTGCGTGCTGTTTTCTGCGCTCTTTTTTTAACGATAAAACTGCCGAAGCCTCGCAGGTATACATTCTCTCCCTGGGCCAGGGAATCCTTCACCAATTCCATAAAGGCTTCCACGCTATTCAGCACGGTTTGCCTGTCTATTCCGGTATTTTTCGCGATTTCGCGAACGATGTCTGCTTTTGTCATGTCTGTAAATATTAATATTAGAAGTTGATAATTTTTTGGATTGCAAATATATAGCATTTTCCGTATGCGCAAAAACAAAATCTTTGCTATTTTGTTGGTTGTTGTTTTTTTAACTTTTGTGTAAAAAAAGCGGAGAGGACGACGTTCCGGAACGCCATCCTCTCCTTCCGATTCCGCCGGGTTCCCCCTCCGGCGGTTCGGCGGTCAAAGGATTCTTTTTAGTGATTTATCCTTCGCTCATGGTGTAGGGATATTTTACGCCGGTGAGTACGGCTGCCAGGTCTTCGCCCTTGTATACGGCGGCCGGGGCGAGGTCGCTATCGGGGAAGGGTTTGACGAAGAAGGTATAGCTGTCGGGCGCGTTTACGATGAGGCCGATGGGTGCGCCTTCGGCATCGCAGAGGAAGTCGGCGACCGGGTAGTTTTCGACCAGTTCCGCATTGCCGGGGTTGGTGATTTGCAGGATGCCGTTCCGGGCTACGGGGTAGAGGGCAAGGGCGAAGGCTTCGGCGTCGGCGGCGAGCAGCGACATCTGCGTGCCGCAGTTGGGGATGGAGACGCTTTCCCCCAGGATCTCCTGGGCGGAGATTTCCAAAACGGGGATATCGGGAACGTTTTCTTCGGGGGTTTCTTCGTTGTCGGAGGGTTTGTCTTTCCCCGGGGTGTATTTCGGGTTACGGCGCGAGTAGATCGTTTCGTACTGGTGGATATAGGAGTTGACGAAGCGGATGATGCCCGATAGCAACAGGCTCACTTCGGGATCTTTCTGGGTTTGCATTTCGTTGGTACGGTAGAAGACGTTCAGGGCGTCGGCCAGGTTGGCGAACTCGATGTCGACCGATTTCCGGGCTTCGCTCAGGGTGCCTTCGTCTTTTTCTTCTTCTTCTTCGTAGGCCCGGTCGGCGTAGAGGGCCATGAAGTTGTCGTTATCCTGGCGGAGGCGATCCACGGCCGTATCGGCGCCCACGAGCGTAACCAAGGGGCTGTACTTGGCCGACTTGAGGTCCTGTATCAGGTTGAAGATCATGGCCGAGGCCTCGGTCATGGGGGAGCGATTGATGTACGGGTAGTTCTTCATGACCCGAACGAGGGTTTCCGCTGCCGTCTGGACGTTCGGCGTATTGCTGTAGGTGCCCGCTTCGAGGATCAGGTTCAAGGCCCGGTAGGATTTCTTGCGTCCCTTATGGGAATCGTTGATGGAACGCGTATTTTCTTTCCTCAGGAACCGTTTGTAGATGGCGTCTTCGCGGAGGAAGGCGTTGTGGAAGTTGTCCCACGAAGGCACGATGGCGGCGGGCTTCAGCGTCAATGGAAGAATGTGGTGGTCGATGATCTCAAAAAAGTCGAAATGCTCGGCATTACGAAGTCTTCGCGTCAGTGAGGGATGGAAGATAATCTGTTTCATATTGTATTATTTTATTTATGGGTGAATGGTTTGTTTTTTATGTATGCGATGCAAATATAGTGAAACAATTTTTCTACCGAACTAAAAACTATTAAAAATGTATAATTGAGAGGAAAAATTTCCAACAAGAACTTCCCCGCGGCCTGCGGCAGGGTTTTGTCTCGGTGACGGGGGGTGTTCCGGGGGTGATTGGGGGTCTTGCAAAATAGCAAAACCCTCGTGTACCCCTTGAGGGCGTTTTTGCAAAACAGCAAAACCTTCCTGTAGGGGTACACGAAGACTTTGCTATCGTGACAAAGCCCTCCTGCACCCCTAGGGGAGGTTTCCGAAAAAAAAAAAAAACCTCCTGCACCCCCAATCGAGCGTTTCTGCAAAATGACAAACCCTCCTGCACCCCTGCGGGAAGGTTTTGCAAAACGGCAAGACCTTCCTGCACCCCTACGGGAGGTTTTTGCAAAACGGCAAGACCCTCCTGCACCCCTACGGGAAGGTTTTGTCATTTTGCAAAAACGCCCTTGAGGGCTACACGAGGGTTTTGCCGTTTTGCAGAACCCCCCCGCAGGGGTACGGGAAGGTTTTGTCATTTTGCAAGACCTTGCCGCCGTCTCGGCGTTTGCAAAAAAAAAAAAGCCGGACAAAGACCGCGGGGTCCGTCCGGCTTTCGAAAAAAAAACTAATTCAACTTAAAACATGGAGCAGCTATTTTTTTCTCCAGATGACAATCTCCTGTGCACCGGCGCCGATTTGTTCAAAAGGACCCGGCCGGGGGTTGGTGAGGCTCCGGGGGTTGCCCAGGAAATCACGGTCGATGACCAGGGGGGTGCCGTCGGGATTTTCATAAAATCCGTTGGAGTAGTACGTCACGCCGAGCATGGCGGTATTCACCGGGATGGTTTGGACCTGAGTTACGGCAGGGTCAAGGTTCAGCTTCAGGACAAATTCGTTGCCGCGTTTCTCTACCACGGGATGGAGGTCAAAGGCGCTCCTTGTGGGATTCTTCTCGTGGGCGTAGGGCGCAACGTTGTTGTAGTAGAGGTTCCCCCCCACGTACATGGCCAGCTGGAAGGGGATGCGCGGACGTTGCCATTCGCCGCCGCCGCCCCGCTCGTTCATCGTCTGGTAGATGCCGGGGAAATAGGCCGGTAGGCTGTCGTAATCGGCCAGCCCCTTGGCCTTATTGGGGAGCGTGGAGGCGGGATTGACGGTGAAGATGTTGTTGTAGAAACGATCGTCGCCGTTGGAGAAGTTCATCACGCCGGCCACGGCCGTGGAGTGGGGCACGTGGTAGGGCGTGTAGCGATTCAACTCCTTGCGGGGATTCAATTGCCCGGCAAAAAGGTTGTGCACCATGGCCACGCCCTGGGCCATGTCGAAGAAGCTGACGTTGGAAAGGAATAGGTTGTTGTCCACCAGGCAGGGACCGTGCGTCACCTCGGTCCAGAGATCCCAGCCCTCGTTGTTGATAAACACATTGCCCGTGACGCGCGTGCCGATGGCCTGCCAGTCCAGCCACATGCCGTAGAGGCAGTTGTCAAAGTAGTTGTTGCGGATAATCACGTCGATGGCCGCGTGCAGCTTGATGCATCCGAGTTCGTAGCCGAAGTACTCGCGCTTGGTGTTGATGTCGTGGATGTAGTTGTTCTCTATCACGCTGAAAACGGCGCCCAGGTGTCCGCAAATGCCGGTCTGCCCGCATTGGTGGATCTCGTTCCCGCTAATCAGATGCGAGCCGATGTTGTCCTTGTTCCACCCCAGGCTCAGGGCTTTGAAGATGGATTCCAGCTCGCGGTTGAATCCCGTCAGGGTGTTCTCCGTGAGCCAGAGGTTCTGCCCCGAGGCCCGTTCCTTGCCCAGGCTGATGCCGGTGCATTTGGAGTGGGTGATCTCGTTGTTGTCGATGACCCATCCCTTGCTCCAGTTCGGTCCGATGAGACCCGTTTGCCGGGCCGTGGGCGGCGCCCATTGCGTGGCGGCCTGCGAGAGTTTGAAGCCGCTTACGCGGATGTAATTCACCCCCTGTTCCTTGGGGAAGAAGACGGCGGGACGCACGTTGATTTCCACCAGCTCCCGGTTCGGGTCGTAACCCTGGAAGTTCGCCCAGAGGATGGTCTCCGTATCCGTTACCTCGGCATACCAGCGGAATTTGGCCCCTTCGGGATCCTGGGTGCCGCCTCCGCCCATCATGGCATTGCCGCCCGGTCCCGCTCGGGGCGGGGTAGGGGTGGCGTTTTTCACCTCCTCGACCCCGGGCGATTCATACAGGGATTTGTGGTTGAGGTACACCTCCCCCAGGTGCAGGGTCGTGCCGGAGGTATAGACCAGCCAGTCCCCCGCAAGGGGAATCGCAAAGGGATTGAAATCGCCGAAAAGGCTGTTCGGCACCACGGCCTTCCACAGACTGGCGCTGCCTTTTTCCTTTTTCCAGTTCTTCACCTCTTCGGAGCCTTTGATCCACACCTCTTCGCCCTCGGCCGCCCGGTAAAGGATGCGGCTGTAGGGGTTCAGCCCGGAATTATGGGGATTCACCCACTCGCGGTAAACGCCGGCATGTACGGTCACGGTGTCCGAGGAACGCAGGATGCCTGCCGCCTTGGAAATGGTAAGGAAAGGAGCCTCGCGGGTACCTGGATTGGAATCCTTACCCGTCTTGGCAACGTGGTACTCCACAGCGCCGGCCCCAAGACCCAGGCCGGCAAAACAGAACAGAAATAAAAACTTTTTCATTGGATCAATATATTATAAGGATAAGTAATGCGATGCGAATCTCAATAGCCCGGATTCTGCACCAGATTGGGGTTCACGTTCATCTCCGTATAGGGGAAAGGCAGCAACTCGTGGCGACCTTTCTTGAAGCCCGCATTGGGGAACTCCAGATAGGTGCCGTCGCCGTTCGGGATGCGTTTGCCCCGATCCTTCAGCGCCTCGGCGGCGTCCCCCCAACGCAGCAGATCCTGGTAGCGGGAGAACTCAAAGGCAAGCTCGAAACGACGCTCCTGCTTGATGTCCTCAAACAGCTGCGCCCCCTGGGACGTCAATGGCGGCAACTCGGCGCGTTCGCGCACCTGGTTCACATAGCCCAGGGCCTTGGCGTTATCGGGCGCAGCCTTGCGGCAAAGCGCCTCGGCCGCCATCAGCAAGACGTCGGCATAACGCGTGATGCGGTAGTTCATCCCCCCGTTCCAGTGCATGGCGTCGATTTGGTTGGGAAACTCATCCACGTAAGCCCCGTGCTTGATGCGGATGTACCCCTCGGTGCCATGGGGGAGCGAATTGTCGGCCTTGCGGTAGGAACCTCCCACCTCGGCCAGTTCCTTCTCGCTCCATACGGAGCCGTACATCCGCACCGTTTCGCCATGGTCGATGAAAGCCTGGTAGAGGTCGTTCTCCGGCGCCGTATAATGCCATCCCGTTTCGGTGATCCCCGAAGTGCCGGCTTTGAACCAGGATTCGCGCGGCCCGCCATAGGCTAAGGCACAGGTGTATTCCGGGTTGATCAGGTCTTCGTAATAGGACACCTCAAAAAGGGATTCCTCGCTAAACTCCCAGGCGTGGCGGGTGATGTTGCGGAAGTCCGCCAGCAAACGGTATTCGTTGCTTTGGATCACCTGCTCGAAAGCCTCGGCAGCCTCCTGGAATTTCTCCTGGAAAAGATACGCCTTCCCCAGCCAGGCCTGAGCCGCGCCCCGGGAGACATTGGCCAGACGGGCCGGCGACTGCTGGCTCCTCAGCGGGAGAACCGGAATCGCTTCCTGAAGGTCCTGCTCAATCTGCGCCCAAATGGCCGATACCTCGCCGTTGGGCTGAGCGTATTCGGTCGGATCCAGGATTTTGGTCACCAAAGGCACCGGACCCCAAAGCGTCACAAGCTCAAAATAAGCAAACGCCCGCAAGGCCTTGGCCTCGGCAATCGCCTGCTGCTTGACGGGGGAATCGGGCGACACCTTTTCTATCAGCAGATTCGCCATGTAAATCATCTGGTAGAACTTGGTAAACATAAACGTGATGATCTCGTTCTCCGGCCCGAAAACAAATTCGTCCAGTTCCTCGGCCGTATAATTATCACCCCGTCCGCCTCCACCGGCTACCGCATCGTCGGAAAGCACAATCTTCCACTGGAAAAAATCGCGGCCCGGAGTCCCCTCCCCGCTGCGTTGCATCTTATCGTAGACGGCATAGAGCGCCTGCTCCGCATCCAGATCCGTTTGATAGAAATCTTCAAGGGAGGTCACGCCCCTTTGTTCCGTGTTGAGGAAATCGGAACACCCGGCAGACAGCATCAGACTCGCCAGGGAGAATAAAATGTATTTTACGCTTTTCATGTTCGTATGTAGATTAAAAGTTGAGAGATAAACCAAACATCAGCTTCCGGGACGTAGGGAAAAATCCCCGGTCAACACCAATCCCGCTCACCCCCTCGGCCGAAGTCTCCGGGTCCATGCCCGGGTAAGTGGCAAAGGTGAAAAAGTCGTCTACCGAGCAATACACCCGCAAGCCGGTCATCTGCAACTTCCGGGCAATGGATTTGGGAAGGTTGTAACCCAGTTGGATCTGCTTGATCTTCATATACGACCCGTCCATAATCACCATGTCGCTACGGAAAAGCTCCGTGCTGTTGATCTGCTCCAGCGAAGAAGGATACTTGGCCTTGTCGCCGGGATTCTGCCAGCGGTTCTCAAAAAATACGCCCAGCTTATTGAACGTCTTGCGGTCGTTGCGGTTAATGGCCATCAGAATGTCGTTCCCGCTTTGCCCCTGGAGAAACAACGTGAAGTCGAAGTTCTTGTAGTCCAGATTGACGGTCGCACCGTAAAGTATGTCGGGTATCGCACTGCCGATGTAGGTCCAGTCGCTGGAGTTGATGATCCCGTCGCCGTTCTGGTCAATGGCGTCCAGGGTGCCGTTCTCCGGATTCACCCCGTTGGTCTTCACCCCGCGGAAATACCACACGGGAAAGCCCTGCTCGAAAACCGTAGCGTCCGTCCAGTTGCGGGCGTCGTACCCCCCAATGCGTGCAATGCTGGGGTCGAGGTAGGTCACTTCGTTCTTGAGCGTGGAAAAATTGCCGGAAAGATAGTAACGCAAACCACCCGCACGTCCGCGGTAGTTCAAGTCGAAGTCGAAGCCCTTGTTCTGCACATGTCCGCCGTTGATCGGCGAAGCATTGTTGCCCGCTTCCAGCGGAGGCGTATTCACGGTGATCAGGTCCTTGGTCGTCTTCACATAATAGTCGGCCGTGAAACCCATCCTGTCGTCCAACAACCGGAAATCCACCCCAAAATCCCACTGCTCCGTAGTCTCCCACCGCAGGGTGTAATTCCCCAATACCGTGGGATAAGCCGCATTGGCAAACGTGCCGTCCCCCAAAGGATACATGAAAGGATTCGATCCGCTGGAAGAAACCACGTTGGTCACATACGTATAATTGCTCAGGTTGGCAAGACTGCCGTTCTGCCCCCAACTCCCGCGCAACTTCAAGGAAGTAACCACCTTGTTGTCGGGGAAAAACTCCTCGTTGGAAAGCGTCCACCCAGCCGACGCCGCCGGAAAAGTACCCCAACGTTCGTCCTCCGGAAGAATAGACAAACCCGCCGCGTCGCGACGCACGGTGGCCTGCAACATATACTTGCCGGCATACTCGTAGTTGGCGCGGGCAAACCACGAAAGCTTGTTGTCCGTAAGCGTAGTGCCTCCCACCACCGAATTGTCCTGCGTGGCAATGAAGTTCAAATCGGCATACGACTCAATGCTTTTGGCCAAAGGATACCCCGAAGCCGTGACCGTCTTGAACACCCGGGAAGAAACCGCCGTACCCACCAGGCCGGTCACGTTGTGCTGCCCGAATTCCTTCGTATAGGAAGCAAAGTTTTCCCACTGCCAATAGGTCATGAAACTGTTGTCCTCCGCAACGCGGGGATAATTCTCCAGCAACTGCTCCCCGTTGTGGTAGTATGCCGGACGGAAGGTATGCTGGTTGTTCGCATGGTAGTTGATCCCCAACTTGGAGGTGAAAACAAACCCGGCAAAAGGCGTGATGTCCGCATACACGTTGCCGAACAAACTGGCCACGTTCGTCTCCCGCTTCTCCGTGTTCAGGTAAATGTACGGATTGCCGATCTCGCCGCTGACGTATTTGCTGACGCCATAATACCGCCCCTCGGCATCGGTCACCAGGGGACGCTCCGCATCAATCATCGTTTGCACATGCGCGGGAATATTCCCCGGTTCATAGGACACAGGCGTCAGCGGATCCATCAGGATGATACTGGATATGGTACTCCTTTCCTGGTTCCTGCGCAACATGTCCTTCAGGGTGGTTTTGGCAATCTGTACACTGCTGCCGAGCTTCAGCCACTTCCCGATTCGTTGGCTCCCGTTGAACATACCCGTAACGCGGTTGAAATTGTCGCTGTCGCCCTTGTAAATCCCTTCCTGGTTCAGATAAGAGAGCGACATCAGGTAACTCGTGTTCTCATTTCCCCCGGAAACCGTGAGGTTATGCCGCTGCATGGGCGATACTTCAAACATCTCCTTCGCCCAGTCGGTATCCGTGCCGTCCCATTCGGAACGGATATTCGGCGCAACGTTCGACTCTTCCATAAAAGTAATGTACTGCTCCGCATTGAGCGCCTTGGGGAATCTCCCCAAACTTGAAAGGGTGTACTGGAAATCGTAGGTCACCTGAGCCTTGCCGGCCGAACCCGTCTTGGTGGTGATAAGGATAACCCCGTTGCCGCCTTCCGCCCCGTAAATGGCCGCAGAAGCACCGTCTTTCAACACTTCCATGCTGGCAATGTTCGAGGGGTCGATGCCGGAAATATCCGCGGTACGCAGTCCGTCCACAATAAAGAGCGGATTGGAATCTCCATTGGAATTATACCCGCGGATGCGGATGCGGATTTCGGATCCCGGCGCACCCGACGGCGAGGTGATCTGCACGCCGGCCGCCCTTCCCTGCAATGCCTGTTCGGGACGTGTGGTCGCGCTGTTGGTCATATCCTCGGATTTGATGGAAGAGATGGAGCCGGTCACCACGCTCTTTTTCTGCACCCCATAACCCACTACGACTACTTCGTCCAGAGCCTGACTGCTTTCTCTCAGTATAATATTAAACTGAGTCCGGTCGTTCACGGCAACTTCCTGTGCAATGTAACCTATATAGGTAATCTGAAGTACGGAATTGCTTTGCACCTCCAACGAGAATTTCCCGTTCGTGTCGGTAATCGTTCCGTTGGTCGTTCCTTTTTCCATGATATTGGCGCCAATAATGGGTTCGCTGCCGGCATCGGTTATGGTGCCGGTAATGAGCCTGCCGCTCTGTTGCTGACGTTCGGACAAGACTTGCTGCTTTGATAATATGATATAGTTATTATCAAATTCGTATTTCATCTTTTCCGACATGGAAAGTTCTTGCAGATATTCGGACACCTTATTCTTCATTTTATGAACATGTATGGTCCGGTTTGTATTCAATTCGCTATTACTGAACACAACCAGGTAATCCGTCTGTTTTTCTATTTCCTCTATCAATTCTCCAACAGTCAACGGGTTTGTCGACAAATTAATGATAGCGCTCTGCGCATTGGTATTCACAGCCAACAGTTGGTATACGCTAATAAAAAACAGGAATGCGGTTATCTTCATAATTCGAAATGCCCCTTTAACTTTTTTTGTGCGCAATAACGGCACAGACAAAAGGTTTCTTTTCATAATTTCGTCATTTAAAGTAAATAATATTAGTTTAACTCACAAGTTTATAAGTTGTTTGCTTTTTTTAATCGGTAAATGCAGCCACATTTGCCGATTTCTTTTTTTGTATTTTATGGTTGTTTCATAGGCTATAGTTTAAAGGGTTTATAGTGTTTAGTACAAGATTATCCGGTTTGAATTTTCTTCTTTCCGCATTTGGAATTTATGTATTTTCTGAATAATCCGTAGTATTTCGATGATGCCGTCTCGCTGTCGAAACTTTCCGGTGTATTCGTATTTCAATATGTTCGGGTTTTGCACAATAATATGTATGCCGTAATGCCATTCCAATTTTTCTATGATGATGTCCAAATGCTCTTTCTTAAAACTGAATATCCCTTCCCTCCACAGGAGTTGGTCTTCGTCTATTCCGTCTTCCAGTCTGAACTCCCCGTTTTCCAGAAGCAATTGCTGTTTGGGATTCAGTATCGTTCCTTCCTCTTCGGCAAAAGGTTGGTAAACTTTTACGGAGCCTTCCAGCAATGAAACTTTCAAACAAGGTTTTTGGGGATAACTACGTACATTAAACTGAGTCCCCAAAGCTTTGATGTCTACCATTTCGGTGGATACGATAAATGGCGCTTTCCTTTGGCGGGCTACCTGGAAGAATGCTTCTCCCGACAAAAAGACTCTCCGTTCTTTCCCGAACACAGAAGGGTACCTGAGTGTTGACCCTGCATTGAGCCAGGCGGTGGAGCCGTCGGGCAAAGTGATGCGCGCATATTGGCCGGTCGGAACATATAATTCCTGTGCGCCGGAAGCAACCATCCGCTCCATCGTGGAAGACCGTGAATAAGAGATGGCAAGCATCCACGTTCCTGCAATCAGCAGACAGGCTACGGCGGTGTATACAACGGCAAGATGTGTATAGCGTTTCAGGAGTTTCCTCTTTTGTCGTTTCATCAACTGGGAATACCCTTTACTTCCGGCTTCCATGTCTGTATATTCGGGCGAAAAAAATAAGAAGGATTGCACGTTTTGGTATGTTACCAATCCTTTCTTTATATTTTCATCCGTTTTTGCTTCTTTCAACAGGGCTATTCTTTCGTTCTCCGATAATTCGTGACTGAAATATTGTGGTATTCTTTCGTCCATCTCCGTTATTTGATAATAATATATACATTTAATTAACGAATGAATTGTAAAAACCCCCTAAGGAAAAAGTGTTAATTCGGAAAATATCCTCTCCTTTCTTTCTCGGCAATACTTATTTTCAAATATTTGCCCAGCAGTTCGTGTAGTTTTTTGTATGCTATGGTGATTTGGTTTTCCACTGTTTTGGTTGAGATATTCAGTTCTTGTGCGATTTCTTTTTGTTTCATCCCTTTCAATTTACTATAAATTAATATTGTGCGGCATCGTTCCGGCAAAGATTCGATTGCATTCATGATCAGGGTTTCTATATCTACGTCGTCAAACAAATACTCGTTCAATGCTTCCAGGGAGTCGAATTTGATCTGTAATGTAAGGATATACTCTTCCTGCATCCGGTTAACTGCTTCTTGTTCTGCAATCCGCCGACGCAACAGGTCAATGCAACGATTCTTGACGGATGTGAAAACATATCCTACAAGGTTGACGCGAAACACTAACGAATGGTATGTCTCAAATAAATCCAGAAAAATGTCTTGTACAATATCCTCGGCATCACTCTCGGACATGACATACTCGCCGGCAAACGATTTCATCCGGGAATACCATTGTTTGTAAAATTCTTCGTACGAGAAATGTTTCATATAAATAAGCCTTTACCTCCCTGTTTTTCCCCCAATCCCGGTAGCAACTAAAAGACCGGTACGCAACAAAACCTATTGCTCCTCACGAAAACAAAAGTAACAAAAAATTAATGAATTACCCAGGACGTCTTTAAAACATACCTCAGGCTTTTCCCTTCTCCCGTTCTACGTCTTCCCTGCTCTTGCTCCGAGTTACCAGGTATACGCCAACAAAAACAAGGGCGGCCGACAAGAGTTTGTTCACGCTGAAGCTGTCTTGACCTATCAGTACGGCAAGCAAAGAAGCTACAATGGGCTGGATATAATTATACATGCTGACGGTGGTAGGACGTAAGCGTTTCAAGGACATGGGTATCAGCAGATAGGGAATGAAGGTGGCGAACATAAGAACGTAGAAAATGGCTCCCAACTCCGTCCAGTCCAATGCCTCTCGGTGAAAAGCCGGAGCAGCCGGCAAATGCCGGTAGATGAAGGGGAACAAGATGACGGCCGAAAAGAAAAACATCCACTTCATAATCGTAACAGCCGAGTAACGCCGGCTCAACGGTCTGGACAATACGACATAAACGGAGTAAAGCAGGTTACTGACCACAATCCGCAGATTGCCGGCCAATCCGCTATTCCGGCTAACAGACGGACTTGCCGAAAGAATCAGCATGACAGCGCCGGTCACTCCCAGCAAAACGCCGAAGATCTTCTGCCCCGTAATCGGCTCCTTCAGGATAAGAGCCGCCAACAGCATGACATAGATCGGCCCGGCGGTGGCGATAATAGATGCGTCAATAGGCGATGTGAGGTTCAAGCCGGACATAAACAGGCTTTGGTTGAGCGCAATTCCACATAACGCACAAAGGAAAAGAAGCCCTAAATCTTTCAATGGAACTTTCTCGGATGGAACAAATAAAGATGTAATCCGGAACATAACACAACCGAACAACACACGCAGAAGCGTCAATGCTTCAGGTGTCAGGTGGGAGGGTATCAGGAATTTGGAAATGGAGATATTGACGGCAAAGAAAATATTCGCCACGAAAATAAGGACATGACCTTTTATCTTTTCATTACTCATTACAACGGCGTATGAGTCATTCTTGCGGAAGTATCTGCGTGCCTGTTCCCCGGCGGATTTCGGACGCTTGGGTAATGATTACCTTTTCTACTCCGCTTTCGGCAGCCTCGAATGCATTCTCCAACTTGGGTATCATACCTCCCCGAATGATGCCTTGCGCTACATATTGCTTGAAGGTGGCGTGGTTTAATCGGGAGATTACGCTTTGGTTGTCATTCTCATCCAGCAATACACCTTTTTTTTCAAAGCAGTAAATCAGTGTCACTTTAAAATATCCGGTTAATGCTCCGGCAACTTTACCGGCAATTGTATCTGCGTTTGTATTGAGCAGGCGTCCTTGTTTATCGTGTGTAAGCGGCGCCAGGACGGGCACAATATTTTGTTGTATGAGCGAAACCAACGGCTCGGCATTTACTTCTTTCACATCACCCACGAAGCCGTAGTCCACATTACCTACCGGACGTTTATCCGAGCGTATCAGGTTCATATCGGCCCCGGTAAGTCCCAAGGCATTTACTCCCAGGGCTTGCAGGCCGGCCACGATTTGTTTGTTCACCAGTCCGCCGTAAACCATTGTGACAATCTTTAGCATTTCCTCGTCGGTAATTCTTCGTCCATCGACCATTTTGTTTTTCACTCCCAGGCGATCCGCCAGTTGCGTAGCCGAACGTCCTCCTCCATGCACCAGTACTTTATGCCCGTGTATCGCTACGAAATCCTGAAGTAATTGTCGGAGTATCCTCTCCTCCTCCACAATTTTTCCGCCCACTTTAATGAAAGTCAGTTTATCCATACCCAATTCAATTTACAATAAATGGCTCCAAAGGTAGCTAAAAAAGAAAGATTTGTTACATTTGCATCCGGAACGCGGTAGTAGCTCAGTTGGTAGAGCATCAGCTTCCCAAGCTGAGGGTCACGAGTTCGAGCCTCGCCTACCGCTCCAGGTTACGGGAACTTTTTCACAGGCTGTTACATTCGGAATTCGGATGTAACAGCCTTTTTTGTGCGGTGTATCGGCTAGGGGTTGTTTGCTTTTATTTTCTTCCAATATTGGAAAATCGAACTCTTTACTTCTTTGTGTAATAGCAGGATGCCTACCAGGTTGGGGAGCGCCATCAGGGCAATGGTGATGCCCGATAAGGTCCAGATAATGGTTGTGTCGGTAAAGGAGGCCAGGAAAAAAGCCACGATGTACAGCATGTGGTAGTAACGCACGTATTTGCTCCCCCACAGGTAGGTGACCGCACGGTCGCCGTAGTACGACCAGGCGACCGAGGTGGTGAAGGCAAACAACAACAAAGCCATGGGTATGATGTATTTCCCCCAGTCGCCCAACAGGCCTTTTTTGAACGCCTCGGTGGAAAGAGGCGCCGAGTGAAGGAGGGATTTGCCGCTGAGGGATATCTTTTCACTCATGGAGGCAGAGGCTATTCGTCCGTTGACGATGGGCAGTTCGCCGTCGAAGAGATTATTCCCGTCTTTTACCACGACGTCTTCGGCAAAGGAGCGTGCGTGCAGGATGGTTACATCGGCCGTGACGGGTTGGCCGGCGCGTATGGCGAGAGGGCCGGAATAGAGTGGGAGGGAGGATTTCTTGAGGATATGTGCCGAGACTTTGGCTTTGTCGGTTGGGTTTTGTTCGTTGTATTTGCCTTCCAGCACGACGAGGTCGGTTTGCTGGAAGCGGTTTTCGTATTTCTCTGTCCAGGCTCCGGAGGAGAGCAGCGTGAGGCCGGTAAAGAAGCAGATCACCAGGGTGTCGATGAAGGGTTCCAACAAGGCGACCATGCCCTCGGAGGCCGGTTCTTCCGTTCGGGCGGCGGCGTGGGCGATGGGCGCCGAGCCTTGTCCGGCTTCGTTGGAGAATAATCCGCGGTTCACGCCCCGGTTGAAGGCGAAGGCGAAGGTGGCGCCCAGGAATCCTCCCCCGGCGGCTGTTCCGCTGAATACGTCGCCGAAGATGGAGAGCAGGGAGGGGAGGATGTTCTGATAGTTGTATATCAGTACGCTGAATGCTCCCAGGACGTAGACCACGGACATGAACGGCACGAGGCGCTCGGATACTTTGGCGATGCGTTTGATGCCTCCGATGATAATCAGGGCCAAGACAACGGCCAGGGCTATGCCGGTGATGTAATGGGGTATGCCGAAGGAGGAGAAGATGGCGTTGGAGATGCTGTTGATTTGCGGCAGGCTACCCGTTCCGAAGGAGGAGAAGATCGTGGCGAGGGCAAAAAGGGCCGCCAGCCAGCGCATTTTCAGACGGTTTCGCATGTAATACATGGGTCCGCCGGAGATGGAGCCGTCTTGGGCTTTCTCGCGGTATTTGTGTGAGAGGGTGACTTCTACCATTTTGGTGGTCATCCCCACGAAGGCGGTTACGAGCATCCAGAAGACGGCCGAGGGACCTCCCAGGTGTATGGCCAGGGCGACGCCGGCGATATTTCCGGTGCCGACCGTACCTGAGAGGGCTGTGGAAAGCGCCTGGAAATGTGAGGTATCGCCCACGTGTTGGTCGCTGTCGTACTTGCCGCTCAGCACCTTGAAGGCGTGGCGGAAGAAACGTATCTGGGGGAGTTTCAGGTAAACGGTAAAGAAAAGGCCCGTGCCCAAAAGCAGAAAAACAAACCATTGCGATCCTCCGAAACAGGAGTCAATGCGTGTCAGGATGTCGTTTAATTGTTGCATAAGTAAGATAGTGTGTTAGGATGAATGATTTAAAAGTGTGCGCAAGGTAAGAAAAAACGGCTGTTTTCCCTACATTTGCCGGTATAAACAATGCGACAATCTCTTAATTTACACACGATATGAAACTATTGGGAAACATCCTTTGGCTTATTTTCGGGGGGGTAATCGTTGCCCTGGAATATCTTTTGGCCGGTCTGCTGCTGATTGTAACGATTATTGGGATTCCTTTCGGCATCCAGGCGCTCAAGCTTTCTTTGCTGGCGCTCAGCCCTTTCGGGACGAAGGTGACCGACGGGGGGAGTTCCGGCGGTTGCCTTTCGGTGGGGATGAATATCCTTTGGATCTTGATTGGCGGCCTTTGGATCAGCCTGACGCATCTCTTATTTGGCCTTTTGCTTTGCCTTACGATCCTTGGAATCCCCTTCGGCCTGCAACATTTCAAGATGGCGGGTTTGGCCCTTACGCCTTTCGGCAAAAAACTTTCTTAGCGGGTTCGCGCTTAGTGGCTGATGTTCAGCGACTTCTCTTCTCCCCCCCATTCCTTGTGCTATGCTTGTGAATCGGAGCCGAAGCTGGAGTGCACAGGAGCCGAAGCCGGAGTGCACAGGAGCTGAAGCCGGAGTGCACAGGAGCAAAAGCTGGAGTGCACAGGAGCTGAAGCCGGAGTGCACTCCAGTTTTAGCTCCTGTGCACTCCAGCTTCGGCCCCTGTTTTTACTCTATCAGACGGTAATGTTGCCGGGCTTCTTCGCGGGAGCAGGCGTTGAAGTGCCACCACTCGTAGCGGATGGTGCGGAATCCGGCTTGCCGCATCACCCGGCGCAGCAAACGGCGGTTGAGGAAGGCTTCACGGGAGATTTTGCCTGATTGCACCAGGTCTTCCTCGCGGTCCGTATGCGCTTCTTGGCCGAAATGGTCGAAGGGAGTGCCCATCGGGGGGGTCCTGCCGGAGGCGTCTACCAGGGTGACGTCCACGGCCATACCGTAATTATGCAGTCCTCCGCCTTTGGCCGGGTTGCTGACGTAGTTCGTCCGAGGCGTGCCCCGCACCAGGTTCCAGATGAGGCGCTGCACCGACATGGGACGCGCGGCGTCGTAGATCAAAAGCGAATAACCGGGGTGCGCTTCTTGCAGCAAACGTTGGGCTTTCAGTAGTTTGCGCGCCGCATCGGGGTGCAACCAGGCTCCGGTGATCCCCTCATAGAGGACTTTCCCCGTCACGTTGTGGGGCGTTGCATAGCAGAGACTTACACGCAAGGAGGTGTCCATGGCCGCAACATCCGCCAGACCCAGGGAGCCCAAGTAACGGTCGAGATGCTCCGCCTGTCCGTAGGCGGAAAGCGAAAAACCAAGCGCAAGCCAACACAGGAATTGTTTCATCCTCCCCCCCTTCGTTTAATGGATGCAGATGTGTTCTACTTCAATGGGTTGATGCAGAAAGGCAGAGGCCGCTTCGGCAAATTTATCCACCGACTCGGTGGTAAGGAAGCGTCGGGTGGCTTCCCGGGCAAGTCGTTCGTTTATTTCCGGATGGCGGTCAAGGTAATTCGCCAGGCTTTTCGCCACCCTTTCGCCCTGAGTCAACAGGGTGACGCCGGGGGGAAGCGCCGCCCGGATCTTATCCGTCAGGAGCGGATAGTGGGTGCATCCCAGGATCAGCGTATCAATGGCCGGGTCGGCAGCGAGGATATTCCGGATGTGTTTTTTCACAAAATAATCGGCGCCGGGCGAGGCAAATTCGTTGTTTTCCACCAGGGGAACCCACATGGGACAGGCCTCGCCGGTTACGGTAATATGCGGAAAAAGGCGGTTGATTTCCAAGGTATAGGATTCTGAAGCGATGGTGCCCGTGGTGGCAAGTACGCCCACGTGCTTGCTGCGGCTGACGCCGTCGATCGCTTCGACGGTGGGACGGATGACGCCCAATACACGGAGGGAAGCATCGAGCAAGGGGAGGTCTTTCTGCTGGATGCTGCGCAGGGCTTTGGCCGAAGCGGTGTTGCAAGCCAGAATGATCAGCCGGCAGCCTTGGTCGAACAAGCTCATCACGGCTTGTCGCGTAAAGCGGTATACGACCTCAAAGGAGCGTGTCCCGTAGGGCGCTCTGGCGTTGTCGCCCAGGTAAATATAGTTGTACTGCGGCAAGGCCTCCTGTATCCGGTGGAAGATGGTCAACCCGCCGTATCCGGAGTCAAATATCCCGATGGCATCCATAGAAACAAAAGCAGAGACCGCCCGGGTGTTCAGGCGGCCTCTGTTCTTTTCGGTTCTTATTGTTTTATTGCAATCCAAGTTTGGCTTTCACAAAAGGTGTAGCGTCTACGGCTTGGTTTCCCGTATAGAGGAACAGGGAGGGTTCCATGCTCACCACGTAGGTATAGCCTTTTTCGTCTCCTACCGCTTTGATGGCGTTTCTTATTTTATCCTGAACGGGTTGGTAGAGTTCCTGTTGTTTCTTCTGCATATCTTCCCGTGCGATGGGCACGAAGTTTTCCATCCGGGTACGCATGTCTTCGATTTCCTGCATTCTTCTCAGTTTGATGTTTTCCGTCAGGGAATCCTGTTGAGCGGCGAAGTCGGAATATTTCTTGGTGTATTCATCTTCCATTTGTTTCAGCTCTTTGGTGTATTCCTCATTCAGATCTGCAATCTTCTTTTCTATGGCAGACATCTCAGGCATGGCCATGAAAATCTCCTGGATATTCACATGGGCAATCTTCAAATCCTGAGCAAACACACTCAGGGGAAGAAGCATGAACAATAATACAATAAGTTTCTTCATTTTTATTTGTTGTTTATTAATAATCTGTGTGTAAATCTGTGTGTAATCTGTGTCTATTTTACAGTAAAGCGCACAAATGTAAGGATTTATTTTGAATATCCTAATTTCCGGAGGACTTCGTTGCTGATGTCAATCTTGGGCGATGCAAAGATGACGCTCATGGCCGAAGCCCGGTCTATCACCAACTGGTAATTGTTGGATTCCGAAATCTCTTTTACGGCGGTATAAATTTCATCCTGAATGGGTTTCATCAGGCTTTCCCGTTTCTTGTAAAGTTCTCCTTCGGCGCCAAAGTATTTCCGCTTGAGTTCCTGTGCGTCCTGTTCTTTTTGAACGATGGCTTCTTCGCGTTTCGTTTTCATTTCCGCCGAGAGGAAAACCAGGTCGCTTTGATAGGCTTTGTACATATTCTGCGCTTCCTGCTGAATGGCTTCCACTTCATTTTGCCATTGTTTGGAAACCTGGCTGAGCTGTTCGTTGGTCATCTCGTATGCGGGAATGTTCTTCAGGATGTATTCCATGTCAATCAAGGCGAATTTCTGTGCTATCCCTGCCTGGAAGCAGAGCAGCATCACGCCACATAATGCAATAATCTTTTTCATACTCATTCTTTTTATATGTTTCTTATGACTGTGAATGTAATAGCAGGTTTATAGAATCCGCATAGGATTCATTAAAATTCCTGACCTATGATAAAGTGGAAATTACTTCCTCCTCTCGTTGTTCCGGCGTCCGGGATGTCGAACCCATACGCCCAGTCGATACCCATCAGGCCGATCATCGGCAGGAAGATGCGCACGCCTACGCCAGCCGAACGCTTCAGGGCAAAGGGATTGAAGTCTTCTATCGCAGGCCAGGCATTTCCGGCTTCCACAAAGGCGACGCCGAAGATGGTAGACGAGGGTTCGAGCAGGAAGGGATAGCGTAGCTCCAATCCCAGACGGGAGTAGGCGTAGCCGTAGGAGGTGCTGCTTCCGGCGATACTGCCGTTTTCGTATCCTCGCAAGGCAATGATTTCGGCGGCATTGATGCCGGTGTATCCCGTCATACCGTCTCCTCCCATGTAAAAGGCTTCGAAGGGAGATATTTTATGGGAGTTGTAATGTCCGAGGAAACCATATTCTAGGCGCGACATCAAGACCGGGGTGCGTGTTGCCGTTGGGATTATTGGGGTATACACCTTTGCCTTGAACTTCCATTTGTGATATTCTATCAGTTTGTTTCTTTCGGCAGCAGCCATGGATGCGTAATCCTTTCCGTCGAATAAGGAATAGGGTGGCGTAGCGCTCAGGGAGAAGGTAAACTGAGACCCCCGACGTGTATAAAGCGGATTGTCTATGGAACTGCGTTGCAGCAATAATTCCAGGTTGATGTTGTGGCTGACGCCGCTTGTAAATCCCCATATATATTGGTAATAAGTCCAATTATTCAACTTATATATCTGGTAGTTCAGCGTCGCCATAAACTGGAAGTAGTCGTCCGGCCAGTTCAATCGTTTCCCATATCCTGCCGAGATGGCAATCATTTCGATGGTTCTATTCGGGTCGTAAGCCAGTTCGTAGCTATTGTACGGGTCGTAACTTCCGTAACTTCCGTAGTTCCCGTATCCGCCGTATCCTCCGTAGCTTCCGTAGTAGGATCCGTATCCATAGTTCGACAGGGTGTTTGAATAGAAATTCGTGTTGATGTCCGATTGTTTGGAATAATACGCACTGACGGATAAGGTATTGGGGCGTTTTCCTCCGAACCAGGGGTCCATGAAGGAAATGCTGTATCCTTGGTAATAACGTCCGTTGGTCTGGCCGCTTATTGTGAGTGTTTGTCCTTCGCCTTGCGGTATGATGCCTTTATAGGTTTTGGGATGCAGGAAATTCTTCATGGAGAAGTTCGTAAACTTCAGGCTTGCCTTACCAATGACGCCTACCTGCCCCCATCCGGCGGAAAATTCCACTTGGTCGTTTGCTTTCGAGACCAGGGGGAAGCGAATGTCTACCGTACCGCTTTCGGGATCGGGTATAGGTTGGGGCGCCAGGTTTTCCGGGTCGAAGTGCCCCATCTGCGCCAGTTCCCTGACGGAACGTACCAACTCTTCCCGGCTGAACAAGGCGCCGGGTTTGGTTCGCAGTTCCCGGCGTATGATGTCTTCATACAGCCGGTCATTGCCTTCGATGATGATGCGGTTGATGGTTGCCTGAGGCCCTTCCTGGATGCGTATTTCCAGCGAAATGGAATCGTTCTCGGCTTCCACTTCCACCGGGTCGGCGCCAAAGAAGAGATAGCCGTTATTGTAGTATACATTTGCGACGGATTCGTCGTCGGTATTCAGATGTTCGTCTAATTTTTTCTGGTTATACACCTCTCCCGGCTTCATTTGCAGGATAGCCATCAGGTAATCGGTGGGGTATTGGGTATTTCCCACAAAGCGGATATCTTTCAGGTAGTATTGCCGTCCTTCGTCTATCGTCAGATAGATATTTACCGACTTTTCGTTATGTTCTACTACACTGTCGGCCAATAATACGGCGTCTCGGTATCCATATTCATTGTATTTGCTTATCAGGTTGTTTTTATCATTTTCGTATTCTTCCGTTGTGAATTTCTTTGTGCTGAACAATTCCAGGATACTGGTTTTAAAGCGGCGCGGAAGGGAGAAGGTTTCGTTTGTTTTCTTCATTGCCTTTTTCAGTTGGATGTCGGTCAGTTGGTTGTTGCCGGTAAAAACGATCTGATTGATCTTTGTTTTTTCATGTTTGTCGATATTGATATCCAGGATGACCTCTCCTTCGTGGGCAAGGTCGTCTTTCTGAACAATATCCACATCGACTTTCTTAAAGCCTTTTCCGTCGAAATATTTTTGGATAAGCGTCTTGGCCCGATCCATTAAGTTCGGCGTTACCTGATAGCCTTTTCGGAATCCTAAACGGGTTTCCAACTCTTCGCGTTCGCCTTTCTTTATTCCGTTATAGTTCACCTGCGAAACGCGTGGACGTTGTTTCAGTTGAATCTCCAGCCAGATTTGGTTGCCTTCTATTTTCGTTGCCAACACTTTGACTTCGGAGAACAAGCCGTGTCGCCAGAAGCGTTTCACCGTAGCCGTTATGTCGTCGCCCGGCACGGTAATTTCATCTCCCACGGAAAGGCCGGAAAGGCCGATGATGGTGAAGTCTTCATACACCTCTTTGTTCAGTCCCGATACTTTGATGTCTGCTATTTTGTATTTTTTGGACGTCAACGAATACGAGATGACCGGCACTTCGGCCGGTGTTTCAACTACCGTTACGGTATCGGTTTCCTGCGCAAATGCTCCAAAAACAAAGCTTAGGGAAATAATAAACAGCACGATTCTCTTACACATATAAACAGCGTTTGTTTTATAGATTTAATTGTTCGCTTGTTTTACCAAACCGGCGTTCGCGTTGCTGGTAATACACTATTGCTCCATACAATTCTTCTTCTCTGAAATCAGGCCAGAAGATCTCGGTAAAGTAAAGTTCGGAATAGGACAGTTGCCACAACAGAAAGTTACTTATTCGTTTCTCTCCTCCTGTCCGGACCAACAAGTCGGGGTCCGGGATTTCCCCGGTCATTAAACGGCGCGAGATCATCGCCTCGTTTATATCGTTGGGATTTATTTTCTTGTTCAACACCTCTTGTGACATTTGTTTTACAACTTCCGTTATCTCCCATCTGGAGGAATAACTAAGGGCAAGGACTAATGTAGTTCCCGTGTTTGCCGCCGTGTGTTCCATACATTCGTTTAATGCGGCAGATACGTGTTCCGGCAAGCGTTTCAGATTGCCTATGGCTATGAGGCGGACATTGTTTTTCATCAGATCGGGCGTTTCACGGCGGACGGCTATGACGAAGAGTTCCATCAGCGCCCGAACTTCTTCTTCCGGGCGATTCCAATTTTCGTTGGAAAAGGTATAGACGGTCAGATACTTCAGGCCGACTTTGGCGGCGGCTTCCATTATTTTGCGCACAGCTACCACTCCTTCCTGATGTCCGAAATGGCGATCTTTTCCCTTCGCCCTGGCCCACCTGCCATTGCCGTCCATGATAACGGCAATGTGTTGTGGTAAATGTTTCCTATCTATCTTTTCGATCAACGACATGTATTCTTGTTCCTGTTATATCCTGTTATTAAAGTTCCAAATTACGGTTGTTACACGGGGCGCAACTCAGACCAAACTCCCATGTGAGGGAAAGCAGCAAAAAGGAATACCAGTCCTTATTCTTCCATATACTGTTTTCGCTTATCCGGTAGGGATTATCCAGTAGGGTGTTCTGCTTGTCTGTTACATCCAGGTCGTCGGCAAACAACTTGCGGACGGAGAACTCACATCCCAGGTTGATTCTGTTTTTTATCTTGTATTTCACTCCGATGCCGGAGGGAAGGTTCAGTCCGAGGAATGTACGTCCGTCTCCCGGGGCTATGGTAGCTCCCAGGCCTACGAGGAGGTAGGGGGTAAAGCGTTTGGCGTTGGCATACGCAAATTTGTCGCTGTAGGGGAAGAAGTTGAATTCCATTTGTCCTCCCACCTCCAGGAGGGTTCTGCGGAAAGAAGCCGTTGTGTTTTGGGGGAACACGTTTTCCTGGGCGGAGGTTGTCCCGGAAATCTGCCCCCACATCAGGTTCGCCTTCACGGCCCAACGCAGGTTGGGATTGTAGCGGAATATGCCGCCGAAGGCCGGATGCGTCTCACGGAACAAGGTGTTCTTGTTTACGTCTCCCATATAGAAGACGCCTCCGCCCATTCCTCCTACTTCGTATTTGTATTCCTGTGCCCGGAGGGCTGGGCAGGCGCCGAGCAGGAGAATCGTAAGGACTGTCATGGGTTGAAAGGACACGGGGGGCATCATCAGGGGTTATTTCAGGCGGTTGATTCGTCCGCGCCAGAGTTCATTCAGGGATTTTCCTTGCTCGCTTGTTTTGCCTCCGAAGAGGAGCAGATGGTTTGCCGCATCGACATGGACCGATGCATAGCCTCTGGGTGGGTAGTTCTCCGGAAAGTTTTTCAGGGTGTCGGCCACGAACCAGGTTGCTCCGTTATCTATGGAGAGATGGATTTCTTTTGAAGCTTGGTCGGCGGCGTTGATCCCTCCCAGGAGGTAAAACATATCATCGTACAGGGTGAGCATAATGCCGGACTTGGGTTCGAAGAAGTTCTCGTCTTCTCCGCTGAGGAGGGCCCAGGAGGTTGCGTTTGTCGTTGCCCAGGTGGTGTTCAGCGCCCGGTCTCGGCGGTTCTTGCCGGCTACGACCGACAGGTATTCGTGATTCATGCGGTTATAGCTGATGTGGCCGAAGGCGCTGACGGGGAAGTTCTCGGGCACGGTGTTTCCTTCCGTCCATTGCCCTTCCCTGTTCATGGCTGCGAAAACATCGGCCTCTTCGTTGCGCAGGATGGCGGCCAGGAGCGGGGGCGTGTCTCGACCTTCCCGGACCAGGCCTAAGATTGTGCCGACGGCTGGAGCGTCTTCCTGGATGGTCCAGTTTTGCCCGTCGCTTGAGCGGTAGAGGCCGGCGGGAGCCACGGGCACATACAGGGTGTTTTCGTAGGGGGTGATTTGCGAAATATCCGCAACCCCGGGCAGCCCCGTTAGCGGAAGTTCCGCCCAGTGTTCCGCATCTCCGGAGTAATACAGCAGGCAGGAGGCGGAGGTTTTCACATACATCAGGTAGGCGTCGTTGTCGTTGTAGGAGAATTTCACCACGCTTCGTTCCCTGGCGTCCGAAGCGGGGAGGCTAAGGGATTCCCAAACCATCGAATCGGGTTGTTCCCGGTGAATATTCACCCAGGCCTGGTAGGTTTTCTCCGTTTTCCCGTCGTAGGCGAGGGTGGTAAACCCTACCGCGCGGGAGAAGTCCAGGGAATCCGTCCCGTTCCACCAAAGGGTGTCTCCCAGGGCTTCCTGTACAACCCTGACCGAGCCGACGCCGACGGAGTAGGTCAGCGTGCAGACCACTTTTCCTATTTCCGTGCCGTAAGGGAGGGAGTCGTTGTTGAAGATGAGCCCGTTTATCTGGTCAATGGTGAACTTCACATTCCCAAGACCTTCCACCGAATCGTGTGAGAGTACGAGCGAGGCTATCTGTGCATCCTGTATATCATCCGTAGTATAACTATCGCCACTACCCAGGCACGAGGCCAGCAACATCAGGGCGCATCCGATAATAAACAGTACCTTGTTATTTTTCATTCTGTAATGAGAGGTTGATTACGTATTCGACCGACAAAAATAGAAACATTTTCGGCTTTACCAGGGTGAGCGGGGTATATTTAAACTATTTTAGAGGCTGTTTATAGTTTCTTCCGAAAGCCGGGCGCGGTGTTTATCGGGGATCACTGTGTGATCGAGCCCCAAAACAGTTTTTTGGACCAAGCTCACTGTGTGATCGAGCTCCAAAACAGTTTTTTGAAGGTAGCTCACTGTGTGATCGAGCTTGAAAACAGTTTTTTGGAGGTAGCTCACTGTGTGATCGACTTTCGGACACGTCCGGGGGGCGAAGCGTATGCGGATTTTTTCTTATGTTTGTAATCCATTATACCATATAAATACCATATAAATATGAACAGACAAAAACGGATAGCCGCCCTGCGGGCAACAATGCGGCAACACGACATGGAGGCATACCTGATAACCGGAGGCGATGCCCACCTGAGCGAGTATGTGCCCGATCGCTGGAAGACGCGGCAGTGGATCTCCGGCTTTACGGGCTCGGCCGGCAGGCTTGTCCTGACCCACCGTAAGGCCGGCTTGTGGACGGATTCGCGCTACTTCCTCCAGGCGGAAGAGCAGCTCCGGGGATCGGGTATCGAACTGTATAAAACCGGATTGCCCGACAGCCTTGCCCTGCATGATTTCCTCCTGGAGGAACTCCCCGTGGGGGGCGTGGTGGGAATGGACGGGATGTCCGTCAGCGCCGCGGAGGTGCGTCGCTTGGAACGTCTGCTCGGGGCAAAACCGGTACGCCTGAATACCGAATGGGACCTCCTGGACGAGGTCTGGGAGGATCGTCCCCCGCTCCCCCAGGCCATGGCCTTCATGCTGCCGGATGAAATCACCGGGCAATCCGTGGCGGATAAGCTGGAGGCGATCCGCTCCCGTTTGCGCAAGGCCGGGGCCGAGGCCTTGTTGCTATGCGCCCTCGATGAAGTCGCCTGGACCTTCAACCTAAGGGGAAACGACGTGGACTATAATCCGGTAGCCTTGGCCTATGCTTTTATCTCGATGCAGGAATCGGTGCTCTTTATCGCACGCCAAAAGCTGACCGAGGAGGTCGCAACACAACTCCTCGACCGGGGCGTCATCCTTGCCGACTATGGGCAAATCATCCCCTACCTGGAGCGGATCCCCCCCCATCAACGCATCCTGGTCGACCCGGACAAAACCCCCGAAACCCTTCATAACCTCCTCCTGCAGCGGGGAACGCTCCTGGAAGACCTCACCCCGGCCAACCACCTCAAGAGCGTGAAGAACCCCGTGGAGCTGGCCGGCTTCCGCCGCGCCATGCTCCGCGACGGCGTGGCCCTTACGCGCTTCTTCCATGGGCTGGAAAAACAACTCGCCGAGGGCGCGCAACCCACGGAAATCAGCCTCACCGAGACGCTTACCACCCTGCGTTCCGAGCAGCCCCTGTACGTCTCCGACAGTTTTCGGACCATTTGCAGCTATGCCGGCCACGGCGCCATTGTCCATTACAGCGCCACACCCGCCACGGACGCGGTGGTACGCCCCGAAGGCATTCTGCTGGTGGACTCCGGCGCCCAATACCTGGATGGAACGACCGATATTACGCGCACCCTCGCCCCGGGCGAGCCAACCCAGGCGATGAGGGAGGATTTCACCCGCGTATTGAAGGGACATATCGCCTTGGCCCAATGCCGCTTCCCCCTCGGCACGCGCGGATCGCAGTTGGACGTCCTCGCCCGCAAACCCCTGTGGGATGCGGGAATCAACTACCTGCACGGCACGGGACACGGCGTGGGGCATTGCCTCAACGTACACGAAGGTCCCCAGAGCATCCGCATGGAAGAAAACCCCGTAACCCTGCAGGCGGGCATGGTCCTGAGCAACGAACCGGGTATTTACCGCACCCATCAGTACGGGATACGCACCGAAAACCTGATGGCCGTGGTCAAAGACTGCCAAACCGAGTCCGGGGAGTTTCTTTCCTTTGAAACGCTGACGCTCTGCTACATTGACCTTCGCCTCCTGATCCCCTCGATGCTCTCCGGGGAGGAACTCGCCTGGCTGAACCACTACCACGAGATGGTCTACGAACGCCTGGCTCCGCATCTCCCGGAAGAAGAACGCCTATGGCTGAAGGAAAAAACACAAACCATAACCCCCCCCACGCATGGCGCTGATTAAATCAGTGAGGGGATTCACGCCCTCCATAGGAAAAGATACCTGGCTGGCAGACAACGCCGTCGTGATAGGCGATGTGACCATAGGCCGGGGGTGCAGCATCTGGTTCTGCACCGTTTTGCGGGGCGACGTCAACGCCATTCGCATCGGCAACGGAGTGAATATACAGGACGGCTCCGTGCTGCACACCCTCTACGAAAAATCGGTGGTAGAAATCGGCAACGACGTCTCGGTCGGCCATAACGTAACCATACACGGAGCCAAAATCTGCGACGGGGCGCTGATCGGGATGGGCGCCGTGGTGCTGGATCATGCCGTCGTCGGCGAAGGAGCCATCCTAGCAGCCGGCTCGGTCCTGCTCGGCGGAACCATCGTGGAGGCCGGAAGCCTCTACGCCGGCGTCCCGGCCCGCTTCGTCAAGAAAGTCGAGCCGGCACAGGCCAAGGAAATCAATCAAAAGATTGCAAACAACTACCACCTGTACGCCTCGTGGTATCAATAAACAGATAATACAACCCCCTTATGAAGCTTATCCGACGAATCCTCTGCCTCCTTGCGGCCCTACTCGCCCTTGCAGGAGGCTACCTGATGTTGCCCTCCAATTATTACCTGAGGCAAACCCTGATGCATTTATACCCGAAGATCGACCAATACCCGATCTTTGAAAACCGAACCGTGGAAGCCCTCTCGCCCCAACCCTGGGAAAAGGCCCCCGCCTACGGCGCACTCTCCCTGGAGGAGGAAGACCTGGCGCTGTTTGAACAATACGAAACGGTGGCCTTTGTCGTTATCCGGAACGGTCAATTGCTGTTTGAGTCTTACTGGGAAGGGTTTTCGCCCCAATCGCTCAGTAATTCCTTCTCCATGGCCAAGAGCATCGTCTCCCTGGCCGTGGGTTGCGCCATCGACGACGGCTTTATCCGGAGCATCGACCAGCCGGTGAGCGATTTCTTCGACGAATTCGGCGCCTTTGACGGGGAAACACTTACGCTCCGACACCTGATCACCATGAGCGCAGGGATGGATTTCGTGGAGGCTTACTCCTCGCCCTTCTCGCCCGTCACCAAACTCTATTACGGCAACGACCTTCGCGCCCTCGCCCTGGGCATGAAACAGATAGAAAAGCCCGGCGTATACTTCAATTACCAGAGTTGCGTAACGCAACTCCTGGCCTTTATCCTGGAAAAGGCCACGGGAGAATCCCTCAGCCGCTATGTCTCGCGTAAATTGTGGACGCCCCTTCATGCCGAAGAGAACGCCCTCTGGAGCCTGGATAAAGCCGACGGTATGGAAAAGGCCTACTGCTGTTTCAACACCAACGCCCGCGACTTTGCCCGCTTCGGACAGCTCATCCTCAACAAAGGATACTGGGACGGCGTACCCCTGGTGGCGGAATCCTACCTCAGGGAGGCCCTTGAGGCGGATACCACGCTGACCGACGTCCGACGAAAGAACATGAACCGCCGCTACGGCTTCCAGTTCTGGAGCCTTACCTACGACGGTCTCCGGATTTCTTCCATGCAAGGGCTTCAGGGGCAATACGTATTTGCCATCCCGGAGGAAAACGCCGTGATCGTTCGCCTCGGACGTCAGCTGGGAAAGCCGGATCCCAACCTGCAATATTATCCCGCCGACGTGGCCCTATGGTTGTCGGCAGGATTGAAACTCCTTCGCGCCTCCGAAAACAGATAGTCCCCCCCAAGAGATGGATGCAACAACCGACAAAATGGTGGAAATCGCCCGCTTCCCCTACCCGGCAGAAGCACAAACCCTGATCGCCCTGCTGCAATCGGAAGGAATCGCCTGTTATCTGAGGAACGAATACACCTCGCAGCTCCTGGGCGGATGCGTTGATCTGGGCGGCGCGCGCGTGGAACTGCTGGAGAGCGACGCCCCCAGGGCGCTCGAGGTGATGAAAAACGAAGGATACCTCCGGGAAGACGACCTCCCCGAAGAAGAAGAGGAAATTCAAACCGTCGCCGGATGGGCCCGCCACGTCCCCCTGTTGAGGAATCTTCCGATGGAAAAGCAAATCCTGGTCTTGCTCCTTCTCCTGGCTGTTTGCCTGGGATTGTTCGTGTACCTCGGCGCCAGGTTTTCTTCCCCGTAACATCTCCGGAAAAAAGACCGTATGATAACCGACCCATTAAAGAAACTGTATCGCACCCATACCGGGTGTGATGCAAAAGCAATCACGGAACTCCCCTCCTCAGGATCCAACAGACGCTACTTCCGCCTCACGGGCGCCGGGAGTCTCATCGGCGTATACGGCACATCGGCCGAAGAAAACCGGGCGTTTATGTACATGGCGAAACATTTCCGGGAGAAAGCCCTGCCCGTGCCTTCGGTTTATGCCTCGACGAACGATCACCTCTTTTATCTTCAGGAGGATCTGGGCGATACCCTCCTCTTCCACGCCATAGAGAAAGGACGGCAAAGTTGCGTGTTCGACGAAACCGAGCGGCGCCTGTTGCACAAAACCATCGCCCTGCTGCCCGAACTGCAATGCAAGGGGGCACAAGGCATGGACTTCTCCCGGTGCTATCCGCAGCCCGAATTTAACCGCCGCTCCGTCCTCTGGGATCTGAACTACTTCAAGTACTGCTTTCTCAAGGCCACCGGTATGGATTTTCAGGAAGACCGCCTGGAGGACGACTTCCGACAGATGAGCGATACCTTGCTGGAGGATTCCTCCGACACCTTCCTGTACCGCGATTTTCAGTCGCGCAATGTGATGATCCGCCACGGCAATCCCTGGTTCATCGACTTTCAGGGCGGACGCCGGGGTCCGGTCTACTACGACGTGGCTTCCTTCCTCTGGCAGGCAAAGGCCAATTTTACGGACGATCTCCGAAACGAACTGCTGACGGAGTACATCCGGGCGCTCGCCGCGTTCCGCCCGGTGAACGAGGAGCACTTCTTTCGTCAGTTGCGTCATTTTGTGCTCTTCCGCACCTTGCAGGTACTGGGCACGTACGGCTTCCGGGGGTATTTCGAGAAGAAACCCCACTTTATACAAAGCGTACCGTTTGCGATGGAGAACCTCCGCAAACTGCTGCGCGAAACCTATGCCGAATATCCTTACCTCTGCTCCGTTCTGCGGGAACTGACCCGCCTCAAGCAATTCTCGGACGATATACGAAGGCGTATCCTGGAGGTAAGGATCGTCAGCTTTGCCTACAAGAAGGGTATTCCCAACGACCCGGCCGGCAACGGCGGAGGATTCGTCTTCGACTGCCGCGCCGTGAACAACCCCGGCAAGTACGAACGCTACAACCACTTCACCGGCTTGGACGAACCCGTGGTGCGTTTCCTCGAAGAAGAAGGCGAAATAGAAGCCTTCCTGCAACATGTCTATGGTATGGTGGAGGCCTCGGTGAAACGATACATGGAGCGGGGATTCACCAGCCTGATGGTGTGTTTCGGATGCACGGGGGGGCAACACCGCTCGGTCTATTCCGCCCAGCAACTGGCCGAACGGCTTCACCGGCAGTTCGGCGTGCGGATACACCTGACGCACCGGGAGCAGAACATCGAACAAATCTTTGAAGCCGCCATGCCATGAAAGCCATGATTCTTGCCGCCGGCCTGGGCAAGCGTCTCCGCCCGCTGACGGATACGACGCCCAAAGCCCTCGTTCCGCTCCGGGGAAAACCCATGCTGGAGCATCTGCTGCTGAAACTAAAGGCCGCCGGATTTAACGAAATAACCATCAACATACATCATCTGGGCGAGCAGATCCTCGCCTTCCTGAAGGCCAATGGCAACTTCGGGCTTACCATTCATGTTTCCGACGAACGGAACTACCTGCTGGATACCGGCGGAGGCATCAAGCAGGCTGCCGAATTCCTGTCGGGCCGGGAGCCTTTCCTTGTGCACAACGTGGATATTCTCTCGGACGTAGACCTGGGGGCTTTCTATCGCAGTCACCGGAAAGAAGCGGGCGTCCTGGCTACCCTGCTTGTCGACAGCCGCAACTCCGTTCGCAGTCTCTTTTTCGACGCACACGACCGCCTTTGCGGTTGGCAGAACAAAGAAACGGGAGAGATCCGGTCTTTTTATCCCGATTTCTCTCCCGAGGCCTATACCCCTTATACTTTCGGCGGGGTGCACATGGTTTCTCCCCGTATATTCGAGCTGATGGAGGAGTGGACGGGCCGGTTTTCCATCGTCGACTTCTACCTTTCCGTCTGCATCCGCCTTCCGATCCGTTCCTATCGTTCCCCGGGCTCTGTCCTGGTGGATGTCGGTAAGCCTGAGACCTTGGCCCTCTTTCGCTGAGGTTTTCGGAGATTGACTAATAAACTAATAAACTACTTTCCACTTTTCCGTTCCTGCCGTCACGATGTAGGCTCCGCGTCCGGGGAGGGCGAAGGAGCGTTGGTCGTTGCCTGCGGGGGAGGATTTGCTGCGGGCGATCTCCTGCCCGAGGAGGTTATAAATTCTTACCGGAACATTCCCCGCAACACCCCATACGTAGAGCCTGCCCTGGTGGACAAAGCTTTGGGCTTGTGCCGACAGGGGAGGCGCCAGAGCGCTTGCCGAACGTTTGGGTTCCAGGGGATTGACGCCGAGTTGCGCCAGGGCCAGCCAGGCGGTGGCTCCGGTGTGGATGCGTTGGTTGTATTTCCATTCGTTGCCTTTGGGCGAACCGTCGGCCTGGACGCCTTCCAGCCAGATGCCGGTGCTTAGGCCGTCGCGGTTGGCTGCCGTGATGCTGCCGTTGTTTTGGGCTGCGGCGTTGGCCACGGCCAGTTGTTCGGCGTATTTCGCGGTATGACCCAGTACTTTCTCGACGATGATTTTCTGGAGCGAACCTTCCCACCAGATGCCGTCTTTATCGTCGTTGAAGTCGTACATCCCTTCGGCGGCGAAGCGGCTTTCGATGGTGGCCAGGATGCGCGCCGGATCAATGGCCGGGTCGTCATGGAAGGCCATCAACCCCCAGGTATTGACGTCGAGCGGATACACGTCGCGGTTGGGGGTTGTCCCCTCGGACTGCGTCCCCGTATAGAAAAGCCCCTGGGAAGCATCGTACATGCGAAGGACAAACTCGCGGGCATGGGCGGCGTCCTCCCGGTAGAACTGCGGCGTGTGTCCGCTGGGCGGCGTCCGGGCGTTTTTCTCCAGTTCGTCGGCCAGTTGGGTCAAGGCGCTGAAGATGTCGATGCAGTGTTCGGTGCTGATGTATCCGGCTTTCTTTTGGTTGTCGTCGAATCCTTCCCATCCGCCCTTGAAGCCTCCGTTGGTATTGTCTTTCAGCGTGTGAAGGTAGTCGGCCAGGGTGCAGGCCGCTTCCAGGTAGCTCGTTGTGCCCGACCGACGCCATACTTCAAGGAAGGCCAGGATGGCCCAGGCGTTGTTGCCCGTGGAGAAGGAGTCGCTGTAATAATCCTCCCACCACTCCCCGGAGTTGACGTCGAGAAACCCCATGAGCCGGGCAAAGGGCGACTTCCCGGAAGAGGAGGCCCATCCGGGGAAGGAGGAGGGATTCCCCGGGGCGTATCCGTTGCGGAGGCCGCGTTCGGAGGAAGAGAACTTACGGTCGTGATTCAGGGCGAAAAGCAAGCCGTCGGCCACTTTGCAGGCCTGCTCCATCCGGTCGGCATAGGCGAGGGCCAATACGGTCATGGCCAGATCGTAGGAGTAGGCCACCGAGTTGATGAAATACCCGTCGCGGTCGAGCGCAACAGGCTCGTAGCTCGCCGGGAAGACGGCGCCGGGGCGCGGGGTGGCAAACTCGTAATAAATATCGTCCACGAGGAAACCAAGAGAAACCTCGCCCCTGGAGGTCGGGTTGCTGAGGTAGTTGGTTACCCAACCGAATCCCCCGGAGATGTACGAGAGGTCGGCGTTCCGGAGGTCGATTTCAAACCTTTGCCATTCGGACGTCAGCGTTACGTAGCCGGTTTCCCGGCGGTCGGAGTCGGGGTATCTCGCCCCGCTGCCGTTGCCGCCGACGAAGAAGTTGACCCGGGTCGTTGGGTTGCCTTCCGAGCGGGCATGGAAGACCAGCCGGGTTGCTCCGGCGAGGTTCAAGCCTGCCTGAAGTTCGCCCCAGTCGTAGCGTGGCTCGGCCCCCGGCGTCTGCACGCCGTTGCCGAAGTAAAAGCCCGCCCATTCATCGCCTTTGAGCGAGAGGTTTACGCCTATGGCGCTGGTGCCGGAGTATGCCTCGGTCCGGGCCTCGTTCATTTGCGGCGTTTCCACCCCAGCGCCGCTTTTCATCACGCCCCGCTGGGTGAAATGGTTGCGCGAATCGGAATAATCACTGTATACGTACAGCTTGAGGCCCAGAGCATCTACTTGGTTGGCGAGCCAATGGGCGGCGGAGGCTTTCTCCAGGAGGTTATCCCCGGCCATTACCGCCGGGCACAGGGCGACGATGCATAAGCATAAGATGAAATGTTTCATTGTTCTTCAGTATTAAATGGTTGATACAATATTAATATGGTTAATACAATCCTCAAATATAGGGTTTTATTTCGCGAAGTTCCCCCCCCCCTTTACCCCCTGAATTTTCTGTGCACAGGAGCTGAAGCTGGAGTGCACAGAAAATTTTGCTGGAGTGCACAGAAAATTTTGCCGGAGTGCACAGAAAATTTTGCCGGAGTGCACAGAAAATTTTGCCGGAGTGCACAGAAAATTTCGCTCGATTCCAAAAGCATTCCAAAGGGAGAAGAGAGAAAAGGAAACTCCCTGACTATCAACCCCTAACCGCAAACCCCCAATCCACTGCCCGCTACCCGCTAAAAGTGTCGTATATTTGCAAGGTAGAATAATATAATGATAGAATGAGAATGGATTGGGCTATGTTGGATTGGAAAGAACCTTTTACGATAGTCGCCGAAGCGGCTGAAGAACTGCAGGTGGAGGCTTACCTGATTGGTGGCTACGTGCGGGACTTGTTGCTGAACCGTCCCTCCGGGGATATAGATATTATGGTAGTGGGCAGCGGCGTCGCCCTGGCACAGGCCGTGGCCGAAAAGCTGGGACGGGGCGCCAAACTGACCGTGTTTCGGAACTTTGGAACAGCCCATGTGAAAAGCCGGGCCTGGGAACTGGAGTTCGTAGGGGCAAGGAAAGAATCCTATACGCGCAACAGCCGCAAACCCATCGTGGAGAACGGAACGCTGGAAGACGACCAAAACCGACGGGACTTTACCATCAATACCCTCGCCCTTTGCCTGAGGCGCGAACGATACGGCGAACTGCTGGACCCCTTCGACGGCGTCCGCGACCTGGATAACCAGACCATACGCACGCCGCTCGACCCGGATATAACCTTCGGCGACGACCCCTTACGCATGATGCGGGCCGTACGCTTCGCCTCGCAACTCGGCTTCTTTATCGAGGCGGAGACCTTCGAGGCCATCGAACGGAACCGGGAACGTATCCTTATTATATCGAAAGAACGCATTGCCGACGAACTGAACAAAATCGTCCTCTCCCCCAAACCTTCCATAGGCTTTGAACTGCTGAATCTCTCCGGCCTGCTCCCGCTGATCTTCCCCGAACTCAGCGCCCTGGGAGGCGTGGAAACGAAAGAAGGCATCGGGCATAAGGATAATTTCGCCCATACGCTCATGGTGCTCGATCGCCTCAGCCGGCACAGCGACAACCTCTGGCTGCGCTGGAGCGCCCTCCTGCACGACATTGCCAAACCGGCAACCAAACGCTGGGATAACCGCCAGGGATGGACCTTCCACAACCATAACTTCATAGGCGAACGCATGGTCCCCGGCATCTTCCGGAGAATGAAACTGCCCATGAACGAGAAGATGAAATACGTGCAGAAAATGGTGAACCTCCACATGCGCCCCATCGCCCTGGGAGATGAAGAAGTGACGGATTCGGCCGTCAGACGCCTCCTCTTCGATGCCGGCGACGACATCGACGACCTGATGCTGCTATGCGAAGCGGATATTACCAGCAAAAACCCGGAGAAAGTGAAACGTTTCTTAGAGAATTTCCGCCTCGTGCGGGGAAAACTCGCGGAAATAGAAGAAAAAGACCGGGTGAGGAACTTCCAGCCGCCCGTTAGCGGGGAAGAAATCATGGCCACGTTCCATCTGCCGCCGTCCCGCCCCGTGGGAGAACTGAAAGAAGCAATCAAACAGGCGATCCTCGATGGCCTAATCCCCAATGAATACCCCGCAGCCCACGCCTTTATGATGCGCAAGGCGGAGCAGATGGGCCTGTCGACCGAGTATCCTCCAGACGAACCACTCGGGTAACGCCCTTGGTGTTCTTGATCTTACCGATAAGGTGCGCCAGGGAGTTGGAGTCCTTTACCAATACCCCGAAATTCCCCTGAAAGAAACCGTCCACGCTGTCAATCGTAAAGGAACGCAGGGAAACGCCTTTCTCCTTCCCAATCACGGAAGTGATGTTGGTCACAATGGCGATGTCGTCGCGCCCGGTCACCAGGAGATTTACCACATAATCGTTGGCCCCTTTCCCGCTCCAGCGCGCCTCCACGATGCGATAACCGAAACGCGCACGCATCTCCGGCTCGTTGGGGCAGCCGAGGCGGTGAATCTTTATTCCCTGGGTGGAGACAAAAGCGAAAATGTCGTCGCCAAAGATGGGATTGCAGCATTTGGCCAACTTATAGTCGATGCCCGTGAGGTCTTTGTCGATCACCAGCAACTCCCCCTGCGATGCGGTTGCTTCGGCTTCGGTTATGGCTACAAAGTTTTCGGCGCTACGTACCTCCGGGGTTTCGCCCGCTTCCTTTTCCTTCCGTTCCAACTCCAGATAGTCCTCCATCACCTGGTTGGGGTCGAGCTTCCCGTCGGACAAATCCAGGTAAAACTCCGTCACCGTCTTATAGCCTTTCTTCTTGATGTAACGCATCAGCACGGCTTCGTCCGGTTCTATCTTCCGGTTTTTGAATCGTCGCTGCAGCAGTTCCCGGGCAAAGTCGGCGCTCTTGGCCACCTCCTCACGCAAGGCTTGCTTGATCTTGATCCGAGCCTTGGAGGTGGTTACAAACGACAACCACCCCCGTTTGGGCGATTGCGTGGGCGAGGTTTGCACCATCACCGTATCTCCGTTGCCGAGGATATGCCGTATGGGGACGTTCTTCTGGTTCACTTTGGCCGACACGCATTTGCTCCCCAGGCCGGTATGTACGGCAAAAGCAAAGTCCAGCACGGTGGCCCCCTTGGGAAGCTTGATCAGTTTGCCCTGAGGCGTGAAGACGTAGATCTCGTCCTTGTACAAATCCATGCGGAAGTTTTTCATCAGGTCGTAGGGATTGGTCTCTTTCGATTCGAGGGCCATGCGTACGTTGTTCAGGAACTCATCGAGGCCGCTTTCCGCTTTCCCTCCCTTGTATTTCCAATGGGCAGCCAATCCCCGTTCGGCAATTTCGTCCATTCGCCGCGTACGGATCTGCACCTCCACCCACCGGTTTTGCGGCCCCATAACGGTGGTATGCAGGCTCTCGTATCCATTGCTCTTGGGGATGGAGATCCAATCTTTCATCCGTTTGGGATTGGGTTGGTACATGTTGGTGATCACGGAAAACGCCCGCCAACATTCCGAGCGTTCCTTCCCAATCGAATCGAAAGGCATATCCAGAATAACCCGGATGGCAAACAGATCATAGATGTTTTCAAACTCAATCGGTTGCTTTTTCAGTTTATTGTAGATGGAGTGGATGGATTTGGTACGCCCCTTGATGTCAAACACGAAATGTTCTTCTTCCAGCTTCTCCTTTACCGGCTTGATAAACCCGGCAATGTAGGCGTCTCGCGAACGTTTGGTCTCGCTCAGTTTGGCTTTGATCAAGGCAAACTGCTCCGGCTCGGTATATTTGAGGGCAAGGTCTTCCATCTCTCCTTTAATGGAATAAAGCCCAAGGCGATGCGCCAGGGGGGCATACAGATAGGTGGCTTCTCCGGCCAGGCGTTCGCGATCGGCGGCCTCGGCAAGGAGTTTCCCCATGCGCATCATATATAAACGGTCGGCAATCATTAGCAGGATAACCCTTACGTCCTGGGCAAAAGAGAAGAGGAGGCGATGGAAATTCTCGGAATCAATCGCCGTATTCCGGGCATAGAGATCGGACGTCTTCAGCAAACGGCCAATAATCTGCGCCACTTCATTGCCGAACAGCATCTCCACTTCGTTTATCGGGACCAATTCTTTCAGCACAGGGCGGTAGAGCACTAGGGCCAGCAGCGGCGTACGTCTCAGTCCTATTTCGTTGGCGGCAATCAGTGCCGTATCCATGTTCCGCAGCAGTCCGTGTATGCCGTTCCGGTCTCTTCCGTAACAATTCCGGGCGATCACGCCTTGCATCAACTCCCGAATCCGGGCCAGATCGCCCTTCTCTTCAAAGCCTCGCACCGCACGCAATAATTGTTTGTATTTGGAGAAAAACAAGGCTTTCTCCTCCGGAGTAAAAAATAGAACCTGATTCATACAATTTGTTTTATAATATAAATTTTCACAGAATAAACCTCATGCTTCATGAGCGTAAAAGTACGAAAGATTCTGTTAGAAAACAGACGTTAAAGAAATAAAAACGTTACCTTATTCCGCAAATAATTTGTTCTTTTGCAAACAAATTTAAGAAAATCCGATGGCAGAAATCAAAAGAATAGGTATTGTTTCTTTTTTTAACTCCCGCGTTACTTCAGTTATCAGTATTGCCTTGGTGCTTTTTTTATTAGGCCTGATATTTTTAATGGCTTTGCTTGGTAATCAATTGTCGGACTACGTGAAAGAAAACATATCCTTTTCCATCCTGCTTGTCGACGGAATAAAAGAATCCGATATAAAGAAAATGCAGAAAAACCTGGACGATTTGCCCTTTATTAAATCCACCGAATACATCTCCAAGGAACAGGCGGCCGAAGAATTGGCGGCCGAATTGGGCGTAAATCCGGTCACTTTTCTCGGCTACAATCCCCTGTCGGCGTCCATAGACGTCAAACTTCATTCCCAATACACCAATACCGACAGCCTGTCGGTTATTGAACGAAAACTCAAAACCTACGCCTCCGTATCCGAACTCTCCTACCGGAAAGATATGATGCAGATCGTAAACGATAATATCAAGAGAATTGTCCCCGTTTTGCTCACTTTGGCCTTGATACTTACGGCTATTTCCTTTGTGCTGATAAGTAACACCATCCGGTTGTTGATTTATTCCAAACGATTCCTTATCCACACCATGCAACTCGTAGGCGCAACACCCGACTTCATCCGGAAACCCTTCGTGGGGCACAACATCCTGAGTGGTGTTTTTGCATCCATCCTGGCAATATGGATGCTGATCGGCGCGTTGTATTACCTGCAAGGCGAGCTGACAGGTTTTGTGCAAATGCTGAACGTCGGAATGCTCCTGCTTGTCTTTGCTTCCGTATTCGTGATGGGTCTCATACTTTCCGTTGTTGCTACCGTCTTGACCGTGAACAGATACCTGCGCATGAAAGTTGATGAATTGTACTATATATAAAAATTAAAGTTAAGAACATGTCGAAAGAAAATTTTGCCTTCGGGAAGGATAATTTTATCCTGATAATCATAGCCGTGGGGATCATCATCCTTGGTTTTGTACTTATGAGCGGAGGGGGAATGCCCGCCGGTGACGTCTCCTTCAACCCGGACCTATTCAGTCCGCGACGTATCCAAATCGCTCCGCTTGTCACCATGGCGGGATTCGGACTGATGCTGTTCGGAATCCTCCGAAACAGCAAAGACAAGCGCAACGGAGAATGAGCGCCCCGGAAGTGATTCTGATTGCAATCGTAGAAGGGCTGACCGAATTTTTGCCCGTATCTTCCACCGGCCATATCATTATTACCCAGGGGCTGATGGGCACCCAAAGCACGGATTTCGTAAAGGCTTTCACGGTGATTATACAGTTTGGCGCCATCCTTTCGGTGGTTTGCCTGTATTGGAAGTATTTTTTTCGCACGGTCGGCTTTTACCGTCACTTGCTGATTGCCTTCCTTCCCGCCGCCCTTGTCGGGGGGGTGTTGGGCGATTTCATTGACCGTTTGCTCGAACGTGTAGAGGTGGTTGCCGCCATGCTTATCATCGGGGGAATCTTCATGTTGTTTGTGGATAAACTCTTTAACCAACCCGACGAACCCGGCGAATCCCGGGAGATGACGGACAGGAAAGCCCTGCGCATCGGCCTCTTCCAATGCATGGCGATGATTCCCGGCGTCTCCCGTTCGATGGCCACCATCGTGGGCGGCATGGCGCAGAGGCTGTCGCGAAAAACAGCCACCGAGTTTTCCTTTTTCCTGGCTGTCCCCACCCTGTTTGCCGCATCGGCCTACAAACTGCTGAAACTCTTTATGCAACCCCAGGGCGCAGACCTCCTTGTGAGCAACCTCCCGGCGCTGATAATGGGCAACGTCATCGCCTTTGTGGTTGCTTTGCTGGCCATTCGCTTCTTCATCGGATACGTTACCCGTTACGGGTTCAAGGCTTTTGGCTATTACCGCATCCTTGTGGGAGGCATTCTTCTGATATGGCTATTTACAGGACACCCATTACAAATTATCGGATGAATTTTATAGAAGGGGAGGTCGTTTATCTCAATAAACCGAAAGCATGGACGTCCTTCGACTTGGTGAACAGGTTTCGCCATAAGCTGACAAGGAAGTTGAAGGTGAAGAAGATCAAGGTAGGACATGCCGGAACGTTGGACCCGCTGGCAACCGGCGTGATGATCCTCTGCACGGGGAAAGCCACCAAGCGAATCGAAGAGTTTCAATATCAAACGAAAGAATACGTGGCAACGATAAAGCTGGGGGAAACCACCCCGTCCTTCGACCTGGAAGAGGACGTGGACGGGATTTATCCCACGGAACATATCACCAGGGAGGCTGTGGAGGAGGCGCTGAAGTCGTTTACGGGTGCAATCCTGCAGGTGCCGCCGATGTTTTCCGCCGTGAAAATAAACGGCAAAAGGGCCTATAAATTCGCACGGAAAGGAAAAACCGTGGAGTTGCAGCCCAAGTCCTTGCAGATAGACGAAATGCAACTGACCGACTGCAACCTGCCTTTCATCACCATACGGGTAGTGTGCAGCAAGGGGACCTACATCCGGGCGTTGGCAAGAGACATTGGCCGGGCTTTGCAATCGGGAGCGCACCTTGTCGCCCTGGAGCGGACCAGGATCGGCGACGTAAGGCTTGAGGGCTGCCTGCCCGTGGAAGAAATAGACGCCTTCCTGGAGAAGGAAATCGTGGAAACAATAGATTAATTACACAATATGAAGCTTTCTAAATTCAAATTTACGCTGCCGGAAGAGCTGATTGCTTCTCACCCGGTGCCGAACAGGGATGAATCACGCATGATGGTGGTGCATCGCAAAACCGGCAAGATAGAACACAAGGTATTCAAGGAGATCCTGGATTACTTTGTGGAAAAGGATGTGTTTATCTTCAACAACACCAAGGTCTTTCCCGCCCGCTTGTACGGCAACAAGGAGAAAACCGGGGCACGCATTGAGGTTTTCCTCCTTCGCGAGCTTAACGCCGAGCATCGCCTTTGGGACGTATTGGTTGACCCGGCGCGGAAGATACGCATTGGCAACAAATTATACTTTGGCAACGACGATTCCATGGTGGCCGAGGTGATCGACAACACCACTTCGCGGGGTCGCACCCTGCGTTTTCTTTTCGACGGAAACCGGGATAACTTCAAGCAAACCTTGTTTTCCATGGGGGAAACGCCGCTTCCCAAATACATCAAACGCCCGGTGGAACCCGAAGACGAGACGCGTTACCAGAACATCTTTGCCACGGAGGAGGGGGCGGTGGTGGCGCCGGCAGCCGGGCTGCACTTCAGCCGCGAACTGCTGAAACGCCTGGAGATAAAGGATTGCCGTTTTTCCTACCTCACCGTGCACTCCGGCCTGGGAAATTTCCGGGAAATAGACGTGGAGGACCTCACCAAACACAAGATGGATTCGGAGCAAATCATCATCAACGAGCAGGCCGTAGGGATTGTGAATGAGGGGAAAAACAACAACAGGAGGATCTGCGCCGTGGGGACTTCCGTCATGCGTGCCATCGAAACGGCGGTAAGCACCGACGGCCACTTGAAGGAATTCGAGGGCTGGACCAATAAGTTCATCTTCCCCCCCTACGAGTTCGGCGTGGCCACGAGCATGGTGACCAACTTCCACATGCCTTTCTCCACTTTGCTGATGATGACGGCCTCTTTCGGTGGATACGACCGGATTATGGACGCCTACCGCATCGCCATCGAGGAGAAATACCGCTTCGGGGCCTACGGCGACGCCATGCTGATTCTCTGACCAACCCCCGACGGCATCATAATATGGCAAAGGCTTATCTGGGATTGGGCGCCAATCTGGGGGAAAAACAGAAACATCTTACGGCGGCGGTGTCCTTCTTGGGGGAAAGGGCGGGAAGGATTCTCGCTCTTTCTTCTTTTTATGCGAGCGAACCCTGGGGTTTTGAGTCCGGGAACGATTTCCTGAACCTCGCCCTGGCGCTGGAGACCTCTTTTCGGCCTTTGGATTTGCTTTGCCTCACGCAGGAAATCGAGCGCGATCTGGGTCGCAGGCGGGAAACCAAGGGAATCTATTGCGATCGTGTGATTGACATTGACATTTTGCTTTACGAAGACCTCACCCTGACCCTTCCCCGCCTCATTCTTCCGCATCCGCTGATGCATCTTCGCCGTTTTGTCCTGGCGCCTATGGTTGAGATTGCGCCGCAAATGCGTCATCCTCTCTTGAAGAAAAACATGCAGGAACTCTTATTGGCGATCAACGATTAGCGGTTGATTTTTTTTTGCGAAGCTTACGCCCCTGCCCTGCCGGAATTCCGACGGGGCAGGGGCTTGTTTGTGCCTCCCGGTAGTGAAAAATTCCTAACGCTCACTCAAAAAATAAATGTTCATTTACAAAAATAAGTTTTCCTTACCGGAAAATAAACTTCTCCGTACCGAGAAATAAATTTTTCCGTACCAAGAAATTTATTTTTCCGTACGGAGAGATAAATTTTTCCGTACGGAGAAATTTTCTTTCGAGTGAGGTAAATTTATCGCTGACAGCTAAGCGGTTACATTTTCAGCCTCGAAATGTAAAA